>JADFPO010000191.1 GCA_022562295.1 Gemmatimonadota bacterium
ATGACGAGAGATCTCAGATTTGGGGCCGTGCTCGCAGCTGGGCTACTGCTCGTCGGCGGCGCGACGACGGTCAGCAGTCAGCGGATTGTGAACATCTTCGACGCTGTCTTGGGAGAAACTGGAGAGCCCACCGCCGAGGTTTCAACGCAGGAGCTGCGCCGAATTCTGGCCGAAAAGAGCGCCGTGGTGTTCGACGTCCGCCCGTTCCGGGAGTTCGCGGTCAGTCATATCCCCGGTGCTGTGAACGTTTCGGCTAGGCCAGACGTCCCGATGTCGATGTATGTCTCGGACGTCGCGGCAGTTGGCCGCGCGCTCGACGGGGACAAAACGACTCCCATCGTCCTGTACTGGGGCTGATCCGGCTCCTGGCGCCTAGCGTGTCCTACGGCCTGATCACCCCCACGTTGCGCCGCTCGTCGTATTGCACGTTCACCCCGAAGGCTCGGGACAAATCGCGGACGCGTTCAATGATACGGCGGCCCGCATCGTCATCGGCCAGTACCGGTCGGCCGCGCTGCGCTCGCGGTTTGCCGTGGCCGAGCGTTACAGGGTGTAGAATAATCTCCACCAGAGCGCCGTTCGTGAATTGCGGCACGGCGACCACGCTCTCCCAGTAGTCCGGGTTACCCGGAAAGCCGCCGCTCCGGCTGCTGCCGATGCGCGTGTCTTGCAACTCTCCTGGCAAAGCATCGGCGTCCAACCCGTACCGCTCGTACATGTCTCCTGGTAAGAAACGGATGGTTTCGTTCTGAAAGATGAAGTTGGCGAGTGAATAGAAGATCGGTTTGCCATGGTAGATCTCTATCCCCCGCATGACGTGGGGGCCGTGCCCAATAAAGATGTCGGCTCCGGCATCCACCACTGCGTGAGTGAACTCCACGAGAAACTCGGCGGGGATTTCCCGCGAGCCGTCGCTCTCGTGCGAGTGGCTGGTGACGATCACCCAGTCCGCCTGACGTTTAGCGTCCCTCACAACTGCTACTATCTGTGCCATGTCCATCGTGTTGACGCTGGTGTGACGTCCGGGTTCGTCGCCCACTACGAATTGCGTGCCGAGGAAACGCATGGTGTCGCTGTCCTGCAGGTTGGTGAAACCTGCCGCCCTGCCTGCCTCGCGTAAGGCGTTCATCGCCTCGCCGGTCACCTCGTAGCGTGTGTTGTAGCGAAGCGGGCTCAGGCCGGGTCGCCCTCGCGTGTCTCCGCGTTGCGGACCGGCACGATCCTCGTCCGAGAAGGTCGACGCTACCGAGATGAGGGCTACGCGGCCGCCAGCGGTCTCGATGTATGCGGGTGATCGGGCCTCCGCCAAGTTCTCTCCCGCCCCAGCATGCACTAGGCCGGCCTCGTCCAGGACGCGGCTGGTGGAGCGTAAGCCACCTGCCATGTAGTCCATCGTGTGGTTGTTCGCTCGGCTCACGAGGTCGAACCCGGCCCACGTCAGTTCCTTTGCCATCACCGGCTCGGCAGTCATCCAGGTACCGCCACTGTGAGCTGCGGGATAGCCATCGCCGGGAGTTCGGAAGAGAATTTCCAGGTTGGTGAACGCGACGTCGGCGCTCCGTATCACCTCGATCAGCCGAATGAATTCGGATTCTTTATACGGTGACAGCCTGCGGCTAATGATGGCGTCCCCGGTCAGGGCGAACGTCATGGTGCCACCGGCCACGGCCTGCGCGTGAGCGGTGCTGCTGCTGCCGAGTGCTGCAACCAGCGCCGAGGCCAGGGTAGCCGTGCGTATTGCGAGCGTAGGATGCATGGTGCTCTCGTCCTTGGACACGGGGCGTCTACTGCGGCGGCGGGGCCAGCCATAGGCCACCGTTAACCATTACGATGTGGCGCGGTACACGACCCCGCAAGCGTTGATGCTTTGTTGACACCTACCTCGTAACCTGCCCGGCAACTCACGGGGGAGGTTCTTCATGGATACGACCGAATAGCCCCGACCACCGATCCGGCCGGAGGAGTTACCGGTGATCCGCGGGATGCTGACGCCGGAGGAATATGAGAAGCTGCTGAAGCGGATCGAGGCTGATCCGGCGCGCTGGCGCCCGGCGCGTGAAAGAGCCCTACCTGGTCGCCTGATGGCGAGCACCTGCTTTTCGTGGGGTACCGGCGCGCCAACGTTGATCTGTTTCTAATCGCTCCGGATGGGAAGGATGAAGTCAACTTGACGAACAGTCCCGAGAATGAATCGAACCCTGTCCGGTCGCCGGATGGATCGCAAATCGCATACTTCGCCAGCGCAGACGGCAAGACCGAGCTTCGCCTGATGGATGCCAACGGGAAGAACACGCAGCGACTCACAGAGGTCAAAGGAAGAGGGTGGATGGAACTTTCCTGGTCGCCCGACGGTAGCTGGCTCACGTTTGTGTCCGGTGCCGAGGGTGAGGAGGCCGTTTATATAATCGGGATCAACGGGCAAAACCTGCGCAAACTGGTGGATGGAGGCGCGCACTTTCCAGCCTGGCAGCCTGCTCGATAAGTGGTGGTCCTTCCCGGGCCTGTTCCGTGACCGGCCCCAATCGCGAGCTGCCGAGCGCGGAGGAAACCGTGAAGATCACCGCCAAGCTCTCGAGGCCTCGGTGAGTGTTGTGACATCGTGCAGCAGCAACGGCACGAACGTGCCGTCCGCCCGGAATCCGCCATCGGTGACGAGCAGGTGTAAATGCGGGTGCCAGTTTGCCAGGGAGCCCCGGGTCTGGTGCGTGCCTGACCGTTGTCCAGTGGGTCGGGAGTCGGGGGTCCCGCAGAAATCGGTTTGAGGGTTTCCTGGAACTACCTAGCGGATGTCGCGCCGCGTCAGTATGGAACTATTGCCTCCTCACGGCGACCTGCAACTCGACATCCTGGCGCCTGTACATGCACACGCCGTTTACATCTTCGCAAACGTAATAAAGGGCGTATGCCGGAATGCTCATGTTTCGCCCAAATCGAATACTCTCTGGGGCGCGAACTTCCACTTCGAGTGTTCGCGTCTCTTGACTGACCGCTTCCGGAGGAATTGCGAGCGTGAGGTAACGCTGCTCGACTTCCCAGCCCCGGGGCGGATCGATCCAAAACGCGAGTTCCTCCGCCTCGTTGTTCCAGTGAGACAAGTTCTGCAGTACCGGGCGGAACACGACATGGAAGCGCGTCGTCGCACCCGGCTCGATCACGGGTGGGACGGCAATGATTTCGACAGTTATGAATTGTCCTTCATCCCGAAGCACTCGGCCGCGCGGATCGGGCTCATCCTCCGGAGCCGATGACGCCGTGAACGTCCTGGCGGGTTGTGCAAACTCTGCACCACGCGGCTCGACCACGAGCGGTGAGGGTACCTCGCCACGCGCCTCCAGCTCGGCTCGCGCCGTATTGACCCAGTCGTAAAACGGATACGGCTTGTCGAGCCTTGGGCCATACTGCTGAATCCGGCGCCGGAAGATGTATTGGTTGGGATTGATGTCGAGCGCCTGCGTCCATCGCTCCACAGCCGCCCTAAAGTCCCCCTCGCGGCGCGCGTCCGAATCGTAGCGCATCCGAAACGCAACGCCCAAGCGGAACTGGGCCATCGCGTCTTCGGCGTCGGAGCGAACTGCCGCCCCGTACGCCGAGATGGCATCATCTCGACGCGGCGCCCCACCCCAGACCGCGAGCGCATCGCCGTACTGTTTCCACGCGGCGGCGTCTCCCGATCGTGCGGGAGGTTTTAAAGCAATCAGGTCGGGCGCAACCGGTGCTCCCGTGGATTGCGCGGGCGGGTCGAAAGTCTGAGACAAGAATGTGCGCTCTAACCGCTCGACATCACCTCGCGGAGGATTGATCTGACGAATCACACCATGTTCGTCCACGGCGAGCGTGATGGGCACCACCGGGACCTCGAGGAGGTTGTACGAGTCCACGAGAATGGGCCAGCCCATCCGCTTCCACTGCATGAAGAGCCGCGCACGATCGGGGTGTTGCTCCTGAATGATCCCGACCATCTGCAGCTTGCCGTCGTTCTGTAAGTCCTTGGTTGCTTCGTGCCACCCGGGCACGTGTACGCGGCAACCCGCTCACCACGACGCGAAAACGTGGAGCAGCAGCTTTTTCCCCTTGAAGTCCGCCATCGAAGCCGGCCGGCCATCCTCCAACGCCGGGAGGGCGATGGCTGGAAACGGCTGACCCACTTCGAAACCGGTGGAGGGAAGTCGACCTTGCGCCTTCACACCCGCACCCGGGGTAACCAGCACGGTGAGGAGTATTGACCACACGATCATGGCAGGACGGTAAAACATGCTTGACCCCCGTCTAGGGCTGAAGAGTCTCGACCCGTCTTTCCCCATCGCTATGATACCGGCGGCTCACGCCGGACTCAAGGAGATATGGCAAAGCTGGCATCCGGCACGGCTAGCGATTTCAACTCTGTCTGAAGTACGCCGGACGCGCCCGCCGGGGAGGAGACGATGTACAAGGTGGCGAGCGAGGTCACGAAACTGCAGGTGGGTGACTAGTGAGTGACAAAAACCTAGTCCACAAACTAGTCCAGGGGGAAGCGTGTCACACTGTGAAACGTAGGAAACCCTATAGTTTCCGGGGGATTTACGAGTCGGGACGGCGGGATTTGAACCCGCGACCCCCTGAACCCCATTCGGGCCAGGGGGTGAGCGAAAAACAACAATTTGTCGGTTTCTTGAGGGATTTCGGGCGTCGGTGCCACGAATGAACGACATGGATGTCGCACTTTGTCGCGACAAACGCGCCCCCAAACGCGCCCCCTCCTTGTATGAGGAGGGATTGCGAGCCGCCCGCCGGCAGAGCCAGGAGAAGCGCGTTGAGTAGTCTCGACAGCAAGCCGCCGAAGATCGCCCAGCCTCACGGCGGCGCCCTTTACTCGGGCGGGGTGCCTGGCAATCGGGGCGGCGGACGACCGCGATCCGTAGCGACACAGCGGGCGGGAGAAACTCTTG
>JADFPO010000010.1:0-33151 GCA_022562295.1 Gemmatimonadota bacterium
GCCGGGGGTGGGGGGGGGGGCGGGGGTGGGGGCCCGGATGCTGGCGATATCGAGCGCGCCAGCTCCCTCATGCGGATGCAGTGGTCGCGCCGCCTAGAGTCCATGGACGGCCGTGCCACGTTGTGGGCGGACTGTGAGGCGCTGGGCGGCCTGTCACTCGCGAACCGGTTCTATCGCCAGGTGTCCGACGTGACCGCCGACGAGGTCCGCGCCGCGGCTGAAAAACACCTCAAGGCTCAAGACCCATCAGCGGTCATCTACGGCGGGAACGGTCTCCACACGCGGCTCGAGGGGGCTGAGTGGCCCCCGCCCCCGCCCCCGCCCACGCCCGTGTCCTCGAAGTCTTCCATCGCCACCTCGTTGGACAGGGTCACACTGCCCAAGATCGTGTCGCGTAGCGTCTCCGCTTCGCAGACGGCCGGTGTTGATGAGATCGGCGAAGTGACACACCTGGCATTGCCCGGGGCGGATCTGCTCGTCCGACCCAAACGCGGGGCGGGACTCGTGTTCGTCGGTGCGTACGTTCTGGGCCTTCGTGCGAAGGAGTCGAGCCAGACGGCAGGCGTATCGGCGCTGCTCGTGCGAACCGCCGTTCGCGGGGCGGCGGGATTGACGTCCGAACAAATCGCGCTGGCCGCCGAAATGCTCGGAGGGACTGTGGTTCCGTCGGTGTCGCTCGACGTAGTGGGGTGGGGCATGACGGTACGCGCGGACGCGCTGGCGGAAGCGGCTGAGCTGCTTTGCCGGGTTGCGCTCGAGGCGACGCTGGAACGGGAAGAGCTGCACGTCGAGCGTGCCCTCCAGGCTAGCGACGCGGCCCGGCAGCGCGACGACATGTACGGCTACCCGATTCGCCGGGTCCTGGCACAGGCGTTTCCCGATTCGGCATACGGCCTTCCCACCCTGGGTGACCCCGATGGGGTGAGTCGTCTCGACGACGCCCTGGTGCACGAGTGGGCCTCGCAGCTGCGGAGTCGCCGCATGACCGTCGTCGCCGTGGGGGATCTCGAAGCCCAAGCGATGCTCGACGGCCTGCGGGGGGCGTTCGAGCGGTGGCCCGGGTCGGCCGTTGAGCACCACGACGAACGGCTGAACGTGAAATGGGCTCCCGGCCGCGGGAGGGAAAAGCGGGACAAGTCCCAGTCGGCGATTGCCATGGCATTCCGCACGAGCCCGTACGGCTCGCCGGACAGGTTCCCCCTCATCGTGACCGGCTCCCTCCTGAGCGGCCTCGCCGGGAGGCTCTTCGAGGAACTGAGGGAACGGCGCTCGTTGGCGTACACGGTTTCAGCCATGCCCTGGCTGAAGCGCGATGTCGGTGCCGTGCTCGCCTATATCGCCACATCGCCGGAG
The DNA here is from genome assembly GCA_022562295.1 of Gemmatimonadota bacterium. Lineage (GTDB taxonomy): Bacteria > Gemmatimonadota > Gemmatimonadetes > Gemmatimonadales > GWC2-71-9 > B3T1B10. The sequence continues at coordinate 1,354 of JADFPO010000010.1, forward strand.
CGCGAGGAGGAGGCCCGTAGCGCCATGCTAGAGGAACTCGCCGCTGCGGGCGCGAACCCGATTCCCGAATCCGAGATCGAACGCGCGAGGAACTATGCAGCTGGTGCGTTGCAGCTTCGGTTGCAGAGTGCCCATGCCGTTGCGGGCGAGATCCTTGAGGCGTGGACCCACGGCGGCCTGTCGTCGCTGCCATCGCTCGCCGCGGACCTGCGATCGGTCACCAGCGACGACGTGCGGCGCGTCGCCGACGATGTGTTTGCGGCGGCTGATCGGGCGGAATTCGTCGTGGAGGGGAGGAGGGGGTAGGGCGGGCAGTGGGGCAGATGGGAGGAAGAGAGGACGATCGAGGACGGACCGACCGCCTCGACCGCGGGAAGGGCTGGTGAGGGGAGTGGGACCGTCGGGATGGGTGGGCAGGTGGTAGGGGACCGTCGGGTGGGGGGTGGTGCTGGGCGGGACCGTCGGGTGGGGGGTGGTGCTGGGCGGGACCGTCGGGCGGTGTGGTGGTGTGGTGGGGCTAGAACATCGACATGGCCAAGAAGGAGCGGAGGTTGTCGTTGGTAATGCGCAGACGCTCGCACAGCAACTTTACGACCGCCCAAAGCACCTTGTACCCCAAGTCACGATTGAAGTCCAGCAACATCTCGAAGTCCGCTCGCGTGATCGTGATCAGCTTGCAATCGACATTGGCGATGGCATCGGTGGAGCGCTCCGAGCGGTCGAACACCGCCATCTCACCAAAGCACGCTCCGGGCTTGAGCACCGTGAGCGCCTCTTCCCCCGAGCCGGGCATCTCGCGAGAGATGCGGACTTCGCCTTCCTCGATGATATACAGCCGGTTTCCGCGCTCACCCTCTCTGAAGATCTTCTGCCCGAACTTGAAGGTCAGCTCCGAGCAAATCTCCAACACGGCTTCCACTTCCTCGTCATCGAGGTCTTTGAAGATTTGCGCCCGTTTGAGCAGTTCGGTGTCCATATGCTGCTTTCTTTCTTTGAGGGACAGCTTCGAATGTCGCAAGTTATCAGATCGACATGCAGCCCGGCAAGCTCAACGGCATGGCCAGCGCCCGTTTTTTTTGACGGTTTTCGAGGCTGGGAAGTCTTTACATTACCTTCGGTTTGCCCGATTTCCGCCCCGGCGGAGCGGTGCAACCCCCCGGCGGCATCCGTCGTGGCGATCTCACACCATACTAGGGAGGCGTTCCGTCCGTGACGAGACAATTACTGGTTCGCGCGATCGTGGTGCTGGCAGCTGCGGTGGGGCTGGCCCCGACCGGGGTGGAAGCTCAGGAATTCATTCCGCAGGATGCGGAGGAGCAGGCGACCAGCGGGAATGGGGGGCTCAACCTCGGGCTCTACGGATTTAGCATGCGGATGGGGCTGGACATCGAGGGGGGGGGAGACGCTCAGCCGCTGCTGAGTCTCGCGTTGGATATGGGAGATGTATTTACCCGGCGCCTCAGGTTGCGGCCGTCGGCGGAGATCGGTTTCGGCAACGCGGTAGATACTTACGTCGTGAATGCCGAGGTCATGTTCCGGTTGGCGGACGACACGGAGGCTGCAGTGCCGTATATCGGCGGGGGCTTTGCCGTGGCGGGGCAAGACAATTGTGGACTTGCACCCAATTGCCCCGAGGTGTGGCTTCAGTTCGCCCTCGGGTTTGAGATTAGGATCCGTGAGTTTCTGAACTGGCTGTTGGAGTACCACGCCGAAGATGGCCTGCAACGGCACCGGCTCTTCATCGGGCTGTCCACCAGGAGAGCACCGTGAGCGCGGAGGCCACGCGATCCGTTCGACTCGATTGGACGGGCGACGGTCTGAAATTTCGCGGCGGAGGCACGAATCCAGCGACGCCCACGATTGAAATCGACGGCGACAACGAAACCAGCCCGGGGCCGATGTTGACCCTGCTGCTGGCGGCCGCGGGATGCTCGGCTGTCGATGTGGTTCTCATGCTCGAAAAAATGCGCGTGACGCTGACCGATTTATCGGTGGACGTGGAGGGTGTGCGCCGCGAGGGCGATCCTCGTCGCTACGACGCGCTGCATCTTCGCTACCGGTTGAGTGGGGAATCATTGGACTCGGACAAGGCCGAGAGGGCGGTGAGCCTCTCCATCACGAAATACTGCTCGGTGTTGCACTCCCTCGCACCTGACATCGCGGTGAGCTACGACATCGAGATCGGCTAGACCAGGCGGGTGTCCGGAGCGTTCAATACGTCACGCGGCCGAGACGGCGCGCTCGTTGCGCAGGAGGCTTGCTGAGTTCTGTGGGGGTAAGTGGTGGCGCGATGAGGTGGAGAGTCTAGTTTGCCGCGGTAACCGGATTGTCCTTTCGGATCATGGGTCGGCAATATTGCTCGCCAAGCTGCCGAACGTCGCCCAATTCGGCATCGGTCAACCGCTCATACCGGTCGGCGAGATAGTCCATCGTGTCGTCGAACCATTCCTTCTGATGATCGGTGGTGGCGTCGAGAACGCCGCAGCGGAGGATGTGACTGAAGAGTTCGTCTCGGGCTTGCTGGAATCGATTTGGGGCCGACTCCGTCCGTCTTGCGGGTTTCTGACTTGCCATGCCTTCCAATTCTCCTAAGGGTATTTGATGCAGCCAACAAGTATAGACGGGGGCAACCCGGGTTTCAAGGTCGAGCGGTCGGGAGCGACCCTGGCGTCCGCGTGACCGTTAAAACGAGGTTACATTGCCTCGTGAGAACCACCCGCAGATGACCGGACTAGCGGTCTCGAGGCTGCAAAATCGCGGAGGGCGACATGGCAGAGGACCAAGTCTATGATGAGGGGGAACGCTCTGAGGGGTTGGTGATCCTGCTGCGGGCCCTTGCGGCTCGCATTGACGCGCTGAAGGCCGATCAAGACCTCCTGTCAGCCGGACCGGAACTCTTGAAACTCATGGGCGACGTGAGAAGCGAGCTGTTCCACCACGAGGTGCGGAGCACGTACGATACGCCACAGGTCGTGGAATCTCGTCGGGTAGTCGAGGAGGCGAAGGAACAAGTGGATCATCTGAACCTGCCCGGCGACAACGGGTTTGAGATTGAAGATCTGGAGGAGACCCCCCCATGGCTGGAATGAAGGGTTTTTACGTCGGTCTCGGTGCAATCGCGGTCTTTGGAGCCGGCGCGTTGGCGACGGCGATGGTGCGTGGCGGAGCGTCGCTGCCGAGTGGGCCGATCGACATATCGGCGATCGAAGAGGCGCGCGGTTTTGGCGGGTATTCTGTGGGCGATCCCGGGGCGCCGGTCGAGATCGTTGAGTTTGCAGACTTCGAGTGCCCCGCATGCCGGCTGGCCTGGGTTCTGATCATCCATGACGTCAAGCAGCGCCTCGTGAACACGGGTCGCGTTCGCTTGGTGTTCCGTGATTTTCCCCTAAACATGCATGTCAACGCGCGCCCAGCCCATCACTCGGCGGCGTGCGTCGCCGAACAGGGCAAGTTCTGGGAGATGCATGACCGGCTGTTCGAGACCCAATCGGAATGGACGGGCCGCTCGGGCGCGGAAAGGATGTTTCGCGGATATGCCCGTGATCTGGGCGTCGATCTCGACGAATATGATGCCTGTACGCGCGAAGGACGGTTTCGAGCCCGCATTCAGGCGAGTGTGGAGGGAGCCGTGTCCCTCGGTGTCGGCTCCACACCCAGCTATTTGGTCGGGGATCGGCTGTATACGTTCGAGAGCTACGATCAGGTGAAAGCCGTGGTCGATAGTCTGGCCGGTGCTGCGACGCAATGAAGCACCGGATGGCGACGGCAATGCTGTCGTTGATCGGGTTGTTTGTGGCGCTCTATTTGTCACTGTGGAAGATCGGGCTGATGGGTCCCATGCTGTGTGGCACCGGGTCATGTGAAGCGGTCCAGACCAGTCGATACGCGTCCTTGCTGGGCATGCCCGTCGCCTTCTACGGCGTGGGTGGGTTCCTCGCGATCCTCACGGTGAGCATCGCCGGTCTGCAGCCCAAGTTCGCTGCGACGCGAGGCCCGACCAAGCTGCTCGTGGTGTTGGGTGGTGTCGGCGCGGCGTTTGCGGGCTACCTCACGTATATCGAGGCTTTCGTCCTGCAGGCATGGTGCAGGTGGTGCGTCGTTTCGGCTCTGCTGATTGTGTGCGTCTTCGCCGTCGCGCTCGTCGGCCTGAAAGAGCGACCGCCCGACACATCTCATTGATTCTCACTCCACAAGTCTCAGGCGCCGCCGGCGTAAACGCCGATGCCGGCGCCGGAGTTGGCGCGGCAGTGACTGATCCTTTGCTCGTGACAGAAGCGGTGACCAGGCGCTACGGATACCGGCGCGTGTTCGCCGATGTCACGTTCTCGCTGCGGCGAGGGGAAGTGTTGGCGCTCCTCGGGCCCAACGGGGCGGGAAAGACGACGCTGTTGCGAGTCTTGGCCGGGCTGCTGCGCCCCAGCGGCGGGAGCGTGACGCGGAACGGAACCGTTGGGTTGGTGGCGCACAACTCCATGGCCTACGACGCCCTCACCGCCCGGGAAAACCTCGCCTTTGCCGCGAAGCTTTGGGGGATCGTGGACGCGGCGCGGGTGGAGGAACTCCTGGATCGTTTGGGATTGGTCCGGTGGCAGGATCAACGTGTGGCCACCTTCAGCCGCGGCATGACTCAGCGATTGGCCATCGCGCGCGCCCTGATCCATCAACCGGACATCCTGTTGCTCGATGAGCCGTTCCACAGTCTCGACGACCCAGGGGTGGCCGATGTGGTTCGGCTGCTCGGCGAACTGGTGAGCGAGGGGCGGGGGCGGGGGCGGGGGCGCGCGATTGTCCTGGTTACCCACCAGTTGGAACGCCTGGTCCAGCTGGCGACGAGCGTCGGATATCTCGTGCACGGCACGCTGGTGGGTCCGGAACCGATGGACGACCGGTCCGTGGAGACGATAGCGGCCAGGTACAGAGGCTTGCTCAACCGTGCGTGATTACCTGGGTGTGGTGTGGGCCATCGTCGTGAAGGACGCGACGGTGGAGTGGCGTACGAAAACGGCGTTCATGTCGGCGGTAGTGTTTGCGATTTTGGTCCTCTCCATTCTCTACTTCGCCCGCGATCCGACAGCCGTAAGCTCGATGGACATCGCGCCGGGGGCACTGTGGGTCACGTTCACCTTCGCCGCCATGGTGGGTCTCAACAGGGCGTTCCTCCTCGAGCGGGAGAATCAAGCGATCGACGGGATGCTGCTGACGCCGGTGCCACGGACGGCGATCTTTGTGGGCAAGATGACCGGCAACTTGCTTTTCGTCGGTTTCGTCGAGCTGATCAGCGTTCCCTTGTTCGTGCTCTTTTACAATGTTTCACTGGCCGGACGTTTGCCTCAGCTTCTCGCGGTGACCGCGATGGCGACCGTCGCATTCGTTGCGGTGGGTACACTGCTGAGCGCCATGGCCGTGCGCACGCGCTTTGCAGAGCTGATGCTTCCGATTTTGTTATTACCTTTCTTGATACCCCCGGTCGTAGGCGCCGTCCAGTTGACGTCCCGCATTCTGGCGGCGCGCCCCGCCAGTGAGTTGATGGGCTGGTTCAAGCTGCTTGCGGCGTTTGATATTGTTTTTTGCGTGCTGGCGATCCTCCTGTACGAGGCGACACTAGACGAATGACCGCTCGAGAAAGTGCTCTCCGGACCGCACGGCGGGGGCAAGCCATCACGGCGCTCGCGTTGGCGGGGTTGGCTGGTGTGTATGTTCGGGCGCTGGCGTTCACCCCGGTGGAGCGGCTACAAGGGCCGGCCCAAAAGATTTATTACGTTCACGTACCCGTCGCCATCTACGCGCTGGCGGCATTTGCGGTGACGGGGTTGTTGAGCATCGCGTATCTGTGGCTGCGAGACGAACGGATCGACCGCGCGGCGGAAGCGTCGGCAGAGGTCGGCGTAGTATTTTCGGTGGTGATGCTGATCTCCGGTCCCTTGTGGGGGAAGCCGGTGTGGGGAACATGGTGGGCGTGGGACGCGCGGCTGACCTCGACCCTGTTCATTTTCCTGCTCTTCGTGGGGTACCTCATCATGCGTGGGGCCATCGTCGAAGTCGATCAGCGGGCGCGTTTTTCAGCGGTGCTCGGCATCCTGGGGCTCGCGCTCGTTCCATTCATCCATCTCACCGTCTATCTGTTTCGCACGATTCATCCGCAGCCGATTCTCTTCAAACCGAGCGCGCCGTCGCTGCCGGGCGTGATGCTCACCACGATACTGCTCTCGTTGGGCGTGTTCACCTTGCTGTACGTGGGGTTTACGACCCAGCGCTATGCCGTGGCTAGCCTGAGGGCGCTGCGGGAGGAGGAACTACTCAGTGACGCCTGACAACGGTGGCTACATGGTGGCCGCGTACATTGTGACGGCCGTGATCATGGTGGGGTACGCCGTGTCTTTGGCTTGGCGGATTCGAAAGCTCAGGTAATTTCTCTACTCGGCGTCCTCTTTCGGTAACAGGATCTTCCCCCACAGGAGTGCCGCCACGGCACCGCCGAGCAACGGTCCTATCCAGTACACTCCCTGGGCCACCCACTCCCAGGCGATAACGGCAGGGCCGAAAGCGCGCGCCGGGTTCATGGCGGCGCCGGTGAGCGGACCACCAACCAAAATGTCGAAGAGCAGTACCAGCCCGATGCCGAAGCCACCGATTCCGGACGGAGCCTCCGACGACACGGCGGTGCCGAACACCGCAGACACGAGGAAGAACGTGAGCACGGCTTCGATGACGATCGCTTGGACGAAGCTGACGTCCCCGGCAATCCTCGGTGTGCCGTAGCCGGTGACTTCGCCCGCGACCGCCGGGAAGAGCGACTTCACGAGGAAAGCTCCGGCTACGGCGGCAACCAACTGGACAGCTACGTACAGCCCGGCATCCTTTGCCTCGATCTTGTTCGCGAGCCAGAGTCCGAACGTCACCGCCGGATTGAAATGCGCCCCGGAGATGCGCATCAACGCCGTCACCATCACGGAAAGCACCACCGCGTGCGCGAGGGCGATGCCGGGCAGCCCGAGCGCATTGCCCTTGGCGAAGTCGACAACGACCGCGCCCGCACCGATGAAGACGAATGCGAACGTGCCGACGAACTCGGCGGTCAGCGGACGGAGCTTGCCTCCCATGAATGTCTCCCTTGAAGTGTTCGCGCTTCCTAGCCCGGCTACACCGTCGTCGTGTAGCGGCCGCGGTAATGTATCAGCGGCGGTCGCTGGAAAGACTCCCCACCCGTCACCCTACCGAAGAAAACCGTATGATCGCCCGCTTCGAAACTCCCCCACGGCGCGCAGACGATGTGAGCCACGGCCCCGTCCACGAGCGGCAAGCCTGCTTCTCCGAGCCGGAATGCCACGGTTGCAAAAGGATCCTCGCTGTCGGCCGCAAACGTCAGCGAGATGGCCTCCTGGTCCGCCGCCAAGACATTGAGGACAAAGCCGACTTCCGAGCCCAGCGCGGCATGGAAGTTGGCTTCCCGATTCACGCAGATCAATAGAAGCGGCGGCTCCAACGAAACGGCGGAGACAGCGCTCGCGGTCATGCCGCAGGCGCGACCTTCGGCGTCGAGGGTCGTCGCGAGCGTGACGCCGGTCGTGAAGCATCCCAACAAAGATCGATAGAGGTTGAGATTGGCGTGTTCGTCCACCATCGCACCTCGCAAGTGAAGTGACCGTCTCGGACTTGGGCCTTGCTAACCCATCGTCCAGAGCAGGGAGAGGGCCAATCCGGTGGCCGCACCCACGCCCGTGCCGGAGAGGTTCACGACATCGTTTGTGCACCAGGCGACCCCGCGGACCGACGGCGGGCGGCCACCGTCGGCGCGTCCATCCGAGAGGGAGTCGATCCGTTCCGCCGGCTCGGACGTCCCCTGAACGGTGGCCCCCAGTATAGAGTCGACCGTCAACCCCAAGCACCCGCCCAGCAGCCCAGCCAGCGCGGCGGGCGGTGGCGCCACGGCCCAGGTTGCCAACGCCATGAGCGCAGCGCCCGCAACGCCGCCTGCCGTTCCGAGCCACGTGACACCGCCCGAGGTACCACGCTGAACCACTACCCCGGACGTGATGAGGCGGGGGGCGCGGGGGGCACGCGCTCCAATCTCGGTGGCCCACGTGTCCGCCTGCGCAGCACCGAGGGCTCCCGCCATGACCGACCAGCCGATCACAGGCGCTGCGTGGATCGCGATCGCTCCGGCCGCGGCCCACGTTCCATTGGCGGCGACCTGGACACCGTCGCGGCGACTCCCCTTCGCGTCGATCGAGTGGAGACCGTCGCGTTCAGACCATCGGGTGAGAAGGCTGCCTGAAACGAAGAACAGCCCCATGAGCACCCCGCCACGCATCCCGGCTCCCTCGAGCACGGCTGCTCCCACCAACGACGCCAACAGCACTCCCCAGGGCGTGAGCCACCCGAGGCGGCCGCCCGCCGCCGCGATAACGCCGGCCAACAAAACGGCCGATAGCAAGCTCATTCGTCGTGCGCCGCGCTGCTGATGTCGAGTTGGCCCAAAATGCGTTGCTTGAGGTCTGCGGGCGCTTCGGTTGACCTAGCTCGAAGGGCAACGAATCGCTTGAAAGCCTCCTCGAACTCGAAGACCGCCATGCAGTCGGCACAGTCCTCTAGGTGCTGACGCACGGCGGCTTCGACATCCGGCGTCAACTCATTGTCGAGCAACTCGTGAAACCGCCGAGCCGCTTCTTGGCAATCGAGTGTTGGCCTCTTGGAGTTCATCGCACGCTGCGCTTGATGTATCCCGCTTCGACGGCGTACTCGTATAGCTCGCGCTGTAACGCCTGCCGGGCGCGGAAAAGACGGGATTTTACGGTGCCCACGGGAACATTCACGACTTCGGCAATTTCGGCGTAACTCAAATCGGCCATGTCGCTCAACACCAGACACTCTCTGAATTCCTCCGGGAGGGAGTCGATGGCGCGGAGCACTTCCTCATCAACGATCTGATCGAAGAATCGGCCTTCTGGATCGACCTCCTGAACCTCGTGGAAGACCGTAAATTTTTCATACTCGGTGACGTCCACGGTGTTGCCGCGTTGTTTGTCACGCCGATACTGGTTGATGAATGTGTGTCGCAATATGGTGAGAAGCCACGCGCGGACGTTGGTGCCCCGCTGGTACTGGTGCCAGGCGCCGTACGCCTTGAGCATGGTGTCCTGAGCGAGGTCTTCGGCCTGCGTCTGGTCGCCGGCCAAGCGCAACGCAACTCGGTACACCGTATCGAGATGCGGTACAGCTTCTTTTTCGAACGCGCGTCGCTTTTCGTCGGCGCCTGGGTCCATCGACAGAAACCCCGGATGCTCAAACAGTAGACATTGAAAGCCGGTTCAACCGCGTGTACAATCGCCTGCGGCTTGGCGCGGCGCAATGGCCTCGTAGCCGCGTTAGTACCCTGGGCCACCGTCGTTAGCTTTCCGGACGGCGCAGCGTGCGCCACGCAGAACCGCAACCCTATCGCCCCAGGTCTCGCTTGCATCCTGTTATCGCCATTTCGGTCCTTGAGGCGGTTCGGTCTCACGACGGCAAGGCGCAAGGGTCGTCGCCCGACGAAGAGACGGGTAGTGAGGCAATCAAGCTGGGCCGTACTCGGAGCGTCGCAGCCCAAATCGAGCGATACACCGCCATGGTCAAGAGCGGCGGTGACGTCGAGGCCCAAGAAATCGCGGCGCTGTTTACGCTCGTGGCGAGACGGCCGGATGCCGATCTCTTGTTCACCGACGCCGGCCGGCGCGCAGGCCGTCACGCCGCGAACCTCACACCACGCCTTCTGAAGCTGGCCCATGCCGGTTTGCCGGCCCACCTGCGCAACCGGTTGGGACGACGCTTGGTTCGACGCGCAGCGGCGAGGGTATTTGACATCGAGGTAACTGCGGACTGCACCTCGGCAGCCGCTGGCAGCGAGTGTCCGGCGTCTCTGTCGCCAGGTGGGCAGGCATGTGGAGTGTACGGTTCCGGACTCGCCGAGTTGCTGCGTGGATTTACCCCCTTTGACGGCGCGTGCTTTCTCACCCAATGCCGAGCGCGCGGAAGCGATTGCTGTCGATGGAGCACCCAACACGAGCACGAGGATTGACCATGACACTGTTTCCAGGCATCGATCTAAGTGCCATTGGCCCGGCTTGTTCCTCGAGCGGAGCGGACGGCTGGCTTCTGTATGATTTCCGCGGCCTCAACCCTGTCGCGAAGCGAGTGGTTGGAGCCCATGGCATGGGCACGAGGAGATTGTTTATCTGGCTCCCCGTCGACGGCCAACCGGTGGCGATCGCACACCGCATCGAGTTGCAGGGTATCGAGGGATTCCCCGGCGAAATCCGCCCGTACGCGACGTGGAGGGAGCTTCACGAGTTGCTGGGTCAGGTGGTGTCCGGCCGAACGGTGGCCATGGAGGTATCTCCTGACGACGCCGTCCCCTACCTGGATCGGGTGCCAGCCGGTGTCGTGGAGTTGATCAAAAGGCTCGGGGGCGCCGTCGTGCCGTCGTCGGGGCTCGTATCCCGATTCGCGGCCACCTGGTCGAGCGACGAATTGGAGGATCACCGAGCTGCAGCCGAGACGATAGCGGAGATCGCACGGCAAACGATCCGGCAGGTCGTGGGACAGGTCGGTGCCGCCCGCGAGGCTTCCGTCCAACGAAAGGTTCTCGACGCAATGGACCGAGCCGGGCTTACGACGGACCACCCGCCCATCGTTGCTTTTGGAGCCAATGCCGCAAATCCGCATTACGAGCCGCGGGAGGGCGCGGATGCGGAGCTGAAACAGGACGACGTCGTGTTGCTCGATCTGTGGGGTGGGAAGACGATGCATGCGGTTTTCGCGGATCAGACATGGATGGGGTTCGCAGGCTCTACGCCGCCCGATGAAGTCATGCGTGTCTGGACTACGACGAGGGACGCACGAGACGCCGTGGTGCGGCACTTGGAGGAGGCGGCTGCCCACCACCGCACGATCGTCGGAGCCGATCTGGACGATGTGGCGCGTCGTCACATCGCGGACGCAGGATACGGTGATGCGTTCGTACACCGTACCGGACACTCCATCGACTGCGAGCTACACGGTTCCGGGCCGAACCTGGACAACTTCGAGACCAACGACCAGCGCGAACTGATACCGGGGATTGGCTTCTCGGTAGAGCCGGGAATCTACCTCGAGGGCCGTTTCGGCGTTCGCAGCGAGATCAACGTGTTTCTACACGAAGACCGGCCGGAGGTCACGCCCGCCAATCCGCAGCAGGACATGATCCTAGCTGGCTGACTGGACCACCGGTCTCGGTGAAGGCGGAATGGCCAGCCCACGGGATTCTGCGGACGCTGGTCCCCGCGGCCGCGCCACCCACGCGAGCACCACCGTCGCAACCCATACCGCGGTGCCGGCGGCGACGTGTGTTGCGCGCCAATGGGGCTGGAGCACACTCAGCATCATGGCGGCGGCAACGGCTACCTGGAGTGCGGCAATCCCGAGCGTGGCGACGGCGGCACGGCGTACTGCGGTCGGGGCGGTGGCGCCGCGCCGCACAGCCGCGATCACGAGCCCGATCAGCTGCGCCACCAGAGCGTATGCCACCAGGCGGTGAACCCAGTGGAGGTGCGCCAATCCCCCCCCCCGATTCGACTGGCTCGGCCACACCTCTCCGCTGCAGAGTGGGAATCCCAGACACGCCGAGGCCGCGCCCAGATTCGCCGTGAGGCCTCCCAGGAGTACTGCGACGGCCGCCATCACCAGCGCCGTCAGGGCCCCGCGCCAATACCGTCCATCGTGCTGCGCAGCGGCCGTGGAGTTCGCGCGCAAGCCCGCGACGATCAGGGCGGCAACCATGGCCATGGCGGTGGCCAGATGGAGTACCACCACGGTCGGTGGCAGCTCCAACCACACCGTTACGGCGCCCAGCAACACCTGGATAACCAGCAAACCACCGGCCCACAGCGCGGGCTTGAGAGGACCGTCTCTCCCGGCGACTCCAGGCGTGGCGCGGCGCGACAGCGTGAGGGCCGCGAGACCGACCACGAGGACGCTCACGCCCAACGCAACGAGCCGGTGGCTCCATTCGATGAACGTTGCCGTGTCGCTGAGGGATGGAATCAACCGGCCGTTGCAAAGCGGCCAATCGTCTCCACAACCCATCCCGGAACCGGTGATGCGCACGACCCCACCGAGTACGATGAGCAGGTATGTTGCGGCGCTGGCGACGAACGCGAGAATCCGGATTGGTTGCATAGTTAAGGATCACAAGGCCGCACGACGGTAGCAACCCGAGTAACCCGTGCGCCTGCTGACGGCTTTCAATCGAGCCCCTATCTTTACGGCTCGTGAACCGTCGCTTCTGGAGGTCGGAGACGAATGTCGACGCCCGATTGGACTCGTCACGCGGCACGGGCCCTCACCGAGGATCGCGCCACGCACGACATCACGACGGCACTGCTTGGTGCGGGCCGGGAGCAGCCGGCGGTCGGTCGCATTCGGGCGGAGTGCGATTTCGTGGTGGCCGGCTTGCCCTTGGTAGACGCGGTGTTCCGCGAGTTGGAGCCCTCGGTGGCCGTCGAGCGGCTCGTGGACGAGGGTTCGTCTGTCGAGGCCGGCGAGGTGCTGGCGGTAGTTCGAGGATCGGCGGCGACGCTGTTGGCGGGCGAGCGGGTTGCGCTGAATTATCTGCAGCGGCTCTGCGGAGTCGCGACTGTCACCCGCCGCGCCGTGAACGCCATCGCTGGCACCACGAGTGTCATCACCGACACGCGGAAGACGACACCCGGCCTCCGCGAATTAGAAAAGTACGCGGTCCGCATCGGTGGCGGCGAGAATCACCGCGCCTCATTGGCGGACGCCGTGCTGTGGAAGGACAATCACTGGGAGTTGCTGCGATCGTTGGGAGGCGACTTGGGAACCGCACTCCGCCATGCGCCTGACGGTGTGGCGGTGTGTGTCGAGGTGGAGAGTGGCGAGCAACTCGACATCGCGTTGGCGGCAGGCGTCAAGTGGATTCTCGCGGACAACCAGTCCCCCGATGTGATCCGCGAGTGGGTGACCCGGTGCGGACCGGACGTGACGCTCGAAGCATCGGGCGGTATCACGCCGGAAACCGCCGTCGATTACGCCAACGCGGGGGCCCGTCGGATCTCGATGGGGGTGCTCACGTATGCGCCTGATCCGGCCCCGGTCAGTTTCGAAATCGGTCGTCCGGAATCAACCGGAGAGCATCGCGGCTGACCGACTTCACGCGCCGGTCAAGTCCTGACCCTTACCATCATTACGATGCCCGCCACCGCGAATATGATGTTGGGCAGCCATGCTGCGAGCAGTGGAGGTAACAGGCCGCTGGATCCGATTCCCTGAGAAAGCTGCACCATCAAGAGAAATACGATCGTCGTCCCGAGCCCGATACCGATACCAAGGGCGCCACTAGTTCTCGGTGCAGAGACCGCGAGCGGCGCGCTGAATATGGCGACGACGAGGCAGGTAAAGGGTATCGCGATTTTGAGTTCCTGGGCGACGCGCAGGCGGCGGCCGTCGCCGCCAGACCGCTCCAGTGCGTCGATGTAGGAGCCCAGCTCTTCATACACCATCTCCTCCGGACGTTTGGGTTCGGAGAGGAGTGCCGACGGGGTTTCCGTGAAGTTTCGCATGTGAATCGAGTCGAACTCGAAGGCCAACTCGGAAGCCGAACCCGTAAGTATGCGCAGCCGTCCGTTCGTCATGGTCCATCGTGAAACCGAGTCGTCATACGTGCCGCGCGGGCTCTGCACTACGAGGGTCGGGTACTCGCCTCCTGTGCCCTTCCGTTCCATCTGCACGTTTCGCAGCAGACGTTGGCCCTCGTCCAGCGACCCGATGACGTACACCCAGCCCTCCTCAGCGCGATACACGAAGTTGAAGCGCCTCGAATCGGTGCGACGCTCACGCTCCCCGAGCAGTTCCGTTTGCTTGGTCGTTGCCGCGGGAGCGACTTCGCCCACGACCATGGCAAGTCCGGTCGCAACCGCGGCTGCCAAGAGTATTGGTGTTACGAGCCGATGAAAGCTGGTACCGCACGCCTTGGCCGCAGCCAGTTCGAGATGCCTGCTGAACGCGCCCATTGTGAAGGCTGTGGCAAACAGCACCGCCGCCGGAAGAACGACGCGTAACGTCTCGGGAAAGCCGTAAACGTAGCTGAGCGCGATGTCGGCCGGGGGAATTCCCTGCGCCAGATAATCGTCGATCTTCTCGCTGATGTCGATGATGATGACGAAAAGAGGGAATCCGATGGCGGTCGCCGCGAAGATCTTGACCCACTCCCACGCGAGATAGCGATCGAGAATGCCGCCCGGCTTCATCCGGACGGCAACGGGGACCTGGACGTACTAACGGCTCTTGGGACCTTTGGTGTGCTGCCGAACCAGCTTGTCCAGCGCCGACTCCGTTGGGTTGCGCGGGTGCGAACATGGTACAGCCCCAGAAGGCCGATGGCGGTGAACACGAAATTGGGAGTCCACATGGCCCAAAAAGGACTCACAATGAGTTGGTTGCCGAGTGACTCGCCGCCGATTAACCCGACGTAGTAGATCGCAAACGCTCCAAGGCTCACGCTGATCACCAGGCCGATTCCCGCGCGCGGAAACAGAATAGCGATGGGTAACGCCACGATCACGAACACAATGGATGCGGCGGCGATCGCGTATTTCTTGTGGACTTCCACCAGATAATTTGCGGCCCGTATCTCCGCGCTGCGCGCCCGATCGCGTAGGACCTTGGCCGCCGCGATTCGCGGAGGCGCCGCTCCTGTGGCGTAGGCTACGCGCCCAGGCTCGTTGAGGTGTTCGAACACCGCTTCCGTCCGGGGGTTTTGGGTTCGGCCGGTCTGGGCTTCGGCGGCGGGCACGAGCCAGTTCGCCATACTTCGCAGTGCTCGGCAATACCATTGACCTTGCAGGGCCGGCCCTACGGTGTCGACGGGCACCGACGCCAGACCCACCAGGCCGCGCAGACTGTTCAACTCGATACCGGCGGCTCGCCGCTCGGCGAAGTCTTGTTGCGTTCGGGCCGCGACAATCACCGAATCCATTTCGCAGACTCGCATCTCACGGTCGCCCTTGAACTGGTCGTTCACGCTTCGGCTGAAGTTGCCCCCGATACCCTCGACGCGGATCACTTTTTGGCGGAAATTCATTACCTGGAACTGCCGGCGATCGGTGCGGCTCGACTCATGCATCATGCCGTCATACAGTGTGAGGTACAGGTCCGTTTGGGCGGAGTCGAAGGCCAGCCAGCCGCTGTCGGCGTAGATTGTGCGTCTTCTCGTTTGATTCGTAAGGTCGTAGATCGTAACATCCCGGAGAGCGTATGTGGCTTGGTCGATTTGGTTCGCTCGAAGGAAGAAGCGGTTCCGCTGCACCTCATTGATGACCTGCTCTTCCAGAGCGAAGGTCGGCTTGGTGCGGTTGATGTCCGTTAATAGCGTGCGAAGGCGGTGATTCGACCGGGGAAGCACCTGGTCGCTGAACAGGAACGCCACTGCCGTCATCACGAGCCCGGCCCCGAGCAACGGGCGCGCGAGCCGGCCCAAGGAAACACCTCCTGCTTGGAGCGCGGTGATTTCGTTCTCCGCCGCAAGCCGGCTCACGGCGTACAACACGGTGACCAGCACAGCCATGGGAAGGGTCATGGCAACTAGGAACGGCACCGACAGGGCGAAGACCTCGACGATGACCATGACAGGCAGTCCCTTGCCCAGGAGATCAGGGAGACGCTTCGCAATCTGGTTCAACAGCAGAATGCTGGTGCACGCCGACATCGCGAACACGAAAGGAACGAGGTGCAACTTGAGCAGATACTTGCTGATTATTGACACTGTTGAGATCGTTTAACTACTGGTATTCCAAAGAGTTAGATGCCTGTGAGGCGCTCCGGCGCCGTGCCTTCTAAGATGTACCCCCGACGGTGGGGTAAGGTGTCCCGGCAGTCAATGTTGGTCGTCGGGGCGGCGCTCGCGTGCCCCGCGATTGCGTCGGCCCAGGGGCCAGGTCCCGCAGTCCGTTTCTATCTCATCACTGACACACTACACCTGGACCCCCCGCCGGCGCTACGGGACGGTGGCCTCTGGGACCGGCTCACCAGTCCCCGAGAGGTCGCGAGGCGATGGGTGGCGGAAACGCTCCGCCTGGTCCAAGCGAATCGAGCCCGCCGCCGCGGCCGGCTCGCACTGAACCGCCCTGTGGTGGCAGCCGGCATTCTGCCGCGTCGGCCTATCGCCCTCGACTCGGCCCCTCCCCCCGTTGCGAGGCAGGACCTGGGCGACCTAGCTCGGTACGCCGACCTCAACATCGAGCTCGACGCTCACCTCGAAACACGCCTCGACCGGCTGCGCAACTTGAACTGCACGGCCGCGGACATCTCGAATCCAGCCTCGGGTTGCCAGGGTGGTTTTCCGACGCCTGCTCTCGACCAACAATTCGCGCTGCGGGCGGGTGGGGTGATCGCCGATCGCCTCAACGTCAACGTGGACTTCGACAGCCAGCGCGAGTTCAGTTCCAACAACAGAATCAACGTGTGGTACCAGGGACTGGAGGATGACATCGTGCGGCGAGTGGAAGTCGGCAACCTGGACTTTCAACTCCCGTCCTCGCCGTTCATCAGGTCGGCCATCCCTGCACAGTCGTTCGGTATTCAGGCGGAGGCGCAGCTCGGTCCCGTCGAGCTGCGTTCGATCCTGGCGCAGCAAAAGGGTTCCTCGGTTAGGACCCGCATTTTCACGGTGGGTGACCGCACCACCCAGCGCGTGAGTCGTGAGTCGCGCGACGTGGAGTTCGAGGACAGCCGGTTCTTCTTCATCGTCGATCCGGCGACCCTCCCGGCGCAGCCGAACATCGACGTGTTGAACATCGTGCGTGATGCGTTGCCGCCCGAAGCCCAGCTGGCCCAGGTGCGCGTTTACCGGCTGCGGGCCCAAAGCGGTCAGGTGGGCATCAACCCGAGTCTTCAGGGCATCGAAGCCGTGGCGTTTCGCGATGACAGTCCGCAGCGCGTCGGCCCGTTTTTTTGGGATCTGCTCGTCGAAGGCCAGGACTACTACTTGGATCCGTCGGGCACTTGGTTCGGGCTGAGAAATCGGGTGGGTCTGAACGAGTTCTTGGCCGTCTCGTATGTCACCGTATCGGGGGACACGGTGGGGACGTTTCCGTCGGTGACCGGCCCGTCCGATACGCTCCGACTGATACACGAACCCCGCCGGGGGACCGACGTACCGACGTTCGAGCACGAGATGCGGAATTTCTATCGCATCGGAGGGAACATCAGCCGAAACTCCATCAATCTCTCGCTCGTCGTCAACGATTCCGAACGACCGGTCGATGGCATCGGTACGTACCTGGCGCGACTGGGGCTGGCCAACTCGACGGATCCATCCCAGCTCGACGAATTCAATAGGGTATTTCCGCGTGAGCGCGATCCGAACGGCGGCCTCCCGCTCCGCGACCTCTTCGTCGTCTTCCCGAATCTCAAACCGTTTGCCGACAGCGCGCGGTTACAGGATCGCGAGCGCAACGACTCCATCTACCGTACGCCGACCTACTTGCGCAACACGCAGGGTCCGGCGCCGCGCTTCAGGTTTCTCTGGGACTATGACGCGTCGGGCTCCGGCGACCGGGCTCGGCTCAGTTTGGGCGCGGTGCAGGTACGCAGTGGGAGTGAGCGGATAAGAATCGGGAACCGCGATCTGGTTCGCGGACGGGATTACGATATCTCGTACGACCTCGGCGTGATCACGTTCGTCAACCCCGACTCGCTCTTTCCCGGACCGACCGAGGTGCAGGTGCAATTCGAGCAAAACCAGTTGTTCGACATTGCGCCGAGCAGCGTGTTCGGTTTGCACGGCACCTACAACCTCGGGTCGCGAGGACGTGTCGATGCGGTCACGCTGTTTCAGCGGGAGCGAACCATCTTCACACGTCCGATCCTTGGCTTAGAGCCGCAGGCGATGTTCATCGGGAGCCTCAGCACGAACCTTCGGTTCCGTCCCGACTATCTCACCCGCGCGCTCAACGCGCTTCCCCTGCTGGAAACCAACGTGCCGTCCATCCTCGAGGTGACGGCTGAACTTGCCGTGTCTCGTCCCAACCCGAATCAAGCGGGGGAAGCTTACATCGAGGAATTCGAAGGCCAGCCGTCGACCATCATCGGCATGGAGGAGCAATCGTTTCAGCTCGGCAGCCGTCCGACTTCGGGCATCGGCCTGCCGCCCAGTCACTTGTCTCCGGCAGGGGAGTTCGACGTCAACGATGCCGCTACGCTGGTGTGGCAAAACGCGATAGAAATCGATGGCGGTCCGCTCGAGCTGAGTCCCGGAGAAATCGATTCGAGCATCGTGCTCACCGGTGCTTCGAGGCCGAAGGAGACATTGCTCTGGCTCACGCTCAAGCCGGACACCATTGGAGGTGCCCCCCACCCGGTCACCGGCGCCCCGAGATGGTTCCGGACGCCAACCCCAGGCCCGCGATGGCGCAGCATCACCCGGCCACTCGATCGATCCGGTCTTGGGATCGATCTGTCGCGCATTGAGTTTCTCGAGTTTTGGGCCTTGGAGGACCTTCGCGTCTCGACGCTGCGGCAGAAAACCATCTTGGTCTTGGATTTCGGCACAGTGCTGGAAGACGCCGTGGCGTTCGGGCCCGACTCGCTCGAGGTGATCCGCAACGACACGGTGTTTTCCGGGTTCCAAACCCTGGGAATGGGTGTACTCGACTCCGAGAAGGATCGCTTCACCAATTTGTTCAATGCTGCTGTCAACGACGTCGGCATTCACGGCGATCGGATTCCGACGATCTTCAACATCAACACCGGTGAAACACTGACGGATTTCCCGATGTGCGAGCGTGTGTTCACCGGAGTGACCATTCCGACGTTCCCGCTTGGCCACCTGGGGGCCCGTTGCACCCGCCGCAACGGCTTTGTCGACTCGGAGGACCTCAACGGCGACAACCGGCTGGATCGCGCGATCGGCGTATTGCAAGAGGATGTCGTGCGGTACATCGTGCCGCTGGGAGATGCGCGGCTCGTCGTCCGGCGCGGTGAGATCCTGCGGGATATCGCGGGCGTTACGAGAACGTGGCGGCTGTATCGGATTCCGTTTCGCCGCGACACGGTGCAGATCGGGGCGCCCAACCTCAGACGAACTCGTTCCTTGCGTATCACGATGGTCAGTTCTGACCAGCAGGCCGGCGAGCAAGAGGTCTCGGTGGCGTTGGCGAGGATGAGGTTGGTCGGAGCACCGTGGGTGAAGAGAGCCGAGACACCGATCGCGGGGTTGGGGGGGCTGCGCGGCGAACCCCATGGGGAGGTGATCGCGTCGGTCATTTCGACGGAAGACCGCGATCTGGGGTATACGTCTCCACCCGGGGTGATCGATGAGGCGGCGCGGAGGGGAGCGACGTTTGAGTTTGGGTCCCAACAAATCAATGAGCGATCGCTCCGCCTGATCGCGCGTGATCTGCGGGTGGGCGAGCGCGCGGAGGCCCTGCTACGATTCGCCGGTGGGGCGGACAAGAATTTCCTCCAGTATCGAACACTGCGTGCGTGGGTGCGGGGTCGTGGGTCCGGTTGGGAGGCCGGCGATCTACAGTTCGCCATCAAGGTTGGGAGCGACGAAGACAATTTCTACATGTACCGCACCGATGCGAGCACGCTCAGCTGGGAGCCCGAAGTGGTGGTGGAACTCGACCGCTGGCTCACGTTGCGGGCGCAGGTCGAAGGCGCGTGGGTTCTCGGTGAAAGTCCGTCCGGATCGGCCGAGTGTGGCGGCGATTCTACGGCGTTCGTCCGGTGCGACGGACCGTACCTGATACAGGTCAAGGATCCCGGCGTGCGCCCACCGAACCTGGCTCGCGTATCTGAGATCTCGGTGGCAATGTTGCGCACGCAGGAATCCGTGTTCATTCCCGAAGCAGAGATGTGGGTGGACGATATCCGCTTGAGCGACGTGGTCGCTGATGCGGGCTTCGCGGGAATGGTTGAGGTGCACCTTACGGCGGCCGACTTCGCGGAGGTGAACTTCTCGTTCATGAAGACCGACGACCAATTTCGCCAGATCGACGAAACGCCGGACTACTTGGCCGATGCGCAGACGCAGATCGGGACATCGGTGGCCATCGACAAGCTACTGCCCGAATCGTGGGGGCTGAGCGTCCCGTTTACGGCGCAGTACCGGCGGCTGAGCACCGACCCATTCTTCGTTCCGCGAACAGATGTTCGAGCGAAAGCGCTCGCGAATTTGCGCAAACCGGCGGCTTCGGCGACCTCGTATCAGCTGGCTTTGCGCCGATCACGACGCGGCGAATCTTTCGCGGAGCGGTTACTGCTGGATCCGGTATCGTTGGTCGGTATCAGGGAAGATGCTGAAAGTATCTCCGAGTTGAGCACGGCCCGCACGCGGAATCGTCAATTGCGCGTCGCCTATGACAACCGGCCCAACCCACGCACGATACAGGGTGCACCAAGCTTCCTGGTGAACTTGGTGGAGAGAATGCCCGCATGGCTGCGCGAGAGCGAATTCGGCAGAGCGCTCCGCTCGTCGCGCCTTCGCTGGAACCCCTATCAGATTCGGTTCGGTTCCGAATTGATCGATAACGAAACCGACCGATCCACATTTCGCATTCCCGTGGCGCTCCCCGAAGACCTTCTTCTCGTTCCGCTCCGCAGCATTGTGCACACTTGGCGCAACAGCGTAACTGCCGACCTGCGGCCGTTCTCGTCGCTCGGGCTTCGCGTCGACTACGCCGTCATCCGCGACCTGCAGGACTATGGTGATTCGACGCAAGTGGGCAGACTGGTCGGCGAACAGAGAACGACGCTGTGGGGTAAGAACATCGGGTTCGAGCGGGATCGCAGCCTTTCGACGCGTCTCAACGCGGCGCCGGTGATCAATAGCTGGCTGCGTCCCCGTTTCAACCTCGCCAGCACGTTCATTTTTCACCGCGATCCGAATGGGCGAAGAGCCGTGGAAATCGACACCGACTCGGTGGTCACGTTCAAGGCGCCAGAGGCCATCTCGAATTTCCGGACGCGGCTCGTCGGATCGACGTTCGATCTGAGCCGACTCGCCGAAGCGGTCGCGGGAGACATGAGCTTCCTCGCCAGGGCCGCGCGTGGCATTTTCCCCGCAGACATATCGTTTCAGAAAGACCGGCGCTCCAACTTCGACCGCATTCCCTTCTCCGCCGATCTCCGCTACCGGCTCGGGATCGGGGCCATCGAAGAGTTTCGAGAGCAAGAGGGTGAGCTTGCCACGTCCGCGGTCGAAAGTGACGCGTGGACAGTCTCGGGTGGATCGCAGCTGCCATTTGGGTTCGGGGCGCGGGTAAATTTCCGGCGTACCGTCTCCAGCACTTGGGCGCGGCGGGGGGGGGCGCAAACCGAGATCAGGCAGCGATCTCGTGAGTGGCCGTCGGGGATTCTGTCGTGGGTCTACACCCCACCAGCTCCGGTGCGGAGCGTGATCTCCAGTGTGACGGCCCAAACCCGCTACCGGCGGACCGAGGCATCGAGCTTCCAGCCCGGCGTGCTTGGTGTGCCGGGGCAGGGCGCACAGCCTGACGGGAGCAGCGCGACGGGGGTGTTTACCGAGAGCAACTCCACGAGCGTGACGCCGACGGTTACCTTGACTTGGGTTGCCGGAGTGGTGACGACCGGTCGGGTAACTCGATTGCAGAGTGAGGTGTTGACCTCGGGCAACATCACGGTAAGCGACGAAACGCGGTGGGGCGGCACGACGAGCTTCTCGTTTCGGGCACCTCGATACTTGATACGATTGCCGAACGAGGTCCGTACATCGCTGAGCGTCACCTCGACCAATGCCAACGTCTGTCTGCAGCGGACGGAGAGTCTCGTGTGTTCGTCCGTGTCGGAGAGCCGCCGCCGTCAAATCGACATTCGGCTGGATACCGGGTTTCCGCCGAGCATTCGCGGAGGAGCGAGCTTTAGTTACCTGTTGCGAGAGGAGCTGCACACGTCGAGCAAGGTCTCACAGATGGTATTTACCGTATTCATGGATATCAATTTCTTGGCCAGCCAGGTGCGATGATGCGGATCCTTTCCGTTGCGGCGACGGTGTTCCTCTTGCTTGGATGTAGTCGTGGAGGAGAGGCAACTTTTCAGTTCGATGGCGAGGCCGCGCTTTCCTACGCCCAAGCGCAGATGGATTTCGGTGAGCGCATTCCCAATACGGAGGGGCACCGTCTCACGGGAGACTGGATACTCGAGCAGCTGGAGTCTCGCGCGGATTCTGTCGAGGTGCAGAGCTTCACGCACGTGACGGCCGATGGCGATACGCTGCGGCTGCGCAACTTCATCGGTCGATTTCGACCGGACGCCACCGAACGCATTCTCTTTCTCGCTCATTGGGATACACGCCCCCAGGCCGAGAAGGAATCGAATATGGCCAAGCGCCGGCTCCCCACGCCCGGAGCGAACGATGGCGCGTCCGGGGTGGCGATCCTGCTCGGTATAGCGGATGAGCTCGAGCGGGAACCGCCGGCGTTCGGCGTGGACCTGTTGTTCGTCGATGGGGAAGACTACGGCACTTTTCTGATACGGACGTATTTCTCGGGTCGCGCTATTTCGCGGACCATCTACCCGAGGGATACTCGCCTCTGTTCGCCGTGTTGTTCGACATGGTGGGCGACGCGGACCTCAGAATCCCGCGCGAAGGCTACTCCGTCAACGGGGCCCCCGAGGTGGTCGACCGAGTGTGGCGGAAGGCCATGGATCTCGGTTTCGGACACGTCTTCCGCTCAGAGATCGGCACTTGGGTACGCGACGACCATATCGTGTTGCAGGAGGCGGGCATCCGCGCCATCAACGTCATCGACTTCACATATCCGTACCATCACACCACCGACGACACGATGGACAAACTGAGCGCCCGCAGTCTCGCCATCGTCGGCAGCGTCGCTGTCGCACTCGTTCGCTGATCGTTCCGCGCAAGCAGGATACACAGCGCCTTTTTTTGGTTATCGGGCAGGGCCCCGGATCGTCGATCTTTGGGCCATGGCTACGAAAGACGATCGCCGGGCCGCGCTGCTACTCCTGGTAGTCGCGCTGGCCGGCGGTTTGGTCCGACTCGGCGGACTCGCCGTCGACGCTCCCGGCGCGATCGGATACCAATCGGGAAGCGAGCGCCGACCGGGGCGCGACTCCGTCGATGCCGCGTCCGCGCGGATGTCCCGTCCGCTTGGCATGGGAGAACGCATCGATCTCGACCGGGCGGAGGCCTCCGACCTGGCCCGGCTACCTCGAATTGGGCCCGCTCTGGCCGCGCGGATCGTCAACGATCGCAAGCTCAAGGGACCGTTCGGATCGCTGCAGGAGGTTGCCAGGGTGCCTGGGGTGGGGCCGGCGGTGCTCGAGGCCATTCGAGTGCACAGCACGTTCTCAGGCGTAGCCCGTCGCGAGCCGGCCCCGGCGAGTGGAAAGGTGAGGCTGAACACAGCGCCGGAGAGCCTGTTGCAGCAGCTTCCGGGGATCGGGCCGATCAAGGCGCGGGCGATCGTCGACGATCGGCGTCGCCACGGCCGCTACCGGACGATCGATGATTTGGTGCGGGTTCCGGGTATCGGAACCGCGACCGTCGAGCGCCTGAGAGACCTCGTTATCGTTCGTTGACGGTCCCTTGACAGGGTAAGGGGGGCCGGTACCTTACCACGTTGGTGCATAAGCAGTTAAGGGTGTTGCGCCCCATCGACTTCCTCCCCTAGGACAGGTATGGCGACGGCCGCTGCCAGCTCTCATCGCATGGGCGATCTACTCATCGCCGAACGCCTGATCACACAAGACCAACTCGATCAGGCGTTGTCCGAGCAACGCGGCTCGGGCATGCGTCTGGGGTATGTCTTGGTGAAAATGGGTCTCGTGCGGGAACTCGAGATTACCAAGATGCTGGCCCGCCAGTATCGGGTACCGGCGGTGGATCTGTCGCAGTTCGACGTGGACGAGAAGATCGTCAAGTTGATCCCCTCAGAGGTTGCGCTGAAGCACACCGCACTTCCGCTGAAACGCGAGGGGCGCACGCTGACGGTGGCCATGGTCGAGCCTGCCAACGCTCAGATTCTGGACGATCTCAAATTTATTACGCGCTGCGACATTTTCCCGGTGATCGCGGGCGAATACACGTTGCGCACCGCAATCGAGAAGTATTACGAGCAAACGGACGCGCAACTCGAGAACCTTCTCCAGGACATGGAGGAGCTGGATATCGAGGTCGTCGAAGAGAAAGATGACGATGAAGACGTCGGCAACATCGCGGACGACGCGCCGGTCGTGAAGCTCATCAACGGGCTCTTGACCGACGCGGTGCTACGTGGCGCGAGTGACATTCACATCGAGCCGTTTGAGCACGAGCTTCGGGTGCGGTACCGGGTCGACGGAGCGTTGCAAGTGGTGATGAAGCCGCCGCTGAAGTTGAAGGCGGCATTGACGAGCCGGGTCAAGATCATGTCGAACCTCAACATCGCGGAGCGGCGGGTGCCGCAAGACGGCCGGATCAAGATCAAAGTCAAAAAGCGGGTGATCGATTTCCGCGTGTCTACACTGCCGTGCATCTTTGGCGAAAAAATCGTCATGCGGATTCTGGACAAGAGCAACTTGACTCTGGATTTGCAGACGTTCGGCTTCGAGCCCAAAGCCGAGAAGGATCTCATGGACGCCATCTCGAATCCTTACGGCATGGTGCTCGTGACGGGGCCGACCGGTTCGGGCAAGACAACCACGTTGTATTCGGCGCTCTCGCAAATCAACAACGAAGACGTCAACATCATGACCGCGGAAGATCCCGTGGAGTACAACCTTGACGGCATCAACCAAGTCATGGTACGGAACGATGTCGGGCTGACGTTTGCGGCGGCGCTCAAGGCGTTCTTACGGCAAGATCCGAATATCATTATGGTCGGGGAGATCCGCGACCTCGAAACGGGCAGCATCGCCATCAAGGCCGCGCTCACCGGACACCTCGTGCTCTCCACGCTGCACACCAATGACGCGCCGTCGACGGTCACGCGCATGCTCGACATGGGTCTCGCGGCGTTCAACGTGGCGAGTGCCGTAAATCTCATCGTGGCTCAGCGGTTGATTCGGCGAATCTGCGCCGACTGCAAAGAGGAGTATTCATATTCCGAAGACGAACTGGCCCCTCTCGGATTGAGTCCGAAAGAACTCGATGAGATCACGTTCCACAAGGGGGCCGGATGCGACACGTGCGCCGGATCCGGTTACCGCGGCCGCGCCGGGCTGTACGAGGTCATGACCGTCTCCCCGGAGCTGCGGCGTATGATTCTCGCAGGAGCATCGACGGCAGATATGCAGAAAACCGCGATCGAAGAGGGGATGCTTACGCTCCGGATGGACGGCATAATGAAGCTCCGAAAAGGCGTCACGACACCGGAGGAAGTGATCAAGGAGACGGCTGGGTAATGGAATGACTGAAGCTGCTACGGCGCCCGCGGCGGAGACCAAACTGAACCTGCGGTCGCTCCTCGACGAGATGATAAGTCGAGGCGCGTCCGATTTACACATCACCGCCGGCTGCTGCCCCAAACTGCGTATCGACGGGGTGATTGGCAACGCCAAATACGAGGCGGTTCTCTCTCCAAAAGAAACGCTCCAGATCGCCTATTCGGTGCTGACCGAGAACCAGAAAAAGACCTTCGAGATGGAGGACGAGCTGGACTTCGCGTTCGGCATTCAGGATCTAGCTCGGTTCCGTGGGAATTGCTTCAAGCAACGGGGCTGTGTGTCCATCGTGATTCGACAGATTCCCATCGAGATCAAGACCTTCGACGATTTGGGGCTGCCGCCGATACTGGCAGAGTTCACGGAACGCCCCAAAGGGCTCGTGCTGGTGACGGGGCCGACCGGGTCGGGCAAGTCGACTACCTTGGCGGCGATGATAGACCGCATCAATCGCAGAACCCACGGACACATCATCACCATCGAAGACCCGATCGAATTCGTGCACCGGCACCAATCGTGCATCATCAACCAGCGCGAAGTCGGCACGGACACGAAGTCGTTTTCCAGCGCCTTGAAATACGCGCTGCGGCAAGACCCCGATGTGGTGCTCATCGGCGAGATGCGGGACCTGGAGACCATCGCGGCCGCGATCACGATCGCCGAAACCGGACACCTGGCGTTTGCGACGCTCCACACGAACTCGGCCGCCGAGACGATCAACCGCGTGATCGATGTTTTCCCGTCCCATCAG
This sequence comes from Gemmatimonadota bacterium, assembly GCA_022562295.1. Classification (GTDB taxonomy): domain Bacteria; phylum Gemmatimonadota; class Gemmatimonadetes; order Gemmatimonadales; family GWC2-71-9; genus B3T1B10. Next base: position 27,545 of record JADFPO010000010.1, read on the forward strand.
CAGTCGCAAATTCGTGCTCAACTCGCGTTCGTGCTGGAGGGAGTCGTGACCCAGCAGCTGCTCTCGAAGGCCTCTGGATCGGGCCGTGCCATGGCATCGGAAATCATGGTGTGTACGCCGGCGATTCGCGCGCTCATCAGGGAGGACAAGATCCATCAGATCATGTCGCAGATGCAGGCGGGCAAAAAATTCGGCATGCAAACCTTGGCGGACTCGCTGCATACCTTGTACATGCGGCGAGAAATTACTCTCGAGGAAGCGCTGCGGGTGGCGCCAGATCAGAACGAGCTTCTGCGCATGGTCGGAGAGCCCGTGCCCGGAGATGCGGCTGGGAAACGGGTCGCCGGCCGGCGCTAATGAGATAGGAGGACGGAGTCATGCCCCTGTACGAGTACACAGCCGAGACGGCAGCGGGTGAAGAGCAGACTGCGACTATAGATCTGCCGTCCAAGGATGATGTCATCGCCCACCTTCGTCGCAAGCGAATGAAGGTGGTGCGGGTGCGGGAAGCAAAAAAGAAGAAGCCGAAGGGCAAGGCGCCCATGAGGGACGTCGTGATCTTCACCCGGCAGTTCGCGACGATGATCAACTCCGGCCTGCCACTCGTGCAGTCGCTCACCATTCTAGGCAAGCAAACGGATAACAAAGTCCTAGCGGAAACGACGATGTTGGTTGTGTATGACGTGGAGAGCGGTAACACACTCGCCGACTCGTTGGCCAAGCACCCCAACGTGTTCAACGATCTCTTCGTCAACATGGTCGCGGCGGGTGAGGCGGGCGGTATTCTCGATACCATCCTCAACCGGCTCGCCGTGTTCATGGAGAAGAACGACGCGATCATCAGAAAAGTGAAAGGAGCGATGATCTATCCGGTCGTGATTTTCTCGGTCGCCGGCATTGCGATTGTCATCCTGTTGATCTTCGTCATCCCCACTTTCGAAGTGATGTTTGCATCAGTGGATATGGAGTTACCGCTTCCCACGAAGATCGTGATCTGGTTGAGCGACACCCTCGTTGGATACTGGTGGGCAATCGGAGGGGCCGCGATCGGCGCGTTCTACGCCATCACGAACTGGTACAAAACCAGCACCGGTCAGTTGGTCCTCGACTCGCTCATGCTGAAGATTCCTGTCCTCGGCGACATGCTGCTCAAGTCCGCCGTATCGCGTTTCAGTCGTACACTGGGAACGCTCCTCTCTTCGGGTGTCTCGATTCTGGAAGGATTGGAAATCACCGCACGCACCTCGGGCAATCGCGTCATTCACGACGCCATCATGGAGTCCCGCACCTCGATCGCGGGCGGGGAAACCATCGCGACACCGCTCACGGAATCGGGGGTGTTTCCCCCGATGGTGACCTCGATGATCGCCGTGGGCGAGGCGACCGGCGGATTGGACGCCATGCTGACAAAAATCGCCGATTTCTACGATGACGAGGTCGATACGGCCGTCGGCTCGCTGTTGGCCCTCCTGGAACCCGTCATGATCGTCGTGCTCGGTGTGGTGGTCGGTGGGATGATCGTCGCCATGTACCTGCCGATCTTCAACATGATCGAATCGGTCCAGGGATAACGACTGCGTAGCCTGGCAACGCGGCGACATGAGGGCCCGACCCCATGGTCGGGCCCTTTTTTCCCTCTTCTGGCATTTTCCGCGGAAAACGATCGACGGATGATGAGAGCCCCTTCCGCGCCACCCCAGATCGCCACGGAATGATAGCCAGCTGTCATCAGCTCTCAGCTATCGCTCTTGGCCATCAGCTTTCAGCGTCCGGCGTTTCGCCGTCAGGGCAGCCGTCGGGGAACCCAACAAAGTATTTGATCCGTGTTCACCCGCATCTTCCGTGTCATCCGCGGTCTCCTGAAACCGGCGGGACCCACGGCGGCCGGAGCTGAAGGGGAATGTGAAATCGCCGATCGACGAGTTTTGACACAGCCTCAGCTGATCGCTGACTGATAGCCTCCCTCTCGATCACGAGTTGACGCCGCACGAGTGTTGCGTTTTGCGAGAGTCACTACGATACTAACCAACAATGGCCGATTCTGAGATCGCTGCAAAGGGCAAGAAACCGCATGGTGGGGTAAGGGTGGCCATGCCGTCGGTGACCGCGCTGATGCGTTGGGTCTACGTGGGTCGTGTCAGCGTGGCTATCACCATCTTCGTGGCGGCGTCGTTCTACTTTGCCGAGACGCCCCCGGGTGTGATCGTCACGGTCGCCGTCGCCGCGGTGCTGAGCCTGATCGTCACGGGTGCGTCGATCTTTCACACCCACATCAGGGGCGTGGTGCCCGGCCCCAATTTCCTGTACGCGCAGAACCTGTTCGACTTGGGATTGGTCACCACGGTCGTTCACGTGACGGGTGGCGTCAACAGCGACTTTGCGTCGCTGTACATCCTGATCATTGCGGTCAGCGCGGTGACGATGCCCATCGCCTCGAGTCTGCTCGTCACCATCACTGCTGCAGTCCTCTATGTCGCCGACGTGGTGCTGATGTATCCCGGCCAGCTTTCGATTGCGTTGTGGCTGCAGGTGGGAGTGTTCGTGGCCGTCGCGGTGGCCACCGGCTACCTGGCCAGCCGAGTCAGAGTAGTGGGCGCGGCCGGTAGCGAACTCGAGCAAGAGGTGAAGCGTCTTCGGCTCGAAGCCGCCGACATCCTGCGCCAAATCGGGAGCGGCGTCATCACCGTTGCCGGGGATGGGTCGCTGGTGTTTGCGAACTGGGCCGCGGAGCGTCTGTTGGCCTTCGTTGCTGCTGAATACGTCGGGCGTCCTTTCATGGAGTACCTGAACGGAGTGGCGCCCGAAATTGCCATCGCGATCGACGCCACCCGCGGAGAAGGTGGAAGGCGGCTGCGGGTTTCGGGGTGGATCAGTACGCCCAACGAGAAACTGCCGATAGGGGTGACGACGACGCTGCACCAATTGGGTGAGGAGACTCCGTCGGTCACGGCCATTTTTACGGATATCTCCGACCAGATCCGCCTGGAGGAACTCAACCGCCGCCAGGAGCGTCTCGAAGCGGTCGCGGAGCTTTCGGCGTCGCTCGCCCACGAAATCAAGAATCCGCTCGCGTCGATCCGATCGTCGGTGGAGCAGTTGGCCGCATCGGTGCATGTGGACCCCGACGATCGGTTTCTCTCCCAGTTGGTGGTTCGCGAGAGCGATCGACTGAGTCGGCTGCTGACAGAGTTCTTGGAGTTTTCACGGGTTCGCGTCGCGGCGTCGGAGCCGGTGGACCTTGCGGTGGTCGCACGCACCGCGGTTGCCGTTGCGCGTGAGCATCCGGATTATCCGCCTGGGGCTCGAGTGACGGTAACCGGCCATTGCCAACCCATTCCCGGCGACGAGGACCTGTTGCACCGCGTCGTGCTCAACCTCGTCCTCAACGCCCTCCAGGCGGCGGACGGCGCGGTGGAGGTTCGCGTGACGATACAGAATGCGGAGGCCCGCGATTTGCCGAGTCCCGTGTCGATGGGTTCGTGGGTGCTGCTCGAGGTGAGAGACACGGGGCCCGGGATTCCCGCGTCGCTGATGGACCGGCTCTTCGACCCGTTCGTCACCGGCCGTGAGGGGGGGACCGGACTCGGCCTTTCGGTGGTCCAGCGGGCAGTGGAAGCTCACGGAGGATTGGTGTTCGTGGATTCGGAGTCGGGCGCGGGAACCGTCTTCAGCGTCTTCCTCCCGCGGACCAAGCGAGCGGAGGTGGCGGCGTGAGCACACACGGGCCGTCGTTACTCGTTATCGATGACGAATCGGGGATACTGCAGACCTTGCGGATTCTGCTCAGGAAATCGGGTTTCGAGGTTCGGACGGCCCAGGGAGGAAAGGCGGGGTTGGAAGCCATCAAGGCAGAGCCCCCCGACATCGTGTTGACGGATGTACGGATGCCGCACGTAGGGGGACTCGACATCCTTCAGGCGACGCGCGATCAAGACCCTGAAACACCGGTCATCCTGATGACGGCGCAAGCGTCTCTCCAGACGGCGATCCAAGCGGTGAACGACGGCGCCTTTTACTACATACAGAAGCCGTTCTCCAACGACGACATGGTGGCGATTTGCCGACGCGCATCGGAAACCCGTCAGCTCCGCGCCGAGAACAGGGAACTCAAGACCGAGATTCGGCGGCGGGATAAGTCGGTCGCCATCAAGCCGCTCGGCAAGGCCCGGTGTTTCGTCAACGTGCTGGAAATGGCGGAACAAGTGGCTCCGACCGACGCGACCGTGCTGCTGCAGGGGGAGAGTGGCACCGGCAAAGAGGTAATGGCCCGCTACATTCACGCGCTGTCCGAACGCAGCGAGGGCCCGTTCCTTTCGATCAACTGTGGCGCCTTACCCGAAAGCCTGCTCGAATCCGAGCTGTTTGGTCATGTAAAGGGCTCCTTCACGGGGGCGGTGAAAGACAAAGACGGGTTGTTCACCGCAGCGCGTGGCGGGACGTTCTTGTTGGACGAGATCGGCGAGACCGTGCCGGCCACGCAAGTGAAGTTGCTGCGCGTGCTGCAAGAGCGAGAGGTGCTCCCGGTTGGGGGAACGGAGCCGATACCGGTCGACGTGCGGGTCATAGCAGCAACAAACCGCAATCTCGACGAAGAGATCCGGCGCGGAAGGTTTCGCTCCGATCTGTTCTATCGGTTGAATGTCATCGCGCTGCATCTTCCGCCGCTGCGTGAGCGTCCGGAGGATATCCCGCTCTTGGCCGAGGCGTTCCTCAAGCGGATCGCGGAGGCACGCGGACAAGAGGTCTGCCATCTGTCCCAGGACGCGCTCGATGCGATCATGGTGTTCGACTGGCCCGGGAACGTGCGCGAACTGGAGAACGCCCTAGAGCGCGCCGCGATTCTCAGCCGGGGAACCCAGATCACGCCGGAGGCCCTACCGGAGAGTGTTACGGCGCGCAAGTCGCATTCGCTGGTGGACGACCGGCCCATGGACAACCCAACACTCGACGTGATCGAGCACTCCTACATCATGTGGGTGTTGCAGGCCGAGGGCGGAAACAAAACGCGCACGGCCGAGGTGTTGGGAATTGATCCCTCCACCCTGTATCGCAAGCTTGCACGCTATCACGGTGACGCCGAGTGATGGTTTCGCCACTGCGGCCGGCCAAGGTTGCTGGCGCCGAGGCACGAGCACCGAGCCTGCCCACGGACTGGAACGACCTCGTGATTTCGGCCGTGATGCCGGCGTACAACGAAGAAGCGACTATCGAGGCGGCGGTGAAGGCTTTGAGCGAGGTGCCACTGAACATCGAGCTCATCGTCGTGAACGACGGCTCATCGGATGGCACCGCCGAGGTCATTGAGCGGCTGAGCGCGGACGGGCTGATTCAAAAAGCGATCCACCAGCCCCGCAACATGGGCAAGGGCGCCGCTATTCGCGCCGGTATCCAGGCCGCGACCGGGCACGTCATCGTGATCCAAGACGCCGACTTGGAGTACGACGCCCAAGAATACCCGACTCTGCTCGAGCCCATTCGCACCGGCAGGGCCGACGCGGTATACGGCTCGCGCTTCCAGTCAGGCCCGCGTCGCGTCTTGTACTTCTGGCACTCGATCGGCAACCGATTTCTCACCCTGCTGTCCAACATGTTGACGGATCTCAACCT
>JADFPO010000010.1:33249-51475 GCA_022562295.1 Gemmatimonadota bacterium
CACCGGCAGGGCCGACGCGGTATACGGCTCGCGCTTCCAGTCAGGCCCGCGTCGCGTCTTGTACTTCTGGCACTCGATCGGCAACCGATTTCTCACCCTGCTGTCCAACATGTTGACGGATCTCAACCTGTCCGACATGGAGACCTGCTACAAGATGGTGCGAGCCGATCTTCTGAAAGCCCTGCCGCTCCGGTCGAACCGATTTGGCATTGAGCCCGAGATGACCGCCCTTCTGTCGCAGGCGGGCGCGCGCATCTGGGAGGTCCCGATCAGTTACAACGGGCGGACGTATGCCGAGGGAAAGAAGATCAATTGGCGGGACGGCGTGGCGGCGTTTTGGCACATCATTCGCTTCAACATCCTCTCGAAACCGCGTATTCAGTGGCCGTAGCCTGGGTGCGTTGGTTGGGTTGGTCATCGCGCTCGCGGCGTCCCTGAGGCACTGTTGGCCCGGTACCCCGAACGGGACGTGTGGCGTTCGGCGCCGCCCAAAGGACAGACGGACGCCAGTCCCGTGTTGAGCTTGGTCCGCGCTGCGAGCCCCGACTCCTCCGCATGATGTTCTCCTCGCCTTTGAGCCGCCGAGATGCGTGGGCGCTGCTGGCGGCGATCGGCCTTGCGATAGCGGCCTACGTGATGTCGATCGGCTACGGATTCGTCTTTGACGATATCAGCATCATAACGCAACAACCCGAACTGGTAGTGCTGTCGAACTGGAAGGAGATTCTGACGGCCACATGGTGGCCGGATGCGTTGTACCGGCCGGTGACGAGGATTTCTTTGGCCATCGATTGGACGGTTGGCGGCGGCCATCCGCAGTTCATGCACATGGTAAACGTTGCAATGCACGCGGCGGTGACGGCGCTCCTGTTTCTCCTCGTGCGGGTTCCGTTGGGAACCGTCGGAGCCGGTGTCGCTACGGCGCTTTTTGCGGTGCACCCGGTGCATGTGGAAGCGGTGGCGAACGTGGTCGGGCGTGCCGAGATACTGGCCACTCTCTTCGCCGTGGCGGCGGCGCTGCTGTATCACTGGGATGGTGTACTGGCCGAGGCGCGCGATGTGAGTTGGAGACGTTGGGTCGCTTCGTTTGGAACGCTCGCCTCGCTGGTGTTGGGCGTGGCCTCCAAAGAGAGCGCGCTGGCGATTCCAGGTATCCTGATCATGGTGGATTGGCTGGATGGTGCCGGCAGCCATAAGCCCATGGCCACCGGTGTAAGGCGGCACGCCGTTCTTTGGTTTGGAAGTGTCGTACTATCCGTAGCGTGGGTGATGCTGCGAGCGACAGTCATCGGCGACTACGCGGGAGACTTCCCTGGGCCGGGGCTCTATGGGCAGGACTTTTGGGGCCGCATGTGGGTGATGGCACCGGTCGTGTTACAATATCTGCGGCTGTTCGTCTTCCCGTACCATCTCTCGGCTGACTATGCACCCAATCACTTGCCGGCCGTTCCCTCACCGACCGTGTTGGGACTCTTGGGATTAGCGGCGTTGGCGGCGTGCATCGCCGGAGCTTTGAGGGTTCGCCGTTCCACGCCGGTCATCACGTTCGCTCTGGCCTGGATCGGTGGAACGCTGCTGATAGTATCCAATCTCATCGTACCGTCGGGCGTGCTGCTCGCCGAGCGTTCCATGTACCTACCGTCGGTCGGGGTCGTCTTGATAGCAGGGTGGATTGTGGAGCGGACGGTATCCCGTTGGAGCCGGGCCACCGCCGCCGTTCTTGTCGTGGTGCTCGCGTTGGGAATGACTCGTACCGTTACTCGAGTACAGGTGTGGAGGGACGACGACATCTTTTACCTGAAGTTGGTGCAGGACGCTCGTGGCTCGTTTCGCAGTCAGTGGACTGCTGGCATGATCCTCTACGACCGCGGCAATCGGGAGGAAGGTGAGCGGCTGCTGCGAGCGGCGATCTATACATATCCGCTGTTCTCCAACGTCTATTTCGATCTGGGAAGACGCTTGCAAGAAGACGGCCGCTGGTTGGAGGCGGCCCAATCGTTCGACGCTGCCTTCCGCATCGACTCCACGCGCGTCGGCGATGCCGCGAGCGCGGTGGTGAATTACCTGAGAGCGGGTATGCTAGATACAGCGCAGGTGATCGCCGATCGGGCGCGTTCTATCAATCCGTACCATCCCCGTGTGTTCCTCGCCCAGGCAGATATGGCCATGGCGCACTCGCGTCCGCTCGAAGCAATGACGTGGCGCCGCCAGGCCAACCTGATGGCGCCGGACGCCCCAGGATATTGGTTCCTGACGGCGGACGCGGCGATACGCGCCGAATACTGTCCGGAGGCGATCAGGTCGACCGCGCGGCTGCGCGATGTAGATCCCGAGTTTTCCGAGCTGGATTCCCTGGATGATCGCATGCGAGCGTTGGGGTGTGATTTCTGAGGTCCACTCCGACCTCTACCGTTGCTTCTCTCGCCCGGCAGCCCTGCGGAGGATGCGGCGTCAGAGAAGCGGAGAGGGCATGTCGTTGACCGCGGATCAGGCGGATTGGGCGGATCGTCGCGGGTCCCCACCCAGCTCTCCCCAAATTCTTGATGTGGTCTGAATTTGGGTGGCACCATTTGAAGCCGCTCCGGTGGCGAACGGCAGAACCCTCAAACGATCGGCGGCAATCCGCTTTTTCCGCGTCATCCGCGTTGCTTCTCTCGGCCGGCAGCCCTGCGGAGGATGCGGCGTCAGAGAAGCGGAGAGTGGCCATTCCATCTCGATAGGAGCCGACCGAGGGGATGAGTAGCACCAACTATCATACATCAGCTATCGGCGCGCGGGTCGTAACTCTGCTGGTGTTCGTGATTTCGCTGTGGCCGCGTGACGCGGACGTCCTAGTTGGGCTGTCGGGGGCAGACGGCCTCAATCTAGTACTAGCCAAGGCTCTGGCTGGTGGTGATGGGTTGCGGTTCGTGCACATGCCTGAAGCACCCATTGCGGTCGGGTTCCCTCCCCTCCATCCGTTCTTGGTTGGTATGGCGTGGCGTGCGTGGCCCGCGTTTCCGGAAAATCTCACGTTGTTCCGTCTCCTGTCGGCCGCCGTTCTGGCGGGCGCCGCCTGGTTGGTGATCGCTCATGCGATTCGTTTGGCTGTCCCAAGGCTGGCCGTCTACGCGAGCACATTGCTGGGGTTCTCCTACGTGCCACTGTTGTCCGTCGGTGTGCTACTATCGGAGGAGCCGCTGCTGTTGCTAGTCGCCGCCGTCGCGCTCTGGTTCGCCGATCGGCGTGACGATCGGAAGTCGTCGGCGTTCTTGGCTGGAACCTTTGCGGGGCTGGCGGCGCTGACCGCCCAGTGGGGTGTAATAATGATTCCCGCTGTAGCGATTGGGTTCGCTACCAGGCGGCGGTGGCAATCGAGTGGTGTCTGCCTCGGTGTGGCGTTGCTGGTGGTGCTAGTCGGGCGAATGGTCTTTTGGGGTGCCGTCGTTGGGGGGGCCGGGTCCGAGATCGCCGTCACCGATCTAGCTCCGGTTTCCGGGTTCCAATCTGATGCCACGGTTACGTCGCAGCTCTTCAATGCCTTGCCAGGAAGATCGGTGTTGTTGGTGGTGGTGCCCGCTGTGGCGCTGGCGGTTTGGGGGGCGGTTTCAATCGCGCGTGAGGCACCGACTCTGGTCAGCGTGGTCGCGCTCGTTGTGGCGGGTATTCCACTTGGCTTTCATGCAATCCAGTGGGTAGCCATCCCCTGGTTTTTTCTGCTGTGTGCGATCGGGGCGGTTCGACTCGGTGAATCCAGTCCCCGCTTTCGGATGCCGGGCGCCGTGCTGGTCTCGCTGGTGGGAATCGTCTATCTGTGGGGGGCACTCTCAACACGGCCTGGAACCGCGTTCCTGCAGGAGTTGAGCGATCAAAGCGCGGCGTACAGCAAGGTGGTGTCCAGCATCGCAGCGGAAACTCCCGAAACCGCGGTCATAGCCTCGCGGCACGATGCGCTCGTGTTTCTTTATACCGGGCGGCGAACGTTGCGCTTTCGGGAATTCCAACCAACCGCTGAAGATGCGGACGCGCGTATCCGGCTCCTGTGTAATAGAGGGGCCACACACGTGCTCGCCGACAGCCGGTGGCCGGAAACCGGCAACGCCGGCTCAGGCTTCGCCGTCGCGATGTTTCGGTTGACGGATGGATTTGGGCTCTACCGAATCGAATGCCCGGACTCCGCAGAGGACGATGGGGATGCTATCTGAAATCACGGGCCGCCGTGCGGTCCTGATCAGCGCGTTCGTTGCTTGCTTGGTATTCGTCCACGCGTCCCGCAACAGATGGGCGCTGGACGACGAGCCGATTATCGAGACCAATCCAGCAACGCACTCGATCGGTGCGGCTGCCGGAGCATTTTTCTCTCCCTACTGGCCCCCTCAAACCGGGTCGGGAGGCCTCTACCGGCCCGCGGTCATCTTGTCCTACGGACTGGACTGGAGCCTCTCCGGTGGGAATCCAAAGTGGTTCCACGCCGTCAACATTCTGCTGCACGGAGCAGCCACAGCGCTGGTCGTGGCGCTTGCGCTGGCTTGGCTCACGCCCCCCGGGGCATTGGCGGCGGGTTTGCTATTCGCAGTTCATCCCCTCCACGTCGAAGCGGTTGCCAATGTCGTGGGCCGCGCCGAGCTGCTCGCCGCGATCGCGTTATTGGGATTGATCCTCCTGGCACGTCGCTACCGTCGCGCAACCACACCCGCTGCTCGGGCGGGATGGCTTGGGCTTGCGCTGCTCTCGCTGACATTAGGCTTGTTTGCCAAGGAGTATGTGGTCGTTGCCATCGCACTCGTTGCACTGGACGAGTGGTGCAGCCGGGAGCGCGATCTTGCTCGGTCGGCGGATCTCTACTTCGCTATTGCCGCAGTTACGTTCGGATGGTTTTACCTGTGGAGTGGGGTCGCCGGCGGATTCGTCGCGTTAGGAGCGAACGCCACGCTGCAGGGCCTCGATCCGGGCGATCGCGGAATGACCATGCTCGCCGTTCAGCCCGAGGTCGTGCGGTTGTTGATTTGGCCTATCGACCTTGCGGCTGACTACAACCCGCAGGTCATCCCGCGGCGCACGACGTTTTCCATTGCCGCTCTCATAGGTTTGCTGAACGTGGTATCCATCACGTGGTTGGGCCTCGCCCTCGTGCGCAGGGCGCCCGCGGTGGGCTTCGGAATCTTGGCAGCCATCATTGCCTACTCCCCCACGTCGAACGTGTTGTTTCCGTCGGGCGTCGTGCTCGGTGAGCGAACCCTGTACCTTGCCGTGCTCGGGCCGGCCTTGGGGCTAGGATGGATCGTGTCGCAGCCCTTCGATGGTGCGCGGCGAAGATGGGCGATTGCCGGACTGGCGGTCGTGCTCGCCTCGCTCAGCTGGCGTACGGTGACCCGCGTACCGGTTTGGCGGGACAGCGTGTCGGTGTTGGCTCAAGAATTCGTCTCCCATCCCGAGAATTACCGGACGAGAATCAGAATGGGCAGCTACGAACGCCGCGCGCGGCGCTTCGGCAACTCGTTGGCCGAGGTGATGGCCGGTGTGGCGATATTCCCGGAAGACCCGTTCACCGCGGTGACCTCCGTGCCGGTGGCCGTGGAGGCCGGCTTTCCTATCCTCGCGCTGTCGGAAGCGCGGCGTGCCTATGCCATCCTGCCCCAACACCCGCGAATTGCGAGACTCCTCGCCCGTGCGTACCTCGGCGTCGGACTGACGGATTCCGCAACGACCGTAGCAAGAAGAGCCATGTTGGCCGATCCCGACGGTGTGCTGGCCGCCCGAACTTATGCGGAAATACTTGCCGCCACGGGGGCGCCCGACTGGCAGCGCCACTTGGCGGACGCGCACGGCAATTGGCGGGTCGGATGGTTGGCGGCGTCGTCGGAGTCTCTGGGTTCCGGGGTCGTGGAGTTGCCCGACTACCTCGAGGACGCCCATTTTTGCTGGGATTTGGAGTTTACCATGGGCCTGGCTGAAAACCTCCGACCCGATTTGGTCGAGAATCTTGCGAGCCTACTGCGCGGGGCGGGCGCATGTCAGGGGCAGGCGGCCGCTCGGTTGCGCGGCTAAAGGCCAGCTACGGTCTTGTGCGGCGTCTGGCGTCTAGCCTCAGGTCTTGCAAAATGAGGGCCCCGCATCCCCATCACCTGAATACGGAGCGCCGGGCCTTGGCAGTTAAATCGTTGTTATTGAACCGTTTACGTGACTATGCCGCCGCCTCAAAATGGTGGGCACGGACATTGCAAGTAACGAGCATCACCTTGACTGTCGTCAGATCGGCGTCCGTTGCAATTCAATCCTGTTGGGAGGAAGTTCATGTCGAATCGAAAGGGTTTCACACTCATTGAGCTGCTGATCGTAGTCGTGATCATCGGCATCCTTGCGGCCATCGCCATTCCGAAGTTCTCGAACACGAAAGAGAAGGCCTATGTGGCGGCCATGAAGTCCGACCTTCGGAACCTGGTTACGGCCGAAGAGGGGTATTTTGCCGACAACCTGGCCTACGGCAGCATCACCGACATCGGCACCGCGTACTCCTCGTCTCAAGGCGTGACGGTTGCTACCAGCGCGGTTACCGCTACTGGCTGGTCGGCGTCGGCGACGCACACCGGTACGGCCCAGACGTGCACGATTGCGTTGGGTGCCGCAGCTGGAACCGGGTCGGCTGGCATCCCTGCGTGTTCATAGCGTAAACTAGGGTTGCTGGCGACTTCGAGAGGCGGGGGAGGCGTTGCCTCCTCCGCCTTTTGCGGTTACTTGGGTGGTCGTCTGCAGGCGAAGCTCCGGTGCTTGGAGGTACCATGCGGCGTGCACGAAGCGGCTTTACACTGATAGAACTCTTGATCGTGGTGGTAATAATCGGGATCCTGGCCTCCATCGCCATCCCGAAGTTCGGCAGCACCAAGGGCAAGGCGTATTTGGCCGCCATGAAGTCCGACCTGCGGAATCTCGCCACTGCGCAAGAGGCGTATCTCTACGACTTCGCGACGTATTATCAAGGCGCCGTTCCGGGCGCCGGAATCTCCTACTCCGTTACCCCGGGCGTGACCGTCACGATTTCGAACGTGAGCGTCAGCGGGTGGGCGGCCACAACGAGTCACATCCAAGTCTCCCAGACGTGCGCCATCTTCATCGGCTCCGCCACCCCCCCGGCCCCCGCGGACACCGAGGGCCAACCCAAGTGCACCACGTAGGCCAACTCCCCCCCCAGTTCGTGATCGCCTGACCCCACCAAAGATCTACTCTTGAGCGTGCGATTCGTCTGAGCACGCAAGAGGAAGCCACGGCTCGCGTTCGTTTGGTGATGGACCTGAGACACCTCGCCGTAGGTTGCCGACATGTGCGCGAGGGGATTGCCCGGAGACGGGTCGGTGGCGGCCCGGAGCGACGGCTTCACCGTCGTCGAGGTTCTACTGGCTTTGGTTGTGCTGGTCGTGGGTTTGTTGGCCCTGGCCTCGGTGGCGACAATGACGACGCGCTCCATCGTGGCCGCGTCGCGTTTTACACGCGCCGCCGCCGCCGCGGGGTCGGAGATCGAGAAACTCATCGCTCGAGCGTGCGTGGCGGGGGAGGGGAAGGCGGCCTCCAGTGGCAGGACGGAGCACGGGGAGTTCATCGTGGACTGGGCATCCTCGTCCGGTGGAACCCTGACCGACATCGTGGTCGTGCTGCAAATCCGAGGTTCACAGACGATCAGTTCCGACAGCTTTGTGAGCGCGAGGACATGCCTCCAATGAGACGGGAAGGGCAGGGGAGGGGGGGCGGAGGCGGGGGTGGGGGCGGGGGGGGCGGGGGGGGCTTCACCCTCGTAGAAGTCGTCGTCGCCCTCGGCCTTCTCGCGGTGATTTCCACGTCCGCGATCCGCGTGCTCCTTGCCAACCAGCAAATGTATCGCAACCAGGTCGAGCTGGCGCGCGTCAACGCCACACTCCGAGCCGCGGCGGCCATCCTTCCCGGTGAGTTGCGCGAACTGGATCCGACGGACCCAAACGGCGGAGACCTGATTCGCATTTCCCCCACGTCGATCACCTACCGTGCGCTGCGCAATCTCTACGTCGTCTGCAGGCCGCCCTCCGGTGGACAGTCGGTTGTGACCCTGTTCGCCGACTATTTGGGCAGCCGGCCGCTCAATCCAACGGTCGATTCGGTGCTCTTGTTCGCCGACGGCGATCCTGGAATTGGGGACGACGATCGCTGGTTGCACGCCGACTTGACTTGGGTAGCCGGCGGAGAATGCCCCGGTGGCACTCCGGGAATAACCGTGGGGTTGGGTGGCGTCTCGGCGACGGGTCTGGGAATGGTGTCGGCGGGCGCGCCGCTTCGAACCGGGGCCGTAATGGAGATGCTCCGCTACCGCGGTGGGGATGGGTTGTGGTGGCTCGGGATGCGGAGGCTGCGGAAGGAGGGGGGCGGTCGCCGTCCCGCTGTCCAGCCGTTGTTGGGCCCCCTCGCTCCCGGCGGCCTCGAGTTTTCCTATTACGACGCCCAGGGGTCGGCCACGACCGATCCGACGAAGGTAGCCAGCATTGGCATCCTCGTGACCGCGGCGGCGCCGCGCTCCCAGCCCGATGCCCACTCCGCCGGCTCCCTCCGACAGAGGCGGATCGCGGTTCGGGTGGCGCTCCGCAACGGAGACCAGCGATGAGCTTGATACCTGTGCCCGCGACGTCGTTCGCATGAAGAATCGGCGCGGCATGGCGCTGCCGCTTGCGTTGTTCGTCCTCCTGGTCGTGGGAGCGCTGGTTGGCGCCGCGTTCTGGCTTGGAGTCGCGGACCACCGCGCCGGACTCGGGTCGCTCGCGCTGCAAGAGGCCTTGGGCGAAGCGGAACGGGCGGCCCAGGTGGTCATATCGCAGTGGGAGTCGGGCAGACTCAATTCGATGGCCGTTTCGGCAACCAGCTCCGGGACCGTCCTCAGACCCGATGGCGCCCTCAGGGCCACGACCGGGGTTCGGAGGCTCAGTTCCTCGCTGTTTCTCGTGACCGCTCGGGGCTTCAGCCGTAGCGGTGCCGCCACTCAACGGGTTGGTGTGCTGGTTCGGTTGAAGGCGCCCCGACTCGGGTTCCGTCAACCGCTCTTGGCGGCCGGCCCCGTCCAGCTGGGGCCTGACGCGCAGATATCCCACCCGACGGTCGACCCGCTGGACTACTGTGGATCGCATACCCAGGCCGACGGCGGATCGGCCGCCGAGACGGGGAAACCGAGCTATGAGGACTTCGCCACCTGGGTCGGGAGGGCCACCAAGGTCGTTCCAGCGGGCCGCTACTGGGGCGTGGGGCCTTCCTACGACGCCGTCGGCTGCCGGGTGGACGACCCGCGGAATTGGGGTGATCCGCACCACCCAGCATCGGCGTGCGGCGCCTACCTGCCGGTGGTCTACGCACCGGGAGATCTCGTCGTGATAGGAGGTATCGGCCAGGGCGTACTGCTGGTCGCCGGCGACCTCACCCTGCGCGCCGGATTCAGCTTTCAGGGTCTGGTGCTGGTGGCGGGAGAGCTTGCGCTGGTCGGTGTGGGGACGGGTGTGGTGGGCGCTGTTCAAATCGGGAGCGAGATGTCGGGTGGGGTGGTCGCCATGGAGGGGAGATCCGCGATCGAGTACTCGGCGTGTGCGCTGCGCCGTGCGCTGGCTAGCTCGTCCCGAGGCGCCCCGCTGCGTCGGAGAAGCTGGATCAACGCTTACTGAGTAACGCAGGTCACGGCGTCGCTCCCGAAAACCGCAATATTAGGGCTTGCAGACCCTTCCGCCGGAGACACCGGCGCATCGCCGATTGGAGACAGATTCTGCGGTGCCGAGCGGTTGGCTCTCCGATTCCTTGGCGGGCCGAGATGTCCTCCACCGGTGGTCGGGCCAATCGGCGGCCTCCCGGGGCCGTCGGGCTGCCCGGGGCTCCACGCTGTCTCAAGGCATCGTGAAGTGGCCTAAGTCACTGCCCAATTGGCACTTGCACCGGTAGGTTTAAAGTAGCTTAGAGCTTGACAAACCTTCCGGCCTACGGTACTGTAGGAGGCCATTCACCCATCTTATCTCCTTACGCTGTGCGAAGATATGGCACCTTTTGGGCTCGGGAAGCAGAAGACGACTGTAGGGCTCGATATCGGGAGTGGTTTGATCAAGGTCGTGGTCATCGATCACTCACAGGAAGAGCCCGAGTTGACGTATGTGGCCACGACCCCGGTGCTGGCAGATGCGATCGTGGAGGGGGAGGTGATGGACCCGGCGGTGCTCTCTGAGGCGATCAAGGGTCTGTTCACGGGGTTGAAGCAAAAGCGTGTCGTCATCGCGGTCGGCGGGCGCGATGTCATCGTCAAGAGGATTCAGGTCGATCGCATGAAGGAGAGCGACGCCGCCGAGGTGGTGCGTTGGGAGGCCCAGCAACATGTGCCGTTCGATGTGGAGGGAGTGGAGCTGGACTTTCAAGTACTGGACCCCGACGGAGACGGCCTGCAGATGGACGTGCTCCTCGTTGCCGCAAAGCGCGAGTTGGTGGAAACCAAGATCACGCTCTTGGCGGACGCCGGTCTTCAGGCGGAGACGGTGGATGTGGACGCGTTCGCCCTGCACAACGCGTTCGAGCACAACTACCCGGAAGCGATGGAGGGGGTGGTGGCGGTGGCAAACGTGGGCCACGAGGTGACGAACGTGAACCTCCTCGAGGACGGCGTACCGCTGCTCTCCAGAGATCTGAGTGTTGGAACGCGCAAATTTCGCGAGGATCTGCAGCGTGATCTCGGGATGTCGGCGGAGGACGCGGACGGAATCTTGGTATCGGGAGAGCCGCGTCCGGAATTGCAGCCGTACGTGGAGACCCGCGGCGAGGAGATAGCGGTGGGGATGGAGCGCGCGGCGGCTTTTCTGCAAGCGGCGTCGCGCGACGCGCCGGGAATCCAACGGGTCTTCATGTCAGGGGGAGGGGCGAGGGTTCACGGTCTCAAGGAGGCTCTCAGCAGTCGGTTGGGCCTCCCAGTGGAGATCGCCAATCCGTTACAGCGATTGCAGGTCAGCGAGGGCGTGTTCGACACGATGGACGTCGACGCGATTTCCCCGCTGTTGATGCTGGGTGTCGGCCTGGCGCTCCGGGTATAGCGCGGGCAGTAGATCGATATGCTGATCGAGATCAATCTCCTCCCAGGCGCGAAGAAGAAGCGCGGCGGCGCGAGCTTCGAGCTGCCCGATTTCAAGGAACTCCTGACGCAGATCAAGGAGCCGCTGCTCCTCGGTGCGATTGTGTCATTGGTATTAGGGTTCGCCGCGGTTGGTACGATCTGGTTCATGGAGAAAGACCGGACCGCTTCGCTGGAACCAGAGCTGGCCCGCTTTCGGCAGGAGTCGCGGCAGTTCAGAGACCTGATCGACGAGAGGAACCGTCAGCAGGAGTTGCGAGATTCGCTGATGGTCGACCTCGAATCCTTGCGGGCGATCGACGGCGACCGGTTCGTGTGGCCCCACATCATGGCCGAGGTGACGCGCGCGTTGCCTGACTTTACCTGGATTGTATCGCTCGACGCCATTGCGGTGCAGGATGTGCTGAGTGCCGCCGAGACGGCGGCGCCGCCGCCGGTGCGGTTCACCCTGGAGGGCCGCACGTCTGATCTGCAGGGGTTTACCCGATTCATGTCGCAGTTGGAGAGATCTCCATGGCTGAGTAACGTACGGACCGGCGGCACCCAAACGGTAATGGAAGCGGACCAGCCCGTCACCTCGTTCGAGGTGACCGCCACCTTCTCGGTGGCCGATTCTTCTCACATCGTCACGGTACCCCTGACCCCGGTATCGGGAGTGGGCAACTGACTCATGGCGATGGCCCAGAAGGAGCGCAAGCAGATGCTGGGCCTCTTGATTGCCCTCGGCGCCGGCGCACCGGTCGGGTTCTGGATTTACTGGAGAAACCCGCAGGTGGTTGTGGCGCAGGCCATGCAGCTGGAACTCGACTCGCTGCGCACGGAGGTCACTCAGGCTCGCAACGACCTGCAGCAAGGCACCGTCGAGACGCTGCGCGAGACCGTCGCGAAATTTGAGCGAGACCTCGAGGTGATGCGCGAATTGGTGCCGACCGGCAGCGAGTTCACGACGCTCATCGACAGCATATCGAGTCGCGCGGATCGTCGGGGCGTAAAGATCATCAGTATCGACCCGCAGACCACCGAATTCGACGCGTCCTTCCAGGTGGAGCGATTTCGCTATGTGGCAATTGGCCACTACGATGCGGTAGGGGCGTTTTTGGCGGACATCGCCTCGCTCCGGCGGGTGATGGTTCCCTACGACGTTTCGCTGTCAGTGGCGCTTCCGGCCGACATACAGGGACTGCTCATGGAACCGAATTACCAATACCTTCGGGTGCAGTTCATGATCAAGACGTTCGTCAAGGGCGAGGCAGGCATGGAGAGTGAGTTCGGTGTGCCCGGTGTCCCGGTTCCTTAGCGCCGGGCCGTTTGTGGTTCTCGCTGCCGCTGTGGTGGCCTGCGGTGCCGCCGACCAGGCGGCAGTGGACCCCGCGGTCCAGGCAGCCCAGGCGGCAGCAGCAGCCCGGGCGGCGGCGGCGGCGATGGCGGCGGCCGATACGGGCTCCGCTGAGGGATCGGTCGGAATCGTCCGTGAGGTGTTCACGTACGTCGGAGCGGATCGCGATCCCTTCCGTTCGCTGATGACGAACGATGCGGGCCTGCGTCCGTTCGTGAAAGACCTGCGCGTCACGTCGATTATCTTCGATGCGCGCTATCCCGCGAGAAGCGTTGCCGTGCTTCGCGACGTCGCCGCGGGCGAAGGGTACCAAGTGCGCGCCGGTGACAGGGTTGGCCGGTTGCTCGTTACCGAGGTACGGGAATACGAAGTCGTGATTTCTGTTGAGGATTTCGGTCAAAGCCGGCAGGTGGTCATACCCGTCCGGCGACGCCAGGAGGGTAATCCATGAAGGGCTCTTGGACATTAGCTGTATTCGGGCTGCTTGGAGCCGTGTCCCTCGCGAGGGTGGGCCCTGGCGACGTGACGGCCGTTAGCGTTCTGCCGAGCGCCGGTAGTGCTGTGATCGTGATTGATGTGCAAGACGCGCTGAGCGTAAACGACTTCACGCTGGTCAACCCACCTCGACTGGTGGTCGATGTGGGCGGCGCGCGGCTCAAGATGCCCGGAGTGTCGTACGACGGCGCCAATCGCGGCGGAATCGTCGCCATTCGGTATTCACAATTTCGGCCGGACGTGGTACGCATTGTGATCGAGTTGGATGCCCTCAAGGACTACCAACTCGAGTACGTCGATGATGCGATCCGCATCGAGTTCAGTACCGATCACCAGTTCTCCGCGTGGTCGTCGGGCGAGTTGCCACGCGTAGCGCTGCCGCCGGAAACACCGGAAACACCGGAAGACGACGCATCGCTAGTCGACGATGAGCTTCTCAACCTCCAGCAATTCCAACAGGATCGCATTACGGTTACGTGGGACTCCGCTTCCATTGCGGAGGTGATGGCCGGCTTTGCCGAATTCAGCGGACGTTCGATCGTGCTCGGCCAGGACGTCCAGGGA
The DNA here is from genome assembly GCA_022562295.1 of Gemmatimonadota bacterium. Lineage (GTDB taxonomy): Bacteria > Gemmatimonadota > Gemmatimonadetes > Gemmatimonadales > GWC2-71-9 > B3T1B10. Next base: position 46,728 of record JADFPO010000010.1, read on the forward strand.
GTCACCGTTACTGCGCAGATCAGAGATCAGCCGTGGGACATCGCGTTACGGGAGATCCTCGCGGCCAACGGTTTCGTGGCCGAAGAAGATCCGGAGACGGGCATCATCCGGATCGTCGATCCACGCCAAATGGCGATTTTCCGTGACTCGCTCGCCCCCCGGACAACCGTGGTGCTACCGGTGAATTTCGCGCGCGCCGCCAGCGTCGCCGCGGTCTTGCAGCAGGTGATGGGCACGCGCGGAACGGTCGTGGCGGATTCGCTCACGAACCAGTTGATCATCACCGACATCGTCAGCGAAATCGGCAACGACACGTTACTCGTGCGACAGTTGGACAGGCCCACGCCACAGATATCAATCAAGGCGAAACTCATATTCGTCGATCGCACCGACATCGAGCAGCTGGGGGTGCGCTACGATTTGGGCAACAGTGTCGGGTGCCTGCTGCGCCAGGCCCCCGGATGCGCTTTCTTTAACAAGCTCGTGCAGCGACCCGACCCCGCCACGCTCGTCGGCGTGGACACGGACGGCGACGGCGTGAACGATGCCGCCGCGTTCGGAGGTAACTTCGATCCAAACACAAATATCATCGGCTTGGGCGGCACTTCGCTTGCCGCCATCGGCAACGCCGACGCGAACCTTGGAGGGAACCCGGCGTTGCAGCTCATCTTCTCGACGGCGCTCGGCAACTTCTCTCTGACGGCTTTCCTGGATGCCCTGCAGGAGGTGCAGCTGGCGGACCTGCAGGCTGAACCGATGATCACCACGGCCGACAACACCGAGGCGAACATTCTCGTTGGTGAGCGGACGCCCATCCGGGTTCTCGACGCGAGCGCCGGGGCTACCGGTGGGACTCCCGTTGCTACGATCAGGTTCGAGGAAACCGGAATTCGTCTGAGAGTAACGCCGCACGTGACCAACACCGGCCAAGTGATGATGAAAGTGGTGGTGGAGAACTCGTCGATCCGCGAGGCGCCGTCCGACATTGGTTTCACGCTGCAGACGCAGAATACCAGCAACGAAATTCTCGTGAACGACGGCGAGACGATGGTGATCGGTGGGCTCACTGTGACTCAGGTCACTGTGTCCAAGAGCGGAATCCCGTTTCTTGTAGACCTACCGATTCTTGGCCGGATCTTCGGGTTCACGTCGCGGCGCGAGCAACGTAGGGACCTTCTTATTTTGGTGACCCCCACCATCGTTTACGATCCGCTTGCCGATGAAATTCGGTAATTAGGGTCGTAACCGACTTTCCAGGGGTACCGGTCATGAAGCAACGCTTCCGAAAACGTGGACTGTTCGCCTGTATCCTTGCGGCGGCCGCATGGGCGTGCGAGGAGGGCACCGGACCGGCCTCGAGCAGCACCAGTGACGTCATTCCGCCCACCGTGAGCATCGTGCTCGCGGATTCTCTCATAAACATCAATGAAGGGCTGCAGTTTACCCTGCGAGGCAACGACAACATTTCGTTGCTGACAATCGGGTGGAGCATTACCGGTGCGGTGACGCGTGACACCCTAATCACGTTCACGGCCACAACCCAGACATTTCAAGAAGTCTTCACTGTTACCGAAGGGTTTACCGGCGGCACGTTCACGATTGTGGCCACTGCCACGGACGGCGCCGGGAACGCGGCCACACCGGACACCGCCACCGCGAGCGTGTTCGATGCGCTGGCACCCTCGCATACGCTGATCGCCCCAGTGGCGGGCGAACAGTTCATCACCGGCTCGACGATGGACATCATCGTCAGCGTCACCGATCCATCCGGAGTTCAGCAGATTGTCGGTGAGCTGTTCAGTCGGGATCAGTTCAGCCAACCGGTGATCATTGCGTCGGACACGACGAACATCACGACCCAGCCCCTGCCCACCGCGATCGAGGACACGCTGTCGGTGACGATCCCCAATACACTGCTGCCGGGCACGTATGAGGTCCGTACGTTCGCCGTGGACGGAGCGTCTCCTCCACGCACAGGCTTCTCCAACTCGGTGAATGTGTCGATACTCGATGGCATTCCGCCCGGTGGGTCGTTCATCAGTCCTCCAGTCGACTCCCTCGTGCTCGCCGGCGATGAAGTCCCGGTCCGGTTCAGGGCCACGGATCTCACGGGCGTCGACTCGGTAATCTTTACGGCTGTCGGAAAGCGTGGTGTTGACAGTCTCGGTACCGCGGAGTTCGTCGTGCGGTACTTCCCAAAGACAGCGATCATCAATCAGAGTCCCGACACGAGCATCATTCGGATTCTTGCTCCCGTGCTGACGGACTCGACCGTAGAGCAGGTCACGATCACGGGCACGGTGTATGACGTTGGAGGAACGTCCACGTCGATCACCACCACAATTCAGGTCGTCACCGGACCGACTGCCAGTATCACGTCTCCGGCGAGTAGCGCCACCCTGCCCGTTGGAGTTCCAGTGTCCATCGACGTAGTCGCCTCGTCGCCGGACGGCATTGCGACAGTAATCGCTACCACCTCCGGCGTCGTATCGGGAGCCGACACGGTGCAGTTCTCCACGCCACTAGACCCGATCGCTACCGCAAATCTTTCCGTCCCTGTGGCGGCCGATGCACCCTTGGGTGACCTCGCCATCGACGTCGTAGCGATCGACGGTGCAGGGCGGACTATTCTCGCCGATCGCGTCACGGTGACCTTAGCTGACCAGCAGGCACCGACACTCACATTTACCGATCCCACGACCGGTACGATGGTCCGCGCCGGCGATAGTCTTTTGGTTGCCGTCCGGGTGCAGGACAACAGGGGCGTGACGAACGTCACGTTCAACGGGATCTCGCATCGTGGCGATCCGCTCGTTGGTACCGATACGGTTGTGACCCGGTTCGACGAGAAGAGTATCGCGCTGAGTCCGGCCGCTACCGACACCACGTCGACGCGGTATCTGTTCCCGGTGCTTACCGATTCGACGGCCGAGACGGCCTACATGCGAGTAACCGTGCAGGATTCGTCGGGAAACGTGACAACGGACAGCGTCCAAGTGAACATCGTCAACGGTCCGACGCTGTTAATCACGAGTCCGGTGGGTGGCTCGACACATCCGGTCGGTACGCCCATCACCGTGGCCATGAGTGGCTTCTCGCCAGACGACATCGCGACCATCCGGATCGAGGCATCGGGCGTGATCTCGGGCGCCGACACCGTGGTGTTCACGGCCCCGCTTTCAAATTCTGCCACCACATCCATCACGCTGTCAGTGCCCAACAACGCCGATCTCGGTGAGGTGACGATTCTGGGGTTCGCAACCGATGCGATAGGTACTGTCATCCCGAGCGACACGATCACCATCAGGCTCGTTGACGACCAGGCGCCAACCATCTCGTTTACGCTGCCGACCTCCTCTTTCCTGGTACGCACGAGAGACAGCGTGCGTGTGTCTGTGCGGGTACAGGACAACAAAGGCGTGGCGTCGGTAACGCTCGATGGAGTGGCACATCGAGGCGTCCTCAGCTTGGGGACCGACACTGTCGTGCAGCGCTTCGACGAGAAGCAATTGACGCTCAATCAGGTGCCCGACACGACGCTGCTCCGTGATCTGCTGGCCACCGCAGGCGACGAATCGGCCGAGACCGCGTACGTAAGAGTCGTGGCAACGGACTCCACCGGGAATACGGCTCGGGACAGCGTGCTGATCCAGGTTATCCAAGGTCCGGCACTCAGCATTCTCTTGCCGGCCGATAGCTCCCTGGTGGCCCCGGGATTGGACATCTCCATTACAATCCGTGGCGAGGCCGAGACCGGGATTAAGAAGATCGGCTATACCACGTCCGGTGTTTTGACGGTCACCGACACGACCACGACACTGCCCACGACGAATCCGCAAGTGGAGGACACGAGCCTCGTGTTCACCCTCTCGGTACCTGCCGCCACGCCGGTTGGATTCTTCACGATAAATCCGTTCGGGCGCGACTCACTGGGCAATGTGGGAACAGGCGACGGTATCACGGTAGAGGTCGTGGCGATTCCCGCTTCTGACACTGCCCCACCGCTGGTCACAGACAGCTTGGATCTACGTACGGAATCGGATGACACCATCAAAGTCCGCGCCCGCGACGTGTCGGGCATTACTCTGGTCGGCTTCACGGTTATCGACCTCACTACCCTCGTTATCGACTCCAGCGTGACTCCGTTCGATACGACGACGAGCGACACGTTGTCACGAGGCTCTACGGTTTTCGCGGGTAACTCCAGTGACGTGACCACGCTCTTCGAATTAGGCCTCGACACGGTAACTCGGTTTTCCCCCGCGCTGGAAGTGTACGTCACGGCGTTTGCGCTCGATTCAGTCGGCAACCGCGGCGTGCTTTCCAAGACCTCCGTGGCATTGAGCGTTGCCGACGGAGAGAAGGCCGATACGGTGACACTCGTGGCCGGCCACACTGTCCCACTGCCTCAAGGCGGCACGGTGGCCGACGCCATCTACAACCGCAACAACAACAAGGTTTACCTCACCAATCCAGACCTGGATCAAGTTGAGGTTTTCAATATCGCGACGACGAAGTTCGAGACCTCGATCGCGGTGGGTTCACGTCCATGGGGCATCGGTCTGTGGCCGGTCAATACGGACAGCGTGCACGGCGATACCATTGTGGTCGCCAACTCGGGCGGGACGAACCTCTCGATCGTCGATGTTTCGGGCACGCCGGTCGAGGTCCGGCGGCACGCGCTCCCCAACTTCGAAATCCACTCGGTCTTGACCGACCCCTTTACTGGCGCCACTGGTGGCCGACTG
>JADFPO010000070.1 GCA_022562295.1 Gemmatimonadota bacterium
CCAGGTTCCTGCGGCTCGAAAACAGAGACACCTTCGTACCGCTCGAGAGCGTGATGGCTCACAACCTCGACCTCCTGTTTCCCGGAATGGAGATCGAGAATTGCGAGCAGTTTCGGGTGACGCGCAATGCCAACACCCTCCTCGAAGAAGAGCAGGCCGACGACTTGCTGGCGTTTATCGAGACGGGCCTCCGCGAGCGCAAGTTCGCGCCCGTTGTGCGTATGGAGGTAGCGGCCGGTATGGCACCACACCACCGAGGCCGCCTCGCCGCGGAGCTCGGACTGGACGAGCAGATAGACGTCTCGGAAGTGGAAGGTATGCTGGGGATGGCCGATCTGATGCAGCTCGCGGATCTGAAATACCCCGCCCTCCGTTACGCCGCCCACCAACCCGTGGACCACCCCGAGCTTCAGGGCGACGGCAGCATCTTTCACATGATCCGCGACCGCGGACCGTTTCTGTTACACCATCCGTACGAGTCGTTCTCCACCTCGGTGGAGCGTTTCCTGAGGGAAGCCAGTCAGGATCCCAAAGTACGGGCGATCAAGATTACGCTCTACCGCACGTCGGCCGACACCAAGGTCGTAGGGCACCTCATGGACGCGGCTCGTAACGGCAAGCAGGTGGCGGTGGTGCTCGAACTCAAGGCCCGGTTCGACGAAGAAGCCAACATCCGGTGGGCCAACAACTTGGAAGAAGTCGGAGTTCACGTCACCTACGGAGTCGTGGGACTCAAGACCCATTGCAAGGCGATTCTGGTAGTTCGCCAGGATCACGACAGGCTTCGCCGCTACGCGCACGTCGGAACCGGGAACTATCACGCCGGGACGGCGCGGATGTACACCGATCTGGGTCTGCTGACCAGCGACGAGCAGTTCGGGCAAGATCTCACCGAACTATTCAACTATCTCACCACCGGATACAAGCCGAAGCGCAACTATACCAAGCTGCTACCAGCCCCAAAGCACCTGAAACAGGCACTACTGGATAAAATCCGGCGCGAGGTCCAAGGTCACTCGGAAGAGTCGCCGGGCCTAATTCAATTCAAGGTCAACGCTCTCGAGGACGGCGATATCACCCGGGCACTGTATGAGGCATCTCAAGCAGGGGTGAAGATCGATCTGATCGTGAGGGACAGTTGTCGGCTCAGGCCGGGAATCCCGGGACTCTCGGAGAACATTCGCGTGGTGAGCGTAGTGGGTCGATTCTTGGAACACAGCCGCGTTTTCTACTTCAAGAACGGCGATGACTCGGAGTATTACATCGGATCCGCCGATTGCATGCAGCGCAAACTCGACAACCGCGTCGAGCTGCTGGCACCGGTCGAGGACCGCCACCTGATCAAGGACTTGCGATTCTTGTTGGACGCATTGCTCGACGATCAATGTGACGCTTGGGACATGCGGCCCGACGGAAGCTACGTGCAACGGCGGTCCGACGGAGGTAAGCACGTCGGAGCCCAGCAGGCACTGATCGACTGGGCCGAGAAACGCCTGAAGCAGGCGACGCGGCTCAAGAAGCGCAAGCCGCGCACGATCCGATCGCGGAACGTGCGTTAAGGCCTCGGGGCGTCATGCCGTCACCGTGCGGTGGAGACCACCGATGCAGTTGCTGATCGTGCGTCACGAGGAGGCGGAGAAACCCGCCACCGGCGCCCAAGATGAAGACCGGCAACTCACGGAGCGAGGCAAGCGGCGGATGCGCCGAGCCGTGAAGGGGCTTCGCACCGCGATGACGGAGATCGACACGATCGCAACCAGCCCGTTAGTGCGGGCGGTCCAGACGGGCCGCATTCTGGCTGGAGCATATGGCGTTCGAAAGCCGCAGAAATTGAGTTCCTTGGAGCCGTCGGGAGATCGGAACGAGGTCCTCACGTGGCTCCAGGAACAGGGCGAGAACGAAACGGTGGCGCTGGTCGGTCATGAGCCACATCTTGGTTTGTTGGCGAGTTGGCTGCTCGCGGCACCGCTAAATCATTTCGTCGAATTCCAAAAGGGTGGCGCGTGCCTGCTTGCCTGGCCTGACGCGCCGGCACCTGGGAACGGATGGCTCAAGTGGGCGATGACTCCGCGTCAGCTCCGAAAGCTTGGACACACGTGAACGCAAACAAACCGGTTGGTGGACATGGCATCTAAAAATCGCTTTGCGCAGTCACACGCCGTGCGCCTCGCGGCGTACTACGTCATCGTGGTGCTGGTGGTCTTTGCCCTGGTGAGAACGTTTCCGTTGCTGGAGGGTGCGTTCACCGGAGAGCGGCTGCGCGAGTTCTCGGGTGGGGTTTTCACACGCGGCACGGTGGGCGTCGCCACACCCAGCTCGGTCGACGCGCTCCGAACAACCCTCGACGCGTTCACGGCCATCATCGGCGCCCTCTTGGTGCTGGCACCGGTGGCTTGGGTGTATATGGTCACCAAGCAGGAGAAGGGCTATGACGAGTCTGTCGTCCACACCGTTCTGATCCTCCCGGTACCGGTTACGGGGCTCGTTATCGTCGTTCAGAACAGCATCGCGCTGGCCTTCAGCCTCGCCGGCATCGTGGCAGCCGTGCGATTCCGCAACACGCTGGAGGACACGAAGGATGCCGTGTACATCTTCCTGGCGATCGGTACGGCGATGGCCGCCGGTGCCGGCGCGCTCGGCATCGCGTTCGTCACGTCCGTCATCTTCAACTACCTCGTGTTGTTCATGTGGCGCAAGAAGATCGGCAACATCTACGCCGACGCCATCAAGGGACGGACACCGCGAATGCGTCTCGGCGACGTCTTGGCCGGCGTAGGTACGCCCGGAGCCGGATCGGGCAACCTCACGATCGGTGATCCGGGCATGCTGGCGGCACTGACCCCTGATACCCTGAGCGAGATCGCCGGCCGGAAAGCACGACTCCGGGAGCACATCGAAACAGCCGGAAAGAAGAAGTACAACGGCCTGCTCGTGGTGCTGGCCAAGGCCAACGAGGAGTGTCTGGACTCCATCGAAGAAGTGCTCAAAGAGCACACTGAACACTACAAGCTTGCGGAGATCTCACCGACCAGCGACGGCAACTCGACTTTGGAGTATTTAATCGGCCTTCCCAAAGACATGGCGCCCACCCAGCTCGTGACGCTGTTGCGGAACCGCGCGCAGCAGCACATCATCGCTGCTGAATTCCGCAACCTCAATGTGAAAAAATCCAAGCAAGACCGAGTGCCCCACTGGACGCTTCCCACCAAGTAAACAATCACCCGGCTCGGGCCGTCCACTGCACGCTGGTGTGCTTCGCGCTCGCGCTGGGCCTGTCAGATCCCGTCCGCTGCCAGACCGGGAGCCTCGGAACGTACGCCTTCTCGAGCGATAACCCGACCCAATGGCGTCTTCCACGTCGGCTCCGCGAAATTTCTGGATTGGCCACGATGGCGGGCAACCGCGTGTTCGCCCACGACGACGAGGTGGCCACCATCTATGAAATCGATTACCTGAACGGCCGGCTCATCAAGGCGTTTGCATTGGGCGATACGCCCATCCGTGATGACTTCGAGGGAATCGCCGTCGCGGACGACAGGTTGTATCTGGTCACCAGCGCGGGAACGATCTACGAGAGTCGTGAGGGCGATGATGACGACCGTATGCTCTTTAACACGTATGGGACCGGCGTCGGGCGTAGATGCGAAGTCGAGGGGCTGGCGTTCGAGCCGTCAGACCGGACTCTCTTGTTGCTCTGCAAGACCCCGAGAGTGGACGCTCTCAAAGACGTCGTCGCCATCTTCCGCTGGTCTCTGGACACTCGGGAGATCGCGCCAAACGGCCTGCTAACGATGCCCCTTTCAGAGTTCACCGAACCACTGGGTGGAAAGGGGTTCGCCCCTTCGGGCTTGGCGCGGCACCCGCGCAGCGGCAACTACATCATCGTGGCGGCGGCCCAATCGGCGATCGCCGAGGTCACACCGCAGGGAAGGGTGATCGAGGTGCGCCCCCTGCGCAAGAACCTACACCGACAGGTGGAGGGTATCACGATACTGTCCGACCTGACGCTTCTATTGGCAGATGAAGGCGGGAATAGACGGGCACGACTGACGCTTTATACACCACGGTAACCGCACCGAACGTCACTTCGTAGGGCGACTCCGGGACTGCACGAGGAGTTCCTCGGCGGCGCGCGCGTCCACCGCCTTGGAAAACAGGAAACCCTGCACTTCCTCACACTCGAGTGCCATCAACCGCCGGTGCTGGTCCTCTGTCTCCACTCCCTCCGCAATCACTGTCATTCCAAGCGCTCGGGCGAGCGTGATGATCGTGCGAATGATCTCTACGTTCTCATCCGCTCCAGCTAGCGCATCGACGAAGGACCGGTCGATCTTGAGTGTGTTGACGCTAAATCGATGAAGATAACTGAGTGAGGAATACCCGGTGCCGAAGTCGTCAATGAGCACGCGTATTCCTGCATCCGCCAAACGACGTAGCACGGCCACATTCGTCTCCGCTGATTCCATCAACACACCCTCAGTCACCTCGAGCTTCAGTGAGTCCGGGCGAAGACCGACGGTCTTCAACGTCTCCAACACATTGTCGACAAAGTCGGGCTGACTGATCTCTTTCGGAGAAACGTTCACGCTCACGGTCAGAGGGGGCTCGCTTGAAAATTTTTCTTGCCACTCCACGATCTGCCGGCAGGCATGCTCCAACACCCAACGACCCAACGGAACGATGATCCCCGTTTCCTCCGCGAGCGGGATGAACACACCGGGGCTCAGCAAGCCACGAGTCGGATGCTCCCAGCGCACCAGGGCCTCGAAGCACGAGATGGTCTTGGTCTCGATCATCACGATCGGCTGGTAGTATATCCGCAACTCCCCTCTGTCCATCGCGCGCCGAAGATCTGTTTCCAGCTGAAGCAACGCGACTGCGTTGAGATGCATTTCCTTGTCGAACATCTCGTAGCGTCCCTTGCCGCGACTCTTTGCTCGATACATCGCAAGGTCGGCATCTCTAATCACATCGTCCGGCTCTTCGTAGTTTGCCGATCCGAGGGCGATGCCGATGCTCGCCGAGGCGAACACCTCATGCTCTCCCAGAGTGAATGGTGCTTCGAGCGCGTGTTTGACGCGGTCGGCCACCCGTGTTGCGTCGCTCGCTTCGATGATGTCGTCGAGCAGGATGATGAACTCATCGCCGCCCATACGAGCCACCGTGTCGCCCGGCCGCAAACACGCCTCGAGGCGGCCGCCAAGTGCCACGAGAAGGCGGTCGCCATAGCTATGTCCCAAGCTGTCGTTCAGCACCTTGAATCGATCCAGATCGATAAACAGCACGGCGTAACGCCGCAACTTGCTGCGTTTGGCGTGTCCGATGGATCGCTTCAACAGGTTCGCGAACAACGCGCGGTTGGCTAGTCCGGTGAGCGCGTCGTGAAACGCATCATGGAACAGCCGCTGCTCGGCCCCTTTCCGTTCTGTGATATCGCTCATCGACCCGGCCATCCGCGCCGGCTTGCCGGCCGCATCGGTGACGACCAGCCCGCGACACGACACCCAGCAATACTCGCCATTGCGTCGCCTGATTCGATGTTCCGAACTCAGTTGGGAAGCATACCCTTCGAGGTGGTTGCGGATCTCCGTGTCGAGTGCGTCTCGATCGTCGGCATGTACCCGGCCGAACCACTCGTCAGATGTCGATCCTATTTCACCATCCTGGTAACCGAGCATCTCCTTCCATCGAGGCGACAGGTAAAGCGTATCGTCGGTGAGGTCCCAATCCCACAGTCCGTCTTGCGCCCCACGCGCCGCCAGTGCGTACCGCTCTTCGCTGTCACGCAGCTGCTTCTCCGCAGTGACCCGGACCGTGATATCCTCCGACGTCGTGACCATCGCCACCGGCTCGCCGTCCTCGTCACGGACAACGTCCGACAAGAGCGATACCGGAAGGGTCGTACCGTCCCTCCGAACGTTGGTGACCTCCCGCTGCCAACTCCGCATCTCTCGGATCTGGTCGGCGGTCATCGGACGCCGCTCACCGGATGGGGCAAAGATGCTCGCCGACTTACCAATCAGTTGTTCCGTAGTCCAGCCGTGCATATTCGCTTCCGCCGGATTCACGTACAGGATCTTGCCGGACAGATCCGTGATCGTCACACCGATCTGCATCGTCTCAACGGCCTTTCACTTGTCGAGCGCTTTCGCAACCCCTTGAAGGTAAGAAGGTTACGGCCACATCCGCGGACCCCTCCGGTCACCGGTTTGCGTCACGCCAATCTAGGTGTTATTGGAAGGACCCCGATCGTTCCCTCCATCAGACACGACGGCTGCTCACCATGACGCGCAAACGTCACCAGTTCCACGACCCCGTCGAAACTGCGTATCGCGAATACTCGCCGCGGTTGGTCGCGACGGCGGTGGCGGCACGCGAACGCCTCGACAATCCGGCCGATGACGAAGCGCTGCACGATTTTCGCGTGGCTGTCCGGAGGCTCCGCACGCACATCGAGGCACATCGCGCCCAACTCACCAAGCGGCGCGCCGAGAAGATCTTGCAAGAACTCCGCGAACTGGTATCGACAACCAATGCCTTGAGGGATCTCGAGGTCCGGCGGGATTGGTTGGAAAGGCTCGCGCGTCACAAGAGCACCCCCAAGCTCCAGCGTGAGGGACTGGAGTTGGCCTTGAAGGATTTGGGCAACTCCGATGCCGACGCTCCAGTGCCGCACCAAATTGGTCGGCAGTTCGCGAAGATCGCACGCGACTTCACAGTGGAGCCTGGGGGCCAACCACCCAGCGGCAAATCCCTTTACCGCGGAGAGCGATTGAGCGCCGTCACGGCCCGAGCCATTTTCAAACACGCGGCGGCGTTGCGCCGCCACCTGTCGAAACTTCGCACGCTCGACGATGTCAAAGCCACGCACCGAGCTCGACTGGCCGTGAAGCGCCTTCGTTACCTCATCGAACCGCTGGAGAAACTCGTCCCCGGGACACCCAGGATCGTGCGGGATCTCAAGCGGATGCAAGACCGCCTGGGTGACCTACGCGACCTTCAGATTCTGGAAACGCACATCGTCGTCAAAGTCGGAGAGGCGGCGGGTCGCTGGTCGCAGCACCTGATAGCCATCGGTGCTAAGGACGCGAGAGTGGCCGCGATTACTCGCGGATCCGCTGAAAGCCGCGCGTGTTACGCGCTGGCGGCCGGCATGCAGCGCGTGCGTCGGGAAGAGCGGCGTGAGTTCCGCGGGCTCGAGAAACGCTGGCTCAACGGAAGTGCCGATCCGCTGATTGACCGCATCGAGATCCTCGCCGGGCGATTGTAACAGCGGGTACGAGAGCGCACTCAGGGAATCGGTTCGACCGGCGCATTGTAGAGATTCTCCCACAACCAGGATGTGAACAGCTTGTAGAGATTGACGCGGGTGACACCCCCGGTGATCGAGTGCGTCCGATTCGGATAGCGGCGCATGTCGAACTGCTTATCAGCTTGGATCAACGCCTCTACCAGTTGGGTCGTTTGCTGCGAGTGCACGTTGTCGTCGCCTGTCCCATGCACCAGGAGCAACGCGCCCTGCAGCTGATCGGCGTACTCGACCGGCGCCCCCTTGCGATATCCGTCCGGGTTTTCCTGAGGGGTTCGCATGAAACGCTCGGTATAAATCGTATCGTACAGCCGCCAATCGGTCACCGGCGCCACAGATATGGCCGCTCGAAAGACGCCCCGACCACGCAGCAACGAAAGTGAGGACATGTATCCGCCGTAACTCCATCCCCAGATGCCGATACGGTTCGCATCGACGTACGGCAGCGTGCCAAAATACCGAGCGGCTGCTATCTGGTCATCCGATTCGTACTGTCCCAGCTTGAGATAGGTCTGTTTCTTGAACTCGACGCCGCGCCCACCGGTGCCTCGATTGTCGACGCTGGCAACCAGGTATCCCTGCTGCGCCAACATTTGATGCCACAGGTATCGGTTACCTCCCCATGCGTCAGTAACGGTTTGCGATCCGGGGCCTCCATACACGTACATCAGCAGGGGATACCGTCGTGATGGATCGAAGTGCGGCGGCTTGATGAGATAGGCGTTCAGCTCCACACCGTTGTCCCCAGCAACCGTGAGGAATTCCGGCGCTGTGAGGTCGAGGGCATCGATCTTGTCCCGCAACTCCCGGTTGTCGGCGATCGTGCGGACGACCGATCCATCGACCTCGCGCAATCTCTGCACAGGTGGTGAAGTCGCCGTGGAGTGCGTGTCCACGAAACGCGTCAGATCCGTATTGAAATTGGCGCTGTGGGTTCCGCGCTCTGGCGTTACCCGCCTCACATTGCGGCCGTCCAGCCCGATGGCGTACACTTCTCTGCCGAGTGGCCCGTCGCCACTCGCCGTGAAATACACTACGCTTTCGCGCTCGTTTACGCCATGTACTTCCCGCACGTCCCACTCGCTGGCCGTAACTTTCCGAATCAACGATCCGTCGCGCGCAAAGAGAAACAACTGCGTGAAACCGTCCCGGTCGCTGAGGTAGAGAAATTCTCTGCCGTCCTTGATCCACATCGGCTCTCGAGCGTCGATCCACGCCTCGTCGGTATCGCTCATGATGACCCGCGACGCCCCAGTCCGGACGTCCGCCAGCATGAGGTCCAGTCGATTCTGGTGCCGGTTGAGCCGGGTGAGCCAAATCTCGTCCGAAGAATTCACGAAATCCAACTGCGCGATGTAGATGTCGGGGTTCGCCCCAATATCGATCCAGGTGGTCTCACCGGTCTCCAGATCGGCGACGCCGATGCGAACCTCGGAGTTCTGCTCACCCGCCTTCGGATACCGCACCGGCGAGAGTTCAGGATACAGCGTCAGCTCGTCGATGAGATAGAACGGCTTGATGGCAGATTGATCGAGGCGCCAGAACGCAATCCGCTTGCCGTCGGGGCTGAACCGAAACGCGTCGCGTAAGCCCAACTCTTCTTCGTACACCCAGTCCGACGTGCCGTTGATCACGTTCTCGCTACCATCCGTCGTGACGAGCCTCTCACGGCCGGTGGCAAGATCCGTCACGACGAGATTGTTATTGCGCACGAACGCAACCAGCCGTCCGTCGGGAGAGAACTTGGCAAACTGTTGAAGGCCGTCTTGACTGGCGGTTGGGAACAATCGCCGATCTTCGAAATCCCACACGTAGTACTCGCCCTTCGTGTTTTGTCTCCACACTCGAACCGTATTCGTGTAGATGAGCAACTTCGAGCCATCGGGCGAGAACTCATAACCTTCGATTTGTATGGGATCGGTCGAACCCGGAGGGATCAGGTCCTCTCCACGTACGACCACTTCGCGGTTTCCGGTTTCTGCATCCACGCGATAGAGATCGACGAGGTCGCCGTTCTGCTCCGTCGCCCAGTAAGAACTGTCGTCGATCCAGCGGACGGGAACCAAATCGGAGGCAAATTCCGACGAACCCCAGATACGCTCGACCGTAAGACCCGGGTCTTGCGCCGACGCCGCCGTCACCCATGTTGCCAGTGCCCCAAAGGCCATTCCGACGAGCACGTTACGGTTGCGGTAATGGTTACACACAGGTTGGAACTCCCTTACTGGTTGTCTGGTTGCTGGCGGCCGAGTTGGTTCGTCCAGTATTCTTGCGCGCTGCGGCGCTCCACGCCGATCGCCGCAGGAGGACGGCTGTATGCGCCGTCGGCATTCATCTGCCACGCATACGGATCGTCCAACTCCGTTTCCAGTATGCGATCGAGTCGGGCGCACGCGTCCGGATCGGTCACGGGGGCTACGACCTCCACCCGGCGCCGCAGATTGCGCGGGCGCCAATCCGCCGAGCCAATATAATATTCTGGGTCCCCGCCGTTGGCGAAGTGATAGATGCGTGCGTGCTCGAGAAACCTGCCCAGTAGGCTAAACACACGAATCTTGTCGGACAGACCCGGCACGCCAGGCCGGAGTGCGCAGATGCCGCGGATAATGAGATCGATTTCCACCCCGGCCTGAGAGGCCCAATAGAGCGCGCCGATCATTTCCTTATCCGCGAGACCGTTGAATTTCAGCCGGATGCGTCCACCCCGCCCGGCCTTTGCATGCTCGGCTTCACGCTCGATCAGCTTGAGAAATTGCTTCCGCATCCGCCTCGGCGCCACGAGGAGTCGCTGGAACTTGCTCCGTGGTGCCCGGGACGATCCGGTGAACTCGTTGAATAGGTCATTGAGGTCCGCACCGATCTTGCGGCGGCAGGTGAGCAGTCCAAGGTCGGTGTAGAATTTCGCCGTGGCCGCGTTGTAGTTGCCGGTTCCCACATGCACGTACCGGCGGACAACATCCCCCTCGCGGCGGACGACAAGCGTTGTTTTCGCATGCGTCTTGAGGCGAACGAAGCCGTAAACCACATGAATACCAGCTTGCTCCAGCTTCTTGGCCCAATGGATGTTCCGTTCTTCATCGAAACGCGCCTTCAACTCGACGAAGACCGCTACTTCCTTACCCGCGCGCGCCGCGCGCGTCAGCGCCTCGATAATTGTCGACTGACTGCCGCTGCGGTACAACGTGAGCTTTATCGCGACCACGTCTGGATCGCTTGCCGCATCGACAATGAACCGCTCCACCGTGGACTCGAAGGACTCGTAGGGGTGATAGAGGAGGATATCCCGCTCGGCGATCTGCTCGAAGATCGATCTGGCAGCATCGAGCGGCGCAACCCCCTCAAACCGGGGATAGTCGAGCTCTGGCCTGGGGAGGGAAGCCAACTCGTTTAACGAGGTGAGATCGACGAGGCCATCGACTTCGAAAACATCGGCGTTCGAGAGCGAATCGAGCTGACCAGACGACTCGAAATCCAACTCACGCTCCAGCAGGTTGCGCATCTCCTGCGGCATCTCCCGATCGACTTCCATCCGCACCACGGTCCCAAACGGCCTCCGTTTTACTCCTTCCTCGATGGCCTGTAGCAGGTTTGACGCGCCCTCTTCGTCAACGGAGATGTCACCACTGCGCGTGATGCGGAAGGCACGGACTTCTTCTATCAAGTGCCCGGGATATAGCGCGCCGACGTTGGCGCCGATCACCTCTTCGATCGGGATGAGGTCGTTGGTGCCCGGGATTGGAACAAAGCGCCGCGTGCCGCTGGGGAGACGGATGTTCGCGAAGTGGACGGACCCGCTCTCCTGATCGCGCACCATAACGGCGAGTGACAAACTCAGATTGGGAATGTGCGGAAACGGATGGCCCGGCGCTTGCGTGACGGCCTGAGGCGTCAGGACGGGGAAAATCTGATCGTCGAAATGCGCCTTCATCGTGTCACGCTGCCCCTCGGTCAAGTCGCTCCAGCGGCGCAGCGTCACCCCGTTCCGCGCCAGTTCCGGAACCAGGTTGCGGAAGCAGCGCTGCTGACGCCTGACGAGAGGGCTCAAGCGCACGGATATCGCGTCGAGCTGCTGTTGAGCAGTGAGCCCATCGATGCTCGTGTCCCTCGCTCCTTGCGCCACGTCGTGTTTCAGCTTGCCGACACGCACCATCACGAACTCGTCGAGATTCGAGCTGAAGATGGCGAGAAATCGAAAGCGGGCCAGCAGCGGCGTCCCCGGGTCTTCCGCCATCTCCAATACCCGCATGTTGAACTCGAGCCAGCTCAACTCTTCGTTGATGAACTGCTCGGGGACGGGCAGCGCCGTATCGAGGGACTCCTCAGGAAGAGCCGGGGGCGGGAGGTCCGAGAGAGTCTGCGTGCCCGGGTCCGGTGCAGGGTGTGCCGGCGCCGACGTCCGAGCTGGCGCCGCAACGGGATACTCTCCGGTCGATGGAAACAATCCCGAGCGGCTGGCCACGGCCAGTGCGGCGAGCGTTCGCGCATCTCGCAACAGGGGTGACCCCACCCGATTCATGACCTCTGACATCGTGAACCACCGAACCCAATCGTTCGCCGGTGATTCAACCGAACGTGGAAGATCGGCGGCGAGCCACACCTCGAGGGGCGGTCGCGCACCGACCGCATGGGCCGTACCGAGTAGCCTCACCTCGCCTTGAGCGGTTCCCAAGTGAGACCGCAACAGATGCCGGCATGCGTCTTCACCTGAGCCGCGGTCGGCGGGCAATACCAAGGTGCTCCCATCGCGGCGCAGGGCGATCTCACCGCGGCGCGTAGCTATGACCGTCACCTCACGATTGTCGTGCACGGCGCGTGTGAGCATCTGGGTTTCCAACGCCGCAAGGTACTTGCGCGCACGTTCAAGCTTCCCCGAGAGTGTCGTGCGGAGGGCGTAACGAATCTGGAGGGAACCCACAAGCGCATCGAGATACCGCGCGCGCCGACGTAAATGGCGGATCTTCATCTCCCGAAACGACTCTGACGAATCGCCACTCCGAACCGTGACAAGGTCGTACACGATTTCGAAGTCCCACAACGGTAACCATCCTCGCCGAGCCCGGCGTGTGTTCCGCTCACACTCTAATTCGATCGTGGGACTGAGTCGACTCGGGTCGACGATAGCACGCAATCGGCGAGCCGGCTCCGAGGTTCCCCGAAGCGCATCGGCGGCTTCCACCTCAACGACTTCCGCCAGGTACAGTTCCCGGGTCTGACCGCGTGTCGCACCGCCAATCGTCCCACGAATATCGATCGAGAGCACACGCGTGTCGTCCGACCGAATGCGGATTCGACACTGCACCCCTCGGGATTCGAGCGCGTGATCCTGCGAGTCAAAGTAGATGTCGCGGTGAAAGGATCTTTCGAGCGTGGTCGCGCGCAGGTCGAGCGGGAGAGGATCTGACAGCAGTTGGTGCAGCACGTGTTGGCTCGGGATCTCGAGCCTAATCTCTGGGAATTTCCTCACCGGCACCTTAGTCCAAGTTCTCAGAAATACGATGACATATGAGAAGGGAGCGACGCTCTTTCTGACAGGATGACAGGATAAAGAACCTTTGTTTCACCGAAGTTCAAGAGTAGTCCTACAGGCTTTCCGGTTGCCACCAAGTACTTGTAGCTGAATCTCATAGATCGATACCTTCACCAGGTTGTGAGCTACCAGATACCCATTCATTCACATGACCATATCCCGTCTATCCTGTCAAAAAAACACGTCACCGAACATATGAAAGGGCCGCCGTCGTCACTCGAAGAATACGTCCCCGTCCCCGCCCCTGCCTCCACACCGGGCCGTTCTAGAAAAGGAATCCCGATTGAACATAAACGCCCGTACGCTCGTCGCTTGTCGCGATCGCAACGCTGAGCGCGTTCTCCGGAGCGAGCAGTGACAGCCAGACCCCACCGCCAAATGCGGTGTGCAGTGTGTTGCCGCCAGGGTACACACGTCCCACATCGCCTAGGGCGAACAGCCCCAGATCGCCGGGAAAGATGAGGCGAAGCCTCGTAACCCGAAAGCGAAATTCCGCGTTTGCGTAGATTGCGGCGTCTCCGGCAAACCGATGCTCGGCAAAACCTCGCAGCGTCGAGGCGCCGCCAAGGTAGGCGGCATCCTGGAAGGGAAAGGTCCCAAACACCTTCCTGCCGCCGGCGCGCAACGCCAGCGTCGGCCCCGCGGTAAGATACGCCGCCACCTCGCCGTGAACCTCCGCGAAGGTGTCGGTGACGTCTACGAACGGCCCCCACAAGGTGCCTCCACCCGTGACCAAGACGCCCTTCGTCGACGCTACTTTCCGATCCCGCGTATCGAGACGGAACGCACCCCGAAGCCCCACCTGCCCGAAGGTCCCGGCCCCGTAAAGGCCGGTACCGAGCGAAACCAGTAAGGTGTTTCCGTCATCATCCGTGTTGGAGACGCGCCCCACCGTCTCGAGGCGGAACTCCCACTGCGATGTCGGTTCGTAAGCCAAACCCAGCGTGAGGTCGGACGTAGTGGTCCGCACGCGATAGAAGCTGCTGAGTCCGGGTATCGTGGTCTCGTTGCCGAACCCGTGAAACCGGATAACCTCGAGACCGCTGATCTTTGCCCGCAGGTTGAAGTGCACGCCATGGCGGACTTCTCGTCGCTCCACTTGCAGCTCGATTGTCGGTTGCCTCGCACCGAAGGAGAAACCGCCGAGGAACGATACACGCGAACTATAGGGAAACTTTCGGAACCCGTATTGATAGCGGGTGAAGCCACCTCCCAGAAAGAGTCCGAAGTCCGGCGCGAAGCTGGCACCCGGCGCCGGCTTGAGCCAGTATCCCCAGTCCGGCGGCTGCTCGTGAACGAAATCGGGCGAGGGCGGCGCCTCGAAATCGGCGCGGTCGACGCGGGTCCCGGCCCCCCCCCCCCGCACGAACTCGGTGTTGTTCCCGGAGTCGTAGAAATACGCCGGGCCCGGTGACGAATCCACGAGGACGTCGGCGCCACCACCCCCGATAACCCGGATCTTGATGCCCCTGCCTGGACCTCGCACCACCACCCGGTCACGGCCACCACGCAGATACAGACGGATCTCCCGCGTGTCATTCGGATAGAACGTGCGGCGAAAGTACACCGGTGAGGACGCACCGAGCGCCAACTCCACCACCACCGTACCATCGGCGTTGCGGTCGACCGTGGCCACCTCGTCTTCGTCGGTGGCGTGGATGTCCACATATTCAGCGAGCATGAGATAGTAGTCACCGGCCACGACATGGAGACTGTCACGGCGCCTCTTCAATTCTGCCGTCAGCTCTGCGCCGCGCAGCTCGTAGTAGGGCGGCGGCATCTCACGAACCGCAATCTCGATCACATCGTCAGTCAGGCGGCGCTGAAGGTCGGTGGCCACAGAATCCCACACCGGCCTCTCCAACTGAGCCAGGAACCGGCGATCGAGATCCCACCCGTTCCATGTCAAACCAGCAAGGTTGTGATAGTTGGCGGAGAAGTTGGTGAGCTTTCTGACGAAGAACGTACGCGCAATCCAGAGCACCAAGCCGTCCTGTTTGACGAATGGCTGGTCGCGGTCTTCCGCCACGGGATCCCAGCGAAACCCGTCCCCTTCCTCGAAGCGCGCCCACTTCCACTGGCCCTTGTGGCGATCCCGGTCGCCTAGATAGATGTCCATCAGACGGGCCTTGAGAAATGCCTCTGCGTTCACACGCCAGCGGGGGCCCTTCTCGATGTCTTCCAGCACACGGTCCGAGCCGGATACTCGGGTGGATCCTGCAAAACCCTCCGTGTTGTCCTCGCCCTCGTCCGGGTTTTCCATCATGAGGCCGAGCATGCCGGCGTAGCCTTCTCGGAATTCTCCGAGCGCGGGATCATCGGGCATCACGAACATCTGGGGCTTCGCGGCAAGCACACCCGCGGCTTCCACCAGGACCGCAGTCACCAACGCCGCAGCCGGGTTGTACGAGTGCGTTTGATCTTGGATGATGTCCTCGACGAAGGTCCCGAGGAGTCCCTCCTGCAATCGGCGAGACAGATCCTTGTTGATGGACCGAAACACGTATCGTTTCCCATCGGCACCATCGAAATGCAGGGAGATCGTTTGTCCGTAGCCGCCGGTGCGCACCGGCGTGAGGCCGCCTGCGAACTTGCTGAGGTCCAGCACTTCGGTTCGAATCGGTGCCGCCCAGAGATCGCGATAATCCGCTCCGAAGATCAGCCGCTTGAGCCAACCAGCGGAGTAATCGCCCGCAACAGCGGTGACGCTGTCCTGGCCCGCTACGGGTTTCGGCAGGTGAAAGGAAAGGCCGAGACCTAGCAGGAAGCCCATAACACACCGCTGCCAGTTTCTCACCGAAGCACCTTCTTTTCCGTTTCCAGCCACCGCGAGTATTCCTCAACGCCGTTGCCGTCGCGGTCCGTCGTGATCACAGCGAGCCGCACTCGGCCCCCCCCCCTCGCAAGAAGTCGATGCGCATGAACCCCGGAGCCGAACGCGCGAAGAGCGTGCGGTCAGCCCGTCCCACGGAACTCGGACTTTCCGAGGGCCCTGCCCCGCTTATCAAGAGATATTTCGCGGCGTCGCCGGTCATCACCTGCAAACTGTGTTCGTGCCCGGACACAAAAATCAGCGGCGGGTGCAGCGCAAGCACCGAGTCGATTGCCGCCCGCATGCGCCGATTGGCCGACCCGGCCAGATTCTGGTCGGTCGGAAACAGGCTGCGGAAGGCGGGATACGCCGATCCAACGACGGGCAGCGGCACCCATAGCCACCGTGCTACCCCCCTCAGCGGGAAGATGTGCGCCTTCCAGTCGTAATACCCGCCATGGGTGCCGGTGGACTCGAGTGGATGGTGCGCCGCCACGACCACCTGGCGCTCTCCGGCGCCGGCGAGCGCGCTCGTCAACGAATCGAGCACCTCGGTCTCGGAATCGGCGGGACAATCCGACGTCGGGTGCCGCGGCTTCGGCCCCCTGTGCAACCACCACTGCGTGTCGAGGGCGATGAGACGGAGGGAAGCGGAGATATCCACCACCGATGGCCCCGGGCACCCTCCGCGGGGCAACAACTCAGCCCCGCGCGATTCCAAAAAGCGCTCAGCCCGACGAACTTTTTCCCAGCCGTCGGCACCGCCCCCATCCCAATCGTGGTTCCCGGGAAGGAAGATCGCGCGAACGCCGGCCGACGCCGCCGCATCCACCTGGGCCGCAAGCACTCGTTCGCCCCGGTCACGGTCCGAGGATCCCTGTGCTGCCAGTCCGGACGGGTAGAGGTTGTCGCCCAGAAACACCATGGCCGTGCGATTCGGGGAACGGGCCGCCGCGGCGGACATCGCCGCCAGTACCGGATCGTCGCTGGTGGCGTACCCCGCGTCGCCCACCAACAAGAGCGTGAACTCGATGGCGCCGGCCGATACCGGCTCGACGGCCGGAGGTCCACGGAGTTGGCGGCTGGACGCGCACCCCAGAACGAGCCCTATCGCGAGGAGCGCGGTGCGCTTTCTCACGAACGAGGCACGAGCCGCGTGTGCCGGCACTCGGTGGAGAAGCCTCGCGCAAAGACGTCCCACCCACGCAGTGCGGCCGTCGAAAGCCACTGGTTCATCTGCAATAACGCTTCCGGGGGTGAGGGCATGCCTGCCACATGTTGATGCGTCGAGAAATCGCGGCAGCTGAATCGTCTCATCACGATCGGCTCACAGGATTCGATTGTATCCCATGCCGTGTCACTGTGGCGCGGCCAACCCCCGCATGCGAGCGGGGAAGTTCGTCAAGATGCCGGCTACACCCATCGCTCTCAATCGCCGCGCGTCGGAAACATCGTCTATCGTCCAGACATGAACGGGTTTCCCGAGGGAACGCGCCGACGTCAAAAACCGCCGGTCGATCACCTTCAAGCGGCCGGAGTATTCTGAGACTGAAAAGCCGTCGTATCTCCCCGCGCGGTGCGCGCGTCCGACACG
>JADFPO010000011.1:0-16398 GCA_022562295.1 Gemmatimonadota bacterium
GTCAAGCCCGAGGCACGACCGACATCGGCGGCAACAATCGGGACACCTACATTTACTATGCCCCCTGTATCGTCGACTTGGCCCTCCTGTCGCTTACGGGATTTCGCCCCATCGACGGCACCTTGGTCGATAATTGGGCGAAATGGGGAAACTGAGGCAGCCAAGCTAGACGTGGGCTAGCACGCCGACATCCCGGCGGCTGGTTGCCAAATCTCCGCTCCGCACGGGGCCTGCTGTCACGACAAGCAGGCCCCGTTTTCTCGCGACTCGCACCACCAAAGACCATTCTGCCGTTGCGCTGCGTCCGACAAACCCCACGCATCAGGCCCATAGTCCCAGCCCATAGCTCACAGCCAGTAGTGCCCGCACCCCCGGCCCGAGTAAGTTCAACCTCGTTGAGCTAGCCAGGGAGTTCCCCCGATGACTGCCACGCCAGTTTCTTCTGTCCCTCCGCTGACAATCCTCACTGAAGACGAGGCGATGTTTCGCGACGCCGTGCGGAGTTTCGCGGAATCCGAAGTACGCCCACAGGTCGAGAGCATGGAGCGGGCAGGCGCGTTCAATCGCGATCTGATACCGAAATTTGCGGAACTCGGGTTGATGGGCATCGACGTGGACATGGATCTGGGTGGGGCCGGCGGAACGTTCTTCATGGTCGTGCTGGCGGTAGAGGAGCTATCGGCGATTGATGCGTCGACGGCCATTCTGGTCGATGTCCAGAACACTCTCGTAAACCAGCCGATCAACGACTGGGGCACCGACGAGGTGAAGCGGCGTTACCTGCCCAAGCTGGCGGGCGGCGCCGTGGGCGCCTACGCGCTCACCGAGCCGAGTTCCGGATCCGATGCCTTCGCGCTGAGCACGCGCGCGGAGCCGGACGGCGACGACTGGGTGCTGAACGGCACCAAGATGTGGATCACCAACGGCGCCGAGGCCGACATCTTTGTCGTCTTTGCCACCGTGGATCCCTCGGCGGGCTACAAGGGAATCACCGCATTCATAGTCGAGCGCGAATTTGACGGGCTAAGGGTCGGCAAGAAGGAAGACAAGCTTGGTATCCGCGCGTCGAGCACGACAGAGGTGCTGTTCGAGAACTGCCGCGTGCCGGGCGCGAACTTGCTGGGAGAAGTTGGCAAGGGGTACAAGGTGGCCATCGAGACCCTCAACATCGGGAGGATCGGCATCGGAGCCCAGATGCTCGGCATCGCGCGCGGGGCGTTGAATGCGGCGCTGAAGTACGTCCAGGAGCGCAAGCAGTTTGGCACGCGCATCGCGGATTTCCAGGGCGTACAATTCCAGCTTGCGCAGGCGGCGACCGAGCTGGAGGCCGCCCGTTTGATGGTCTACAATGCAGCACGACTGCGAGACGCCGGCAAGCCGTTTGCCAAGCAGTCCGCAATGGCAAAACTGTATTCCTCCCAGATGGCCGAGCGCGTCACGAGCTTGTGCGTCGAGCTGTTCGGTGGGTACGGCTACTCCAAGGAGTACCCCGTCGAAAAGTTCTACCGCGACGCCAAGATCGGAACCATCTACGAAGGCACCAGCAACATGCAGCTCAATACCATCGCTAAGGCGTTGCTGCGGGAAGGTGAAGTGGGGTTGTAGGTCGTGAGTTGTGAGTTGTAAGTTGACCGAAGTTACCAAGCAAAGCTCATGGTTCGTAGCTCGTAGCTTGTAGCTCAACTAGCCGCCCGCCGGTTTTGGTGTATAATCGCTACGCGACGCGACCAGAGGAGAGACCATGGCGAGCAACGAGCCGGAGAGAAGCACGGGAGACAGCGAGTCCTACATCCCGGCATCGACCAACCTGCCGGAGATCACCGTCAAGGCCGTTGTTCTCGGGGTGCTGCTCTCGATCACGCTCGCCGGAGCGAACGCCTACCTCGGAATGTTCGCGGGCATAACGGTATCGGCGTCCATCCCGGCCGCGGTGATCTCGATGGCGATCCTGCGGCTGTTCCGCGAGTCCAACATCCTGGAGAACAACATCGTACAGACGGCGGCCTCGGCCGGCGAGAGTCTCGCGGCGGGTGTGATCTTCACGATCCCCGCCATGATCATGCTCGGGGCGTGGACTGAATTCAATTATCTGCAGACAACGCTCATCGCCGCACTGGGCGGTACGATGGGCGTGTTGTTTACCATCCCGCTGCGTCGCGCGCTGATCGTGGACTCCCCGCTTCGTTTCCCCGAGGGCGTCGCAACCGCCGAGGTGCTGAAGGTTGGTGACACCGGCAGCGGTGGGATACAGTACATCGTGTGGGCTGCCTTGATTGGCGCGGCGTTCAAATTCGGCGATACCGGGCTCAAGCTGTGGGGGGGCGTTTACGAGAAAGCAACCTACGTCGGGGGATCGATAGCCTATTTCGGAACGAATCTCTCTCCGGCCCTGGTCAGCGTCGGATACATCGTGGGGCTCAACATCGCCGTGCTGATCTTCCTGGGCGGCGCCCTGAATTGGTTCGTGGCGATTCCCATCGTGGCGATCATGCAAGGCATTCCCGCCGGCGCAACCGACGCCGTGGCTGCCGCCAACCAACTGTGGTCCACACAAACCAGATACCTCGGCGTGGGTGCGATGGTGGTTGGGGGGCTCTGGGCGCTCATCTCGGTCCGCAAGAGCCTGGTACGTGGCATCTCCGCCGGCGTGGAAGCCTACCGCCAGGCCAAGGCGGGGGGGCGGGGCGGCGAGGGTGTCGATCGCAGGGAGCGGGACATTCCCATGCAGTGGGTCGGGATTGCATTGGTCGCTTCGAGCGTGCCCCTTCTCGCGCTGTTCGTAACGTTCACCGATAACGTCGGCATCGGCGCGCTGATGGCCGTCGTCATGCTGGTTGCCGGTTTCCTTTTCTCCGCGGTCGCCGCCCACATGGCCGGCCTCGTCGGCTCGTCCAATAACCCCATCTCGGGTGTCACGATCGCCACCATTCTCACTTCTTCGTTGCTGCTGGTGGCACTGCTGGGCACCGATAGCCTTATCGGCCCCGCCGCGGCAATCTTGATCGGAGCCACCGTGGCGTGTGCCGCGGCAATCGCCGGCGACAACATGCAGGACCTCAAGGCCGGCCGCATCGTGGGAGCGACGCCTTACAAGCAACAGATCATGCAGTTCGTCGGCGTCATCGCTGCCGCCCTTGTGATGGCGCCGGTGCTCACGCTTCTGCTCAAGGCGTATGGAATCGGGATCGCCACACCGGACCACCCCAATCCTCTGGCCGCGCCGCAAGCCACCCTCATGGCAGCCGTTGCGGGTGGCGTGTTCCGAGGCGGGCTCCCGTGGGGGATGATCGGCGTGGGGATGCTGGTCGCGGTCGGCGTGATCATACTCGACGAGATGCTCAAGGCGCGCGCGAGCAGCTTCCGGGCACCGGTGCTTGCGGTGGCAGTAGGTATTTACCTGCCGTTCGAGCTGTCGGTCGCAATTTTCCTCGGCGGGATGATTGCGTGGGCGGTAAAGCGACACCAAAGAAACGCGGCGGACGCGGCGCCGGCGGAGCGGCAAGGGAGCCTGAAGGAAGCCACGGAGACCGGCGATCGTAACGGGCTGTTGTTCGCGGCCGGAGCGATCACCGGGGAGGCCCTCGTCGGGATTGTCCTCGCCATACCGATCGTGATCGCCGGCAACGCCAACGTGCTCGCGTTCTGGGGAGATCACACAGACGTCAACTACCCCGGAATCATATTGCTCATTCTGGTCATGTTCATGCTCTACCGCGTGGCGATCGCGCCGACGCGAACAGCGACCGGACGATGACGCAACATCCGTGACTCCCATGACGCTGCATACCGCGCTGCTGGCCCTGGGATTCATCCTAGCCACCAACCACCCCGCTCCCGGGCAGGAGCCGACTCTGGCTCTCGTTGGCGGCAGGATCCTCGACGGATTCGGCGGACCCGTCGTGGAGAACGGCGTGGTGTTGATTGCGGGCGAGCGAATCGTCGCGTTGGGTGCGAGCGGCGACCTCGCGGTGCCCGCCGGCATCGAAGTCATCAGCACCGAAGGAATGACCGTGCTTCCGGGCCTGTTTGACATGCACGTACATCTGCAAATCCTGGGTCACGGCGATTACGAACGCTGGAATTCCCTGTACGGCGACCGCATCGGTGATCTGGTCATGCCCATCGCCGCCCGTCAGCTACTCATGAGCGGCGTGACGTCGGCGCGTGACCTCGGGGGTCCCCTCGACGACGTGCTCTCGGTCAAACGGCGAATCGCGAACGGCGAGATTCCGGGACCCCGGCTCTTCGTGTCCGGACCGTTTATCCAGCGGGAGGCGTACGAGCCGTGGCAAGCTGAGTATCGCTGGGGCGTGAACGGCGCGGAGGATGCCAGGAGGAAGGTGCAACAGCTCATCGACGCGGGAGTCGATGTCATCAAGCTCATCGATCAAGATCAGCTCACCGCCGAGGAGGTGGCGGCCGTCGTGGAGACCGCCCATGCAAGCGGCGTGCCCGTGGTGGCCCACGCGCACCGTCCGGATGAAATCCGCGTCGGCCTGAAACACGGCGTCGATAACTTCGAGCACACCGGTCTCGGCACCGCCCCCGGCTACCCGGAAGACATTCTCCGCGCGCTAAACGAGCGCAACGCCTCTCTCTATTGGACCCCAACCATCTCTCCGCTCTACGTCATGCAATACAGCGGAGAGGTATTTCCCGAGCGCTTGGACGACCCCTCCTGGCGCGCCGGAATGCCGGCCGCGATGGCGGACGAAATCCGGGCCTCACTCACCAATATCCCGCAGCTGCCCTACTACGCTCTCTTCCCCAGCAGGATCAGCCTCCTGCCGGCGAAGTTTCGACAGATACGAGAAACCGGCGTGCAGCTCCTGATCGGAACGGACGCGGGGATCCCCTCCGTGTTTCACAACGACGCAACATGGCGGGAGATGGCGCTTTGGGTCGACCTCGGAGTGCCTCCGATGCAGGTGATTCAAGCGGCGACGCTGTGGCCCGCCCGGTTTCTTCATGTCGAAGACGATCTCGGCACGCTGGCGCCCGGGCGGTTGGCCGACATCATCGCCGTGCGCGGGGATCCACTCCACAACATGGCGGTGTTGCGCAACGTTGACGTGGTGATCCAAGGCGGCAAACGCGTCAAATAGAGCCACGGATGACGACGGATCGGCACGGCATAGCCCCGCCGAACGAAGCCGGTCAGTGAGTAGTGGCGCGGTCGAGAAGTTGCTGCAGCTCGGCGTCCGACAGCGCGTTCAATTCGTCCGGAATCTTTCCGGCATAGCCGACGTACCGGCGCGGCAACCGGCGATCGAGACATGAGAACTGGAGGATTGGCCGATGGACCCGCGGATTGAGGTATTCCGACGTGCCGCCCCGGCTGATCACCTCCGCACGCCAGCGGGATCCCCGGGCGTCTTCGAACTCGCGCATGGTCCCAAGATACACCGGCACGCCATCGGCGGGCGATCCGTGTTGACACTCCTGTGACAGGCAGTCGTTATCATACCCGCCCACGGTAAGGGAATGGCCATGCAAGAGTCCTCGCTCGCGTTTCTTCGCACGCTGCTCGACACGCCAGGCCCATCGGGTTTCGAGACCGCACCGGCTCGCGTCTGGCGCACGGAGGCAGAGCGCTTTGCGGCCGACGTATCAGCTGACGTGAAGGGGAACTCCCTCGCGGCGGTCAACCCGAACGCGACGCCGCGGGTGATGTTGGCCGGGCACATCGACGAGATCGGCCTCATGATCGTCCACGTAGACGACGAGGGATTCTTGTTCTTCTCGACTATCGGCGGATGGGATTCCCAGGTGCTGGTAGGTCAGCGAGTGATCGTCCTCTCGAGCGACGGGACCGTCGCTGGCGTCATCGGCAAGAAAGCCATCCACCTGATCAAGAAGGAAGACCGCGACAAGGTCTCAAAAGTCTCCGACCTCTGGATCGACATCGGGGCCACGTCCCGCGAGGATGCGCTGTCGCGTGTGCAAGTCGGTGATCCCGCCGTACTATCCGCAGCGATGCAGGATCTGCCCGGGGGCCGCATCGTGTCTCGCAGCATCGACGACCGGATCGGAGCCTTCGTGGTGTTGGAGGCGTTACGGTTACTCGCTGCTGAACCACCCACCGCCGGCGTCTTTGCCGTGGCGACTTCGCAAGAGGAAATCTCTTGGACCGGCGGCGGAGCCCGTACGAGTGCGACAGCACTCGAACCAGCCGTTGCCGTGGTGGTGGATGTCACCCATGCAACAGACCACCCCGACGTAGAGAAGAAAGAAGTAGGGGATTTTCGGCTGGGAGGCGGGCCGGTGCTGTCCCGCGGGTCGGCGGTCAACGCGGTGGTGTTCGACCTCCTCGTAAAAACGGCCGCGGCGGAGGACATCCCATATAGCGTGGCGGCTGCTCCGGGATACACGGGTACCGACGCAGACTCGATCCACACCGCTCACCACGGGATAGCGACCGGGCTCGTTTCCATACCCTCTCGCTACATGCACAGTCCCAACGAAATGGTCGACCTCCAAGACCTGGAGAACGCCGCGCGCCTACTGGCAGGATTTGCCAGACAGATCACACGCGACACCGACTTCATCCCCAGGTAATCCGGCCGGGTTTCGGGACACCGAACCACCGGCGTTGTCAACGACCGTTTGAGCGGCATGCGGCCGTTTCATCGGCGTTGCCGCGATCGGGACGCATTAACACAGACCCCTCATTAAATTTCAGCGAGCGTAACTACGGATTGAATCGTGATGGTTCGCACATACTCCCGTACCATGGCGGTCATGGCGATCGCGCTTCCGCTCGGCCCCACCGTCGCGGCGGTCGGACAGACACGCACCGGCGCGGCTGATCGCATCTCGACCGACATCGAATTCCTCGCTGCGGACGCGCTCGAGGGCAGGGGCGTCGGCACGGCCGGCCTCGACTCCGCCGCATCGTACATTGCCGGCCGATTCGAAGAAGCTGGCCTCCGGCCGCACCACCCGCTGGGATTCCTGCAATGGTTCGCCATCGATTCGTCCGCACCCGCTGCGGCTCATGCCGGACTGGGAGGAGCCGACGTGAGCAACGTGGTCGGTGTCCTTCCCGGGTGGGGAGATTTGGCGAGTCAGGCGGTCGTCGTCGGCGCGCACTACGACCACCTCGGATACGGAGGCTTCGGGAGCTTGGATTCCGACAGCGTGAATGTCGTGCACAACGGCGCAGACGACAACGCTTCCGGCACTGCCGTGATGATCGAGGTGGCAAGGATGCTTCAGGCGCGCGAAACCGGCCATGCACGCACCGTGGTGTTTGTCGCATTCACCGCGGAGGAGATGGGCCTCATCGGGTCGAGCTATTACGTGAACCACCCGGTGGTGACGAGCGACTCGACCTATGCGATGATCAACCTCGATATGGTCGGCAGGCTGACGGACGATAAGCTGGCAGTATTCGGAGCGGAGACGGCCGAGGAGTTTCCTCTCCTTCTCGATTCGATCAACCGCGGCTTCGCCTTCGACCTGGCGGCGTCGGGAGACGGCTTCGGTCGCAGCGACCAGCAGTCGTTCTTCACCGCCAAGATCCCGGTGCTGCACTTCTTTACCGGCACGCACGAAGACTACCACCGCGCGAGCGACGATTCGCACCGCACCAACGCCGCGGGCGCCGCGCGCGTTGCAGCCTTCGTGGCCGCACTCACGTGGAATCTCGCCACTCGCATTGAGCCGCTCACGTTCGTGGACGCCGAGCCGCGACAGATGACGACCTCGGGGGGATATGGCGCGTACCTTGGCACCATCCCCGATATGACCGGTTCCCCCAACGGGGTGCGCCTATCGGGAGTGCGGGCGGGTAGTCCGGCGGATGAGGCCGGAGTGCGGGCCGGCGACATCATCGTCGGCATCGGTGAGTTCGACATCGCTGACCTCTACGAGATGACCGACGCGCTCAGGGCGCACAAACCCGGTCAAACCGTCACGGTCCGTGTGAGGAGAGGCGACGACGTGGTGGAACTGACGGCGACGTTGGGACAACGCGGTGGCTGAAGCCACACTCAAATCCAAACCAATCGTGAAGGCCCTCCACGCGGCCTTCTGCCGTGACGCGGGGCGAGCCGAGATACTTAAACTGGCGGCGACCAAGATGCGCGCCACCGGCCCCCCTTACACCTCGGTGTATCTGTACATGATCGACGAAAGCGGCGAGACGCTTCTCCTCGAAGCGTTCGACGGACGCGAGACCGAACATACGAGCATCCCCCTAGGCCGTGGTTTGTGCGGCAAGGCCATCACCGAGCGGGCGGACCTCAACGTACCGGACGTGTCCGCCGCCCCCGAATACCTCCCCTGCAACATCGACACTCGTTCAGAATTGATCGTTCTGATACGCCGCAACGAAGAGATCCTCGGCCAGATCGACATCGACAGCGATGCCCCAAACGGCTTCGACGGCATGGAGCAGGCGGCGGTCAAGGAGGTGGCAGACGCGCTCGCCGTTCTGCTCTAAGATCGTTTTCGCAACGTGACCGGGGCCACCGCTAGCGCGATCGATGAGCGCGTGACTGTGAATGGGATCGAACTGTTCACACGGACAATGGGTGTGGGCCCCGACGTGTTGGTGCTTCACGGAGGCCCCGCCGCGCACCACGACTACCTGTTGCCGCAGTTCGACAAGCTGGCCGTCGGTCGCCGCCTACGGTATTACGACCAACGCGGCGGGGGCCGATCGCCCGTTGGCCGAGACGTGCCCCTCGGATGGCAAGAACATGTCGCCGACCTCCGAGCCCTCATCACGAAATGGGGGTTGGAGCCTGCCACGTTGCTGGGGTATTCCTGGGGGGGGCTGTTGGCGTTGCTCTTCGCGACCGAACACCCAACACAGATTGGCCGTCTCGCGCTCGTGTCTCCGGCTCCATCATACGCCGCCGGGCAACGGGATTACGAGCGACGGTTCGCCGCCCGCATGGCGAGGCCGGAAATTACTCAGGCACGCCGGGAACTTCGAGCGTCCGATCTCCGGGCCCGCGATCCAGCGGCCTATCGGCAACGGGCGTTTGAGCTGGCCGTGGCCGGATACTTTCGCGACCCGTCTCAAGCTCGGTCGTTGACTCCGTTTCGCATCACGAGCCGCACGCACCGCGCCGTGTGGGCTAGCCTGGCGGGATTCGACTTGCGCGACCGGTTGGCCAGCCTCGGGGTGCCGGCGCTCGTGGTTCACGGGCGTGACGATCCGATCCCACTCAGCACCGCGCGGGAGACCGCCAACCTCATTGGTGCCCGTCTCACGGTGCTGGAGGATTGCAGCCACGTCCCGCACGTGGAGAACCCGCACGCGTTCGTGGCAGCGCTCGACGAGTTTCTTCCCAGCGCTCGATGAGCCGTCTCCATCCCTTCGACTTCGCGTTCGCCGAACTCGCGACGTCCAGGTTCCCGGCGATCCGTGAGGAAGCGGGCGGAGCCTCGGTGGATCTCGCGGCCATGGCTCGGCTCCCCGCCACCCAGCAGTTATTGCGGGACGTGACGTCGCCGGACCCCGCCGACCCGAACCCGCTCGCGGTGGCCGAATACATGATGTCGCTGTTCGTGGCATTCCGGTATTGGCACGCGGGACAACACACTGTTCCTGTGGACA
Source organism: Gemmatimonadota bacterium (assembly GCA_022562295.1). Taxonomy (GTDB): domain Bacteria; phylum Gemmatimonadota; class Gemmatimonadetes; order Gemmatimonadales; family GWC2-71-9; genus B3T1B10. Next base: position 9,572 of record JADFPO010000011.1, read on the forward strand.
AGGATTCGCTCCGGCGGGCGATAGCCCACCCCGTCAGCGACGAACCTCCCGTATCGCCCGAGGCGTGTTACATCGAGCTTCCCGTGCAATGGTTCTGGGCCACCATCGGTGAAAATCACCCGTACGAGCCGCTGGAAGGGATGTTCGTGGTACGCAACGACTCCGATCCCCAGCTCACGGTCGTGGCGGTACTCGGGCTGCGACCGGATCGCGATGGATTCTCTCAGATAACGGTATCGGCCACGGTCGCCGATATGCTTGCAGCGGCGGCGACCAGGCGAGAGCCGCCGTTCGGCCCCGTGATGGACGGCGGCCGCGAAGCCGGGTTTCTCTCGGTAACGAGTGAGGGAGAATTGCTCCACTTGACCCACCTCGCGCTGCTATCGGCGACCGAGTAGGTTCCACGGACAACCCATGGGAAAAAACGAAGTTTCCCGGCAGCTCGGGCAGATCGCTGCCTGTCTGGAGTTGAAGGGAGAGAACACCTTCCGCGTACGAGCGTATCAAAACGCGGCGCGAGCCGTGGGGGCGTTTTCGGACAATCTCGCTGCTGCCGCCACGACCGGCGAACTCACCGAACTCAAGGGTATCGGCCCGGCCACTCTCAAGATCATCGTTGAGATCCTGGCAACCGGGAAGAGCGAAATGTTGGAAAGTCTCCGCCGGGAAATCCCGGCCGGACTAGTCGACATGATGCAGATTTCCGGCCTCGGCGTCACGAAGATCCGGCAGATTCATGAGGGCCTAGGTATCGACACGCTCTCCGAGTTAGAGGCGGCGGCTCGCGACGGGCGCCTGGCCGGATTGCATCGGTTCGGCCCCAAGGCCGCCGCCAACGTGCTCCGCAGCCTCGAGTTTCTGATGCGAGTCAGCGAGTCCCGCCTCTTTCACCATGCGAATTCCGAAGCGCAAGCCCTCAACGCCGCACTGAAGGAACTCCCAGCCATATCCGATGCTCGGATCGTCGGGAGCATCCGCCGGCGGTGCGAGCTGATCGAAGATATGGACTTCGTGGTTCAGTCCACAGGACCGTTGGAAGAGCTGGCGGGCCAGCTGAACTCTATGGCCGACGTGGCTGAGTTCACGAGTCAGGCAGGCGCGATATCGACCATCAAGTTTACCAGCGGTTCTGTGGCCCACGTGTACGCGGTGAACCCCAGCGAGGCGGGGTTCCAAATCGTGCGTGCGACCGGCAATGCAGATCACCTGCGCGCGCTCGCGCAGCGCGCCGAGGGTTTGGGGCTGGAGTGGACCTCCGCAGGCATCGTTCGGGACGGGACCACGCTCCCGTGCGCCACCGAAGAAGACGTGTACGCCACGCTGGACCTACCATGGATTCCGCCAGAGTTGCGCGAAGGGCGAGGCGAAGTAGACGCAGCCGCCCAGCGACAATTGCCCAGCTTGGTCGAACCCAGTGCCATTCGCGGATTCCTCCACTGTCACACCGATTACTCCGACGGCACGAGCACCGTTCGGGCATGGGCCGAGGCGGCGCGCGCCGCGGGTTACGAATACCTTGGGATTACCGACCACAGCGCCGCGGCGCGGTTCGCGGGAGGGCTCTACCCCGATGCTATCCTACAGCAGCACGCCGAGATCGATGAGGCGAACTCCGAGATCGAGGACGTCATCATTCTCAAGGGAGTCGAGGTGGATATTCTCCGGGACGGATCGCTCGATTACACGCCGGAGATTCGCGCCACGTTCGACTTCGTGATCGCGTCGCTACACAACGGGTTCGGACAAGATCGTGAGACCATGACGGCACGCGTGCTGCGGGCGATGGACGATCGGCACATGACGATCTTCGGCCACCCCACCGGGCGCCTATTGCTCTCTCGCGAGCCCTATCCAATGGATCTCGAGGCCATCTTTGCGAAGGCCGCCGAGTTGGGCGTAGCCATCGAGATCAACGCGGATCCCCAGCGACTCGACCTCGATTGGCGGCTGGTGCGTTCGGCCACCGATGCGGGCGTCATCATCTCAATCGGAGCGGATGCACACAACACAGCGGGCATGACCAACATGGATCTTGGCGTCGGCCTTGCGCGCAAGGGGTGGCTCACCGAAGACCGGATCCTCAACGCCCGGCCGGTCGACGGATTCCTCGACCATGTGGCGCAACGCAGGGCGCATTGACCGCTGGCGACAAGAAGGCCCGAACCCGGGCCGTCATTCGTAGACTGAAGGCTCGCTTCCCCAACGCAGGGTGCTCGCTCAATCACTCCAACGCGCTGCAACTCCTGGTTTCTACCATACTCAGCGCACAGTGCACCGATACGCGGGTTAACATCGTCACCAAGGAACTCTTCACGCGTTACAAAACGGCACAGGATTTTGCGGAGGCCGATCCGAAAGAGATGGCGGAACTGATCAGGTCCACCGGTTTTTATCGCAACAAGACGCGCTCCATTCTGGCCATGGCACAGGCGCTCGTGGAACGACACGGCGGCGAGGTGCCTCGCACAATGGACGAACTCAATGCCCTTGCGGGCGTGGGGAGGAAGACTGCCAACGTGGTACTCGGCAATGCGTTCGGCATCGACGAGGGCATCGTCGTGGACACACACGTCAAACGCATAACCAACCGCCTCAAGCTCACCACCAAGCAAGACCCTGTAAAGATCGAACGCGACCTCGTGGATGTCGTACCGAAGAAGGACTGGACGCTGTTCCCCCACCTCATGATCGAGCACGGACGTCAAACTTGCCGCGCGCGCAAGCCGAAATGTGAGGAGTGTCCCATCACGACGCTGTGCCCGTCTTCCACGGTGTAGCACTACCTACATGAGGAAACCGTGAAGATCGATCTGGCGCTTGTGTGCGATTACGCGATCATCGACCAATACGGCAAGCTGTCCGTCCTCGGCATTTTCGAGCACATCTGGGTACATGAGTTCCCCGTGGTTCACCCCCGCCTCCACCTCGTGATGCGCCTGAAGGGGCGCCGCACCGAGATCGGCGAGCATGCCGTGAATATTCGCCTCGTCAATGAGGACGGAGAGGAGGTCATCAGTGGTGACGGAACGGTGACCTTCGCCGAACCACCGGCTGGGATCGTAGAAATCGAGGCCGGCACCGTGCTGCTGTTCGACGTACCGTTCGATGACGCAGGCACGTACACGTTTGAGATCTCGATCGACGGCGAGGTAGCCTCTTTCGTGCCGATCACGGTAGCCTTGGCACCGGAAGCTCCACCCAAACCGCCCGGGTCGCATTGATCGGGTCTCCCATGCCGAACGGGACCGCTCCATGAATCGGTTGCGTCCGGATCGTTGGCTCATCGCCGCGATCTTCGTCATGCTCGTGGGCCTCACGTTCCGCATCAGCGGATATCCACTACTGGATCCCGACGAGGGGCGAAACGCCGAGGTGGCGCGGGAGATGGCCTCATCGAACGACTATGTCGTGCCACGGCTGAACGAACTTCCATACCTCGATAAGCCCGTGTTGTACTTCGCGGCCGGGGCGGCCGCCATTGAGGTCTTCGGCCCCACGGAATTCGCGGTGCGCCTGCCGTCCCTCTTGTTCACCCTGGCAACTCTGGCGCTGGTCGGCTGGTTCGGTTGGCTCAGCTTCGGCCCAGCCGGAGGTTTGATCGCGGCGGCAGCGACTGGAGCGACTCCCTTGACGCTCGCATTCGCGAGAACCGTGATATTCGACAGCGCCCTCACCTTTTTTGTCGTGCTGTCGATCCTCTGCTTCTTTCTGGCGGCGGAAGCACCCCAGCGCGAGGCGGGCACCGCGCAGCAGCGACCCGGCGCATGGTGGACCGTCGTGGCATGGGCCGCCATGGCATGTGGAACCTTGACCAAGGGTCCCATCGCGATCGCCATCCCACTGATGGTGATCGCCCCATATCTGGGATGGCGGCGGCGGTGGGACGCGATGTGGGATCTCGTCGGGGTGCTTCTGTTTGTCGCAATTCTGCTGCCGTGGGTGCTGGCGATGTCGCGCGTGGTACCGGATTTTCTCCGCTACGTCTTGGTGACCGAAACGGTAATGCGACTCACCACCGACGAGCTGCAACGCACCGGACCCGTTTGGTACTTCCTTCCGATCCTCGTAACGGGAGCATTCCCGTGGTCGGTGGCGCTGTTCGCTGCTTGGAAGGAGGGCCGCGCCCTGCGCGAGTCGTCCGGTCAGTGGGACCGGCATATGATGTTGTTCTTGCTCTGGGTGGTGGTGCCTTTGGTTTTCTTCTCCCTATCCCATTCGAAACGGCCGCAGTACTTGCTTCCGCTGATTCCAGCCATCGGTCTGCTGGCCGCTCAGGTTCTAACCGGATCGCGCATGCGGGTCCCCACGACGAAATTTGCCGGTCTGGCGCTCGGGGCAATCGGTGTGGTGATCCTTTTCGCGAACCTCATCGTGGGCAGGCTGCTCGATCTGAACGGCGCGGTGATGCAAGCGATACCCTCAACCGCCGTCCCGCTCGGTGCCATTTGCATAGCCGCCGGAGCAGCTACCTACGCGGCGGCGCACCGCACCGGAGTTGCGGTGCTCGCCCTCTGCGTGCCGATCGCATCGATCCCTATTGTGAGCTCTCGACTCATGGACGCGATCGGCAGCGACCGCTCGGCGCGCGAACTGAGCCACGCGATCGAACGAGTACTCACCGACGAGACCGACGTCGTGACCGTCGGCGCGTATCCCCTTTCCCTTCCCTTCTACCTCCGGCGCACGTTGATCTTGTCGTCCACCGACGGCTCGGAGCTCACCTCGAACTTTCTCACCCGCACCTACTCGCGCTGGACCGGCCTCCGAGGATCGCCGTTGCGTCCAGCGGATTGGTGGCTCACCGCGCTCGCGGAGTGCCCCCGCCCAACCGTATTCGTGGTTCGAAGCGATGACACACGCGTGCGCGACGCCATGCGTGCGCGCGCGCCACTCATCATGGAAAACCGGAAGTTCGCGGCCTACGGCCCCTGTAGCCGCTCCGACCTGGCCACGCGCCGCGCATTGCCGGAGCGGCCCGAGCCGGCAGGCTGAGTTCGCGGGACGGGCGTTGTGTGTGGGATCTACGGCATGGTGTCGCTCTCGGGGCGCCCGCTCCAGTACCGCGCCCTGCTCGGCCGAATGGGAACGCTCCTCGAGCATCGCGGACCCGATGACACCGGCACGATTGATTGCGAACACGCCGCACTTGGCGCCGAACGACTGCGCATCGTAGATCGGCGGGTTCGAGCCAACCAACCATTTGCACCTCCGTCGCGAGCTTCATGGCTCGTGTGCAACGGCGAGATCTATAACGCCGCCGCGCTTCGGGCTCGATTCCGCCAGTATCCCTACCGCTCCCGCTGCGATGTCGAGCCGCTGGTGCCGCTGCTGTGTGCCGAGGGCCCATCTGGATTGGACGCCGCGGACGGCATGTTCGCCCTGGCGTGGTGGAGCCCCGCCAGCCGGACATTGCTGCTGGCCCGCGATCGCGCCGGGGAGAAACCACTGTTCTACACCGAGCGCTCCGGTGAGCTGTGGTTCGCGTCGGAGATCCAGGCCCTTCTCATCCATCCGGATTTCAGTCGCGAGCTCGACGACCTCGCGCTCTCTGAGTTTCTCGCTCTCGGATACGTGCGAGAGCCCCGAACCATGTTCCGAAGCATTCGCAAGGTTCCGGCTGGGGTCAGTTTGACGTTCGGCCCGGACGGCTCACTCACACGACACACCATCGCGACTCCAATCGTAGCCGTGCCGCCGTCCATGCCCGCAGCCCGCCGTGTCTTGCGCGGATTGCTCGAGGACGCAGTGAGCAAGCAGATGACAGCCGACGTGCCCGTGGGCGTCTTCGCGAGCGGCGGCGTCGATTCCGCGCTGATAACCGCGCTCGCTCAGCGCCACGCCGTGGGGGGGGGCGGGCTCACCACCTTCACTGCGTCATTCGACAACTCAGCCTACGATGAGGGGCCGGCGGCCAGCCGAATAGCGACGGCGCTGAGGACACGCCACTTCGAGATCGAAGTCGGCGAGCGGCAGCTGGCGGAGGCGCTGCAGGTCCTGGTGCAAGGGATGGCCGAGCCGCTAGCCGATCCCGCTTTGCTCCCCACGTACCTCGTTTCGCGCGAGGCCAAGAATCACGTCGGCGTCGTGCTTACCGGCGAGGGAGCCGACGAGCTGTTCGGCGGGTATCCAACCTACATCGGCCATCGTGCAGCGGCTGCCGTCCGCGGCCTGCCGGAATGGTTCCACCGCGCGTTGCAGACGGCCACATCCCGGACGGCCGCCACCCATCGGCCAAACACGCTCCCTTTCTTGCTCCAACGGTTGGCGGCGCATGCCGGGGAGGGCTGGCGCCAGCGGCACGTGGCGTGGTTCGGGACCGGGTGGCTCCCGCATTTGGAGGCCGATCGCGCGGCTGAGGTGATCGAAGCACTACCCCGGATCGAAGAGGCCGACGCGGTTGCCGGGGCACGAGCACTCGATTTCCAGACCTACCTTCGCGACGGCCTGCTGGTGAAACTGGACCGCGCCTCCATGCTGGTTTCCCTGGAGACCCGCAGCCCGTTCCTCGATCCGTATGTCAGAGGCTTTGCCGCGGGTCTGCCGCCCCAGTTCGTTATCGACGGATGGCGCACCAAACCCCTCCTCAAAGCGGTCGCCGCCGAAATCCTCCCTCCATGGGTGGTTCGGCGCAGAAAGCGTGGGCTGAGCGTTCCCATAGCCTCGTGGATCAATCAAGGCCTCCGCGAGGAAGTGGACCGGTTGCTGGACCCCCGGAAAATCGTGAGCCAGGGGGTGTTGCCCACTCTGCCAATCCGCCAACTTCTTGAGGAGCACCGCCGCGGGGAGGCCAATCACGCACGGTCCCTGTGGCCGCTCATCGTCTTGCA
>JADFPO010000011.1:16496-20081 GCA_022562295.1 Gemmatimonadota bacterium
GTTGCTGGACCCCCGGAAAATCGTGAGCCAGGGGGTGTTGCCCACTCTGCCAATCCGCCAACTTCTTGAGGAGCACCGCCGCGGGGAGGCCAATCACGCACGGTCCCTGTGGCCGCTCATCGTCTTGCAGTATTGGTTGGAACATTGGGTTCTGGAGTGACGTTCGGATGATGCGAGATGACGCGTTGGCGCTGATGCACGAATACACCCAGTCCGAAAGCCTCCGACGGCACATGCGCTCCGTCGAGATCGCGATGCGGGCATACGCGGGAAGGTACGGCGAGGACGAAGAAACCTGGGGCCTGGTGGGTCTGCTGCACGACTTCGACTACGAGAAATACCCCAACGACGCACACTCGCCGACGGAGGAGCACCCCGCATTCGGTGTCGGCGTGCTGCGCCAACGTGGGCTCCCTGAACCCGCGTGTCGGGCGATCTTGGGGCACGCGACATATTGCGGCGTACCTCGAGACTCATTGATGGCAAGGGCACTCTTCGCGGTCGACGAGTTGTGCGGATTCCTCATCGCCTGCGCCCTGGTGAGGCCGTCCAAGAGCCTCAACGACCTCCAAGTCAAAAGCGTAAAGAAGAAGCTGAAAGACAAGGGCTTTGCCCGGGGCGTAAACCGGGAGGACATCTTGCTGGGGGTGGATGAGCTGGGCGTCCCGCTCGACGAGCACATCCAGTTCCTTATCGAGGCCCTGCGGCCCGAGGAACACCACTTGGGGCTCGGAGCGGCATGAGAATGGGCGTCTTGGCCCCCATCGCCTCCCGCCCCTCATACCTCGATTCCGCCTGGTAGGCATCTTATGCTTAACAAATGGAGCCGTAGACCGCTCTATCCCTGTGAGACGTCCGCTGCGCGATGGTGCGGTGGACACTAGGTGAAAGGTGAGGATACAAAAGTGAGGACGCAATGAAACGCATAGCATCAAATGCAGTGGTGATCGCCATAGCGGTGGTGTTTCCCCCATGCCCTTGAGCGCGCCCGGACAGGGGGCAGGGGGTCGGCCGTGAGCTGGAAAGGTCATAGTCCTCCCACGGAGGCCGGAAATCGTCAACAGGACCCAAATCCAGCACGTAAGAGGGATGTGGAAGAATCGATCTTGGCGGCGAGGGCAACCGCGGGTGATCTGGAGGCTTTCGGCCAGCTGGTGGAGCGGTATACCCCCCAGGCCAGGCGGGTAGCGCGTGCAGTGCTGGCCGATCCGGACGATGGCGACGATGCCGCCCAGGACGCCTTTCTGTCCGCCTTGAGGCACCTAGGCCGCTACGACCCCAGCCGACCCTTCGGGCCGTGGCTCATGCGTATCGTGGCCAATGCGGCCGCGGACAGGCGGCGGCGGCGCAAGGTTCGTGCGGCCGACGAACTGTCGGAGGCTACCAGCGGCGGGGGCCCCGGACCCGACGTCGAAACGGACCGCTGGGCGTTCCTGGCGGCGTTCCGCAGGGCCTTGGCCCTGTTGCCGGAGCGGCAGCGACTCGCAGTGACCCTGTTCGATGTCGAGGGGTACTCGCACGCGCAGATTGCGGAAATCTTGGATATACCTCAGGGGACGGTGCGGTCGGACGTTTTTCATGCACGCCGGCGCTTACGAACGGCACTCGTGACCTGGCAGCACCATTGGAAGGAGGAAGTCGTATGAGATCATCGCCCTTCGACCACAGGCCGTTGCACGATTTGGGAGCCGCATTGCGGGAAGCGCTCCAGCCTATCGACAACCAGGAGTTCGTAGATGGCGTGATGGCGGCAGCCCGCGTCGGGGACCGCTCGTTGTTCCGGGGCGATGGCTGGGAGGTGCTGAGCGCTTGGGCCCGACCGGGGCTTGCGGCAGCCGCGGCCATCGTGGTGTTGGCAGTGGCGATCACGATCTCCGTCGGCGGGAGTTCCCCCTTCGAGGAAGTCACGATCGACGACGCGCTACAGACCACGACGACGCAGTCGGCCACATTGCTGTTGGTAGCTGCACCGAACCCGCCGGACATCGACATCGTCCTGGCGCTGTCCTACGAACGCTAACGGAACCCGAGCGGTGGATGTCCACCGAAGGGGAGTGCAGAGATGAATAGATCCAAACTTGTCGCCAGTGGCTTGCTCCTCGCGGTGTTCGTGGCCGGGTTGATCGTCGGCGGCACCGCGTCCGCTCTGGCAGACCGCAACGAAACCGAATCCAGAAGGCCCCGTCGCCCGTACGAAGAGGTACTGCAGGAGAAGTTGAATCTCACCGCGGAGCAGCGCACGTCGATCGAGGTGATACTCCAAGAATGGCGTAGTGGCGTGCACGAGCTGTGGGACGAGCGTGGTCGGAAACTGGAAGAGATCCGCCAGGGCACGAGGGCGGAAATCGTCGACGCGCTGGACGAACGTCAGGTGGAGGTATACCGACAGATGATTTCCAGGGATGACAGCATCCGGGCCGAGCGGGCGAGCCGGCGACGCAAGTAGGATCCTCACTCGAGAACTGATGAAAATGCTCAGAATGTTATCGGCGGCCGCCGCGCTCGTGGTCGCGGCTGGGTCGGTTTCGCAGCCGACATCGGCTCAAACTGCCATCGTCACACTGGATGAGGCGATCACGCTCGCCATGCGGTACAGCCCGACCATCACTCAGGCGCTGGGGGACATTCGCATCGCACAAGCGACGAGGCGTGAGACGGTGAGCGACTGGCTACCGACGTTGCGCGGCAGCACCGGCTGGAGCGCCAACTCGACCAACCGGTTTGACGAGCAAACTCAGCGCTCGGTTTCTGGGTCGGCCACGTCGGTTAATGGCTCCTTGACGGCCTCGTACACCCTGTTCGACGGGTTCCGCCGAAATGCCCAATCACGTGCGCGGGGCGCGGATCTGCACGGCGTCGAGGCCACCTACATTTCACAAGAATTCCAGGTCATCCTGCAAACCAAACAGGCCTTTTTCAGCGCGCTTGCCGGAGAAGAATTGGTCCGGGTGTCGGAAACGCGCATCACGAGGGCGGAACGTCAGTTGCAAGTTTCGCGAGACCGTCTGGCCGCCGGCAGCGCCATTCGTTCCGACACGTTGCGATCGTTTGTCGAGCAAGCAAACGCGCAGCTCCAGCTCATCAATGCGCAAACGTCGCTCGCCACGGCGTCTGCCAACCTCGCGCGCCTCATCGGACACGACGGTCTGGTCAGGGCAGTGTCCGACTCGGCGAGCGGGTTGATCGTGGAGATCGACACGACCGCACTGCGGGTCGAGGCGCTCGAAAGCGGACCCAGCGTGCGGCAAGCGATCGCCGCGGCCCGCGCCGCCGACGCGCAAGTCGGCGTGTCGCGCGCGGCCTATTTCCCGTCAGTCACGGCATCCTACTCGCGCTCCGTGGCGGGATCGCAACTCGACGCACTAAACGGCAGCTGGACGGGGCGGTTGAACCTGTCGTGGAACATCTTTCAGGGATTCGGTCGAGAGACCGGCATCGCGCAGTCTGCGGTACGGCTGGACGTCGCCGAATCACGGATCGAGGACACCCGCCGCCAGGTCAACGCGGAGTTGACCCAGCAGTTCGCGGCGCTCCAGTCAGCACGTCTTCGACTGGACATCGCCGGAGCGAGCTTTGCAGCCGCCG
>JADFPO010000011.1:20179-51414 GCA_022562295.1 Gemmatimonadota bacterium
TGGACGTCGCCGAATCACGGATCGAGGACACCCGCCGCCAGGTCAACGCGGAGTTGACCCAGCAGTTCGCGGCGCTCCAGTCAGCACGTCTTCGACTGGACATCGCCGGAGCGAGCTTTGCAGCCGCCGAGGAGGACCTCCGCGTGCAACAACAGCGCTATCGCCTGGGGGCTGGGACCATTGTCGACGTGATGACCTCCCAGGTGAATCTCGACCAGGCCGAAGTGGATGCCGTGGAGGCCCGATTGGACTACCTACTGGCCAAGGCTCAGATCGAAGCAATCGTGGGGAGAGAGATATGACCGGACAACCGCAGGCTGTGGACTTCCGCACGGGCGATATTCCTACGCCGGATGTCATCATTCTGACTCATAAGCTGAGCCGCGATTACCACCTCGGCAGCGAAGTGGTGCGAGCCCTGAGAGACGTCAGCTTACAGATCCGGCGAAACGAGTTCACCGCCATCATGGGTCCGTCCGGTTCGGGCAAATCGACACTCATGAATCTCTTGGGATGCCTGGACACTCCTACCGGCGGGGAGTATTGGCTCAACAGTCAGAAGGTCAGCGAGCTGGACGACGACGAACTCGCACGCATTCGCAACAAAGAGATCGGATTCGTCTTTCAGACGTTCAATCTGCTGCCGCGGGCCACGTCGCTTCACAATGTGGAGCTTCCATTGATCTACGCCGGAGTCAAAGCCAAGGCCCGCCACGAACGGGCAGTCGCCGTCATGGAGCGGGTGGGTCTCGGGGATCGCATGCAGCACAAACCGACTGAGCTATCGGGCGGCCAACGGCAGCGCGTCGCGATTGCACGGGCGCTGGTCAACAACCCAAGCATCCTCCTCGCTGACGAGCCTACCGGCAACCTGGACAGCCACACGAGCCAAGAGATCATGGAGGTGTTCGAAGGCCTTCATGAGGCCGGTCAAACCATCGTGGTCATCACCCACGAACGTGATATCGCAGCCCACGCCACGAGGCAGATCCACCTACTCGATGGTCTCGTCGAGCAGGACTTCACAACCGAGAAAACCGCATGAACAGTCATCGATCACTCCCCCATCACGTCGTGCCATTCCTTGCGCTCGCCGTGCTGGCCGGGTGCGAGGAGGAAATCGAGCTGCCGGTCTACCAGCTCGTCCCGGTTACGGCTCGCGACATCGTCGTGTCGGTCAGTGCGGCCGGTACGGTCGAGCCGATTCAAACCGTGGAGGTGAAGTCGAAGGCGTCCGGCGAGATCATCGACGTACTCGCCGAAACCGGAGACGTGGTGCAGCGTGGCAGCATGCTGGTGAGAGTGGACCCGCGCGTGCCGAGCAACGGCCTCATGCAGGCCGAGGCCGACATCGACGTTGCGGAAGCATCACTGGCGAACGCGGAATCTCAGTTGCGGCGTGCCGAGGCGCTCTACGAAACGCAATCGATCGCGGAACAAGAGTTCGAAGCGGCCCGTCTGTCACGCGCCAACGCCAACGCGCAACTCGTGCGGGCGCAGCGTTCGCTCGAAGACGCGAAAATCGCTTTCGAGGACACCGAGGTGAGAGCCCCGGCGACTGGAGTGATTCTCGAGCGGAATGTCGAGGTTGGTACCGTCATATCGTCTGCCACCCGCGAAGTGGGGGGAGGCAGCGTGTTGATGAAGATGGCCAACCTCGACACGGTACAGGTTCGGACCCTGGTGGACGAGACGGACATCGGGAAGGTACAGCCGCAGCTCGAGGTCACGATTACGGTGGACGCGTATCCCAACCAACCGTTCCGCGGCCGAGTGCTCAAGATTGAGCCTCAGGCGCTCGAGCAGCAAAATGTGACCATGTTCCCGGTACTGATCCGCATCGCCAACGACCGCGGCATACTGCGACCCGGGATGAACGCGGAGGTGGAGATTCATGTCGGCGAGCGCCAGCGAGTCCTGGCCATACCCAACGCGGCGCTGCGGACCCAGCGAGACATCGCGTCGGCCGCAAGCGTGCTGGGGTTGGACATGGAAGTCGTCCAGCAACAACTCGCGGCGGCACGGTCCAGCACAAGTGACGAACGCCGGAGTTCCCTGGGCGGTGCGACGGCCAACGGCGAAGCGGGTGCCGGCGAGGAAAACACGGTCACGCTGAGGGGACAAACAGTTGAACTGCCCGCGGGACTCACCCGCGAGCAGGTCCAACCTATCGTCGATAAATTTTCGCAGGGTGGCGGACCGCAGGCCTTTCAATCGCTGTCTTCCGATGAGCAGGCCATCATGCGCCGGGTTATGCGCGCGGGTGGGGCGGGGGGGGGCGGCGGGTTCGGCGGACAACGTGGCGACGGGGGATTCCGCCGCCCTGGTGGAGAGGGGGGGGGTGAAGGTTTTGGCGAACGCGGCGCTGGCGGACGCGGCCGACGCCAGGTCGACAACTTCCAATTCGGCGGAAACTACATCGTTTTCGTCATGACGGAGACGGGACCGGTGGCCGTGCCAATTCAGACGGGCCTCACGGACCTCGATTACGCCGAGGTCGTGTCGGGACTCGACCAAGACGATGACGTGTTGATCCTGCCAAGTGCCAGCCTGGTTCAGAGCCAGCGACAAATGCAGGAGCGAATCGAACGCATGACGGGTGGCGGCGGACTTCCGGGCGTCCGTAGCAGTCGGCGATAGAGGAAGAGGCCGCTAATGCTCTCGGGTGAGATCCTACAGGTCGCGTTTCAGTCGATCGTGGCGAACAAGCTGCGATCGTTCCTGACGATGCTCGGAATCGTGATCGGCGTCGGGGCTGTCATCACGATGGTTGCGCTCGGAACGGGCGCCCAGCGGGCGGTCGAGGAACAGATTCAGAGACTGGGAACCGATCTGCTCTCGGTGTATGCCGGCCAGAGTTTTCGGCGGGGCGTTGCCAGCCAAGATCGCGTGAGCCTCACCACGGACGACGCCGACGCATTGCGACGGGACGGCTATGCCTTGAAGGCGGTGGTTCCCGAACTGTCCCGGAATCAGCAAGTGAAGTACGGCAATCGCAACATCAATGTGAACGTGCTGGCCACCACCGCTGATTATCCTGAAGTCAACAACTACGATATCGAGGCGGGCAGCATGTTCACCTACGGAGACGACGACTCGCGCCGGCGCGTGGCGGTGCTGGGTTACGGCGTCCCCGACATGCTCGAGACCAACGGAGCGGCGATGATCGGCCAGCAGATCTCGATCCGCGGAATTCCGTTCGAGATCATCGGCATACTCGCTGAGAAGGGCGCCCAAGGGTTCAGCAATCCTGACGAGCAGATCCTCGTGCCCCTGAAGACCGGACAGTTCCGCGTGTTCGGCACCGACCGGCTGCGCTCGATCAACGTCCAGGTCCTACACCCGGATTCGATGAACGTCGCAATGATCGGCATCGAGCGAGTGTTGCGCCGCGAGCACGGCATTCAGCCCGGCGCGCCGAACGATTTTCAAATTCGCAATCGCACGGAATTCCTCAGCACCGCTCAGGAAACCACCCAGACCTTCACATTCCTCCTCGCCGGCATCGCCGCAGTGAGCCTGCTGGTAGGCGGCATCGGCATCATGAACATCATGCTCGTTTCAGTGACGGAGCGGACACGAGAAATCGGCGTGAGGAAGGCTCTGGGTGCGACTCGAAGCAACATCATGCTGCAGTTTCTCGTGGAAGCCGTCACACTGTGCATGTTGGGCGGCATCGTGGGCATCCTGGCGGGAGCCGGCGGGGCCGTCGCGCTCGCGAAGCTGCAGGGATGGGCGACGGTCGTGTCGCCGCAGGCTGTCGTCGTGGCTTTCGTATTCAGCGCCGTGATTGGGATCTTTTTCGGGCTGTGGCCCGCCCGACGCGCCTCTCTCCTCGACCCCATCGAGGCGTTGCGGCACGAGTGAATCGAGGGAGCAGGGCGGAGGGGAGAGGGAGGAGGCTACCACCCAACTCCTCCCTCCTCACTCCTTCTTCCATACCTTTCCCTGTCCCTCATCTCGAAGGTGTCGTCCTTCTTGTCGCCAACTGTCCGCGTGCCAGCCTCCACCTCCAACTTGGGCGCCGGCTTCGATTGCCTGGGCCTCGCGCTCGATCTCTGGCTCGAAGCAAGCTTGGTACCGGGGCCCGGAGCCCCTGAGTACGCCGGTGAGCTGGCGACCGTGAAACCCGGAAGCGACGTGATGGTGGCACACCTTTCTGCCTGCGGGCTCACCGACCGGTTCCACCTGATTGCCCGGTCTGACATACCCGTGAGCCGAGGGCTCGGGTCGTCCGCCGCGGCGCGCGTCGCCGCCGTGACACTCGAGCAGTTGGCCCGCGACGGTCGCCTGCAACTCGACGAGGTGTTCGCGCGCGCCGCGTCGGCCGAGGGACATCCTGACAATGCGGGGCCGGCCGTGTACGGCGGACTCGTGCTCTCAGCCGCTCGTCCCACCAAACTGACGATCCACTCGGACGTACGCGTTGCACTCGCCGTTCCGCAGCAGTTGGTGGAAACGGGCGCCGCGCGCGCCGTCCTGCCGGAAAACGTCGTGCGGGAGAAAGCGGTTGCGCAGGCCTCACGAGCTGCCGCGCTCGTGGCCGGTCTCGCAAACGGCGACGGTGAATTGATCGAGTTTGGAATGCAGGACGAAATCGCCTTGCCGTACCGAAAAGACCTCATACCGGGACTCGACCAGGCCATCCACGCCGGGCGCGCCGCCGGTGCCTACGGTGTCACGACTTCCGGATCCGGCTCCACCGTACTCGGCTTCGCTTCCGCCTCACGGGCGAGAGACGTGGCCGCGGCCATGGCAGAGGCCCTGACGCAAAACGACAATCCGGCGACCGCCATGACGCCGGAGGTGAGCGACACCGGAGTCACCAAACTGTTGACGTAAGGAATGCGACGGGCTGCCCAGGAATCGACGGCTACCTTCGCCGTTCGGGTCCGGCTATCGCCCTGCCAGCGCGATGCACTCGATTTCCACCTTTGCGCCAAAAGCCAGACCGCTTCCCGCCACGGCAGACCTCGCCGGCGGATCCTTCGGGAAAAACGTTGCGTATACCTCGTTCACCGCCTCATAGTCCGCCATGCGGACGAGAAACACGGTGCACTTCACCACTCGGTCCATCGAACTCCCGGCGTGTTCCAGCACCGCCTTGATGTTCTCCAAGTCTGGCGCGTCTCAGGGCCTACCCCGCCAGCCGCCAACTCACGCGTCCCCGGAAGGAAACCGATCTGCCCGGAAAGATAGAGGATGTCACCCACACGAACTGCGGCCGAAAACGGCAGACCGTCGAGCGAACCGGGCATCTGGATGGCCACCTTTTCTTGAGCGACGGCCGTGGATGGAAGCCACAATAAACTCAGTAGGATTAGTCGGCCCATTGCGAGACCTCTTTGTCAAACAGTGCCAGGTTTCAGGGGTCGGGTTCCAGGTCTGGGTTGTGTTGGTGTGACTCCCTCACACCTGATGCCTGACCCCTACTCACTGCGCCAAGTCAGCATCGATAACGAGCTGCACGATTGCGTCGAATATCCGGCCCTGTTTCGTCAGCTCGTCGGTCTCCGGATCTTTGCGGACATACCACTCGCACAGTTCCGTCAACGCCATCTGCTCGTCGTCATCGACCGTCACGACGAATGCGTCGCTCTCCGCGTGTGCGTCGTCGATGCACGCGCGGAGGTTGTCCGGCAGCTCGGGGGTTTCCCGCAGAGCCGCGATCATCTCCTCGTTCAGCCGAAGTTCCATCGTCACCTCCGAGCGCCGACTGCTGGAATTCCGTTCAGGTTTCCGGCGACTCCGGCTCCTCCCCCTCCCCCTCCTCGTAACCCGCACAGCGCAACAAGGGCAAGCGGGGATACTTGGGATAGTTGGAGTCGGATTCCGACCGCCGGCACAACAAATACGTCGCACCCAGCCGGCCGATCACTTCCCGGCGGTAGCGGCAGGAGCCGCACAAGCCAAAAGATGGATCGCGAGGGCGCATGAAGCGAACAAGCTGACGTCGCGCCGGTTCGAGCGCAAGGTTAGATTTCCGCCATGACCGAATGGACGTGCACACGATGCGACCGCTCCGGAAACCGGATGCCGGCCACTCCACTCCCCGGCGATCTCGGATCGCGGATCTACGACACCGTGTGCAACGATTGCTGGCAAGAGTGGCTGAAGGAGCAGACGGCGATCATCAACCACTTTGCGCTGAATGTCTTGGATCCGAAGGCGAAGCAACTTCTCACCGAGAAGACCAGGGAGTTCTTGTTTGGCGAAGAACCGTAAGGGCCCTCTCACAAAAGCGCACATCTCATTCGAGCTCAACGGCGAACACACCGAAGTCGCCTTTGCACCGCACAAGACCCTGCTCGAGGTTCTCCGCGAAGATCTTCGATTGACCGGCACCAAGCATGGATGCGAACTCGGGGAATGTGGAACATGTGCGCTCTTGGTAGACGGCCGACCTGTACTCTCGTGCCTCGTGCTCGGCCTCGCTTGCGCGGGACGCTCCGTGCGGACCGTAGAGGGAATGGCCAGCGCTGCCGGGCTGCATCCACTGCAGGAAGCGTTTGCGGAGATGGGCGCCGCACAATGCGGCTACTGCACCCCGGGGTTTCTGCTGACTGCCGAAGCCCTTCTCAACGGGAACGCCGAGCCTTCGCGAGATGAGATCAAGGACGCCTTGGCCGGCAATCTCTGCCGCTGCACGGGATACATCAAGATTTACGAGGCCGTCGAACTCGCGGCGGCTCGCATGAGGGGGGAAGACGCCCGACCCGCAGAGAAGTCACTCTATGGCGAAGTCTGACGGTAACGGCCTGCGCGTCGTCGGACGCGCGCAGCGCAAGGTCGACGCCACACCCAAGGTGACGGGAGAGACCCTCTTCGCCGACGATCTCAGCTTCCCGCAGATGGTGTACTGCAAGACCCTCCGAAGCCCCCATGCTCACGCCCGGATCATCCGGATCGATACGTCTCGGGCTGAAAAAGAAGCGGGAGTCCTCGGTGTCCTGACGGGAACGGACCTACCGATACCGTTCGGCATTCTTCCCGTCAGCCAAGACGAACATGCGCTGGCTCTGGACACCGTTCGGTTCATCGGTGATCCGGTCGCCGCGGTAGCGGCCGTGTCCGAGGAAATCGCTGGTGAGGCGATCCATCTCATCGATGTGGAATACGAGCAACTCCGGGAGATCACTTCCGTCGAGGACGCCCTCGCGAATCCAGAGCCGCGAATCCACGACTATGGCGACTCGGGCAATCTGCACAAGCTCATCAGTCTCGAGTTTGGCACCGTAGCAGACGGCTTCGACGCGGCCCATCTCGTTCGAGAGGATCTTTTCTTCTACGAGGGGAGCACACACCTACCGATAGAACAGCACGCGGCGGTAGCCATGTATTCCGCCGACCACCGGTTGACCTTGTGGAGTTCCACGCAAACCCCGCACTACGTGCACATCGCGCTGGAAAAAGTGCTCGAGATGCCGGCGTCACGGATACGTGTGATCGCGTGTCCCAACGGCGGCGGGTTCGGCGGCAAGAGCGACCCCTTCAGTCATGAAATCGTCGTTTCCAAACTCGCCATGATGACAGGCCGTCCGGTCAAGGCCACACTGACTCGCGAAGAAGTGTTCTACTGTCACCGTGGGCGGCACCCGACCCACATGTGGGTTCGGACCGGTGTGACCAAGGACGGACACATCACGGCGATGCATTTCCGTACGGCGCTCGACGGCGGCGGCTACGGTTCGTACGGCGTCGCGAGCACGTACTACACAGGCGCGTTGCAGACGGTGACCTATCAAGTCGACCGGTACAAGTTCGAGGGGGCGCGCGCGTTTACGAACAAACCCCCGTGTGGTCCGAAGCGCGGCCACGGCACGCCGCAACCGCGGTTTGCGCTCGAGGTGCAGATGGACAAAATCGCGGAGCAGCTAAAACTGGATCCCGCGGACATGCGCCTCAAACATTTGGTTCCCGCCGATTCGCTCACGGCGAACTACCTGCGGGTCGGGTCGATGGGTCTGGCCGAATGCATCAACAAGGTGGTCACGGGATCGAACTGGAAGGAAAGATTCCGCCGGCTTCCGCACGGCCGCGGTGTGGGCATCGCGTGCTCGAGCTACATAAGCGGCGCCGGACTCCCGATCTACTGGAACAACATGCCGCATTCCGGCGTGCAGCTACAGTGTGACCGCAGTGGCGGCGTCACGGTGTTTTGTGGGTCAACGGATATCGGTCAGGGCTCTGACTCCGTCCTGGCTTACATCGTCGCCGAGGTGCTGGGCGTCGATCCGTTTGAAATTCGCGTTGTCACGGCCGACACGGATCTCACACCGGTCGATCTCGGCAGTTACTCGAGCCGTGTCACGCTCATGTCGGGCAACGCAGCGCTTCAGGCGGCCGAGCGGGCACGAGAGTTGATCGCGCCGGAGGTGGCCAAACAACTCGACGTGCCCACTAGTCGCTTGGTCTTTGCCGAGTCCCGCGTGTTCGATGGCGAGAACCCCGAAACCGGAACGACTTTCGCCGAGGCGGTGCAGGCCGCCGAGGCGGCCGTTGGAACAATCGGGACCGTGGGATCGTACACCCCGCCGGCGAGTGCCGGACGGTACCGCGGCAGCGGAGTGGGGCCGTCGCCGGCGTATTCGTACAGCGCCGCCGTCGTCGAGGTGCACGTGGAGCCCGATTCCGGCATCGTTCGGGTGCCGAAGGTGTGGATCGCACACGACATCGGTCAGTGCATCAATCCCACGACGGTGATGGGCCAGGTGGAAGGAAGCGTGTACATGGGCCTGGGCGAGGCGCTCATGGAGGAAATGGCGTACCGCGCAAACCGCCGCGTGGTGCACAAGTGCCCCAGCATGCTCGAGTACAAGAGCCCGACCACGCTGGAGATGTGCGAGGTCGAGACCTATCTCGTGACCGACCCCGACCCCAACGGTCCGTTCGGAGCCAAGGAGGTGGGGCAAGGGCCGCTCTTGCCCATCATGCCCGCAGTGGCGAACGCGGTATACGACGCCGTGGGGGTTCGTGTGGACGAGGTGCCGATCACCCCGGAGAAAGTGTTGACCGCGCTCAAACGCAAGGCAAACGGGAAGGAGGGGGGGGGTCGCTATGGACCGACCCACTTCCCCGAGATCCCCTGGCCCGACCCGACCCGGGTACCACCACCTTGGGAAGGCGGTGATGGCAAGGCAATACGTCCCTCGGATGAAGACGCAAAAGCGGCGGCGGTAGCGCAGCCGGAGCGGCAACACTAAATGCTGAGGCTTCCAGCGTTCGAATACCTTCAGCCAGCGTCGATAGACGAGGCGCTGCGCATGAAGCAGAACGCCGGCCCGCGGAGCCAGTACGTCGCGGGCGGAACAGACCTATATCCCAACATGAAGCGGCGCCACGAAGAACCCAAGACGGTCATCGCTCTTGGCGGGATCGACGAACTGGGCCAGATCTCGCTAGAGAGTGACGCACCATTCCTCGGCGCGGGATTGACGCTCACAGAGGTCGCGACGCAGCCGCGTTTGCGCACCACTCATAGCGCCATCGCCGGCGCCGCGGGGTTGGTGAGCACCCCCTTGCTTCGCAACATGGGAACCTTGGGCGGCAACCTCTGTCTCGACACGCGATGTAACTACTACAATCAGTCCTACGAGTGGCGGAAATCGATCGACTTCTGCATGAAGAAAGACGGCACCGTGTGTTGGGTGGCGCCGAGCAGCCCCCGCTGTTGGGCAGTATCATCGAGCGACGTGGCGCCGGTCATGGTGGCCCTCGACGCCCAATACACGCTCGTCGGCGCCGATGGCGAGCGGCAGGTACCCGCCGCGGGCTTTTACCATGATGACGGAATCGAATTCCTCACCAAGCGACCAGAAGAGATCTTGGTCGGCGTCAAACTCCCGGCTCCAAACGGGTGGGACGCCATGTATTTGAAACTGCGACGGCGCGGTGCGTTTGACTTCCCGGTCTTAGGTGTCGCCGTGTACCTCGAATGGAACGAGAGCGAAGTCCAAGACGCGCGGATCGTGTTGGGAGGAGTGGCGAGCTATCCCAAGCCGATGACCGACGCGTCACAGCTGATCGTGGGTTCGACGCTCGACGACGATGTGATCGCGGCGGCGGCGCATGCGGCGTTCAAACCAACGAAGCCGATGGACAACACGGATTTCGGATTGGCATGGCGCAAGGAGATGACGCGCATTTACGTAAAGCGCGCGTTGACCGAGCTGAGAACACGACATCGGGACGCTTGATACGAAGGGCACTCCTCGCTGGTGGTATCGCCGGACTCGGCGCAAAGTAGCTCCTCCGAATGCCGGCACTGAAAATCACTGCAAAACCTCTTGTCCGATCGGATGAAGAATGAACGCAAAATCCCCTGGATCCACGTACTGGCAGAACACCGCTGGTCGATCCTTTCGGATCACGAGGTAGCGTATCCACGGCCAGCAGATAGACGCCGGGCTTGAGGGTGTCGCGTGTGCTTGACATGGGGGAGCCTTACTATCGGGGTCGAGCGGGGGACAAGAACACCATAGTAGATGCCAGCCACAGGCTTCGCTCTGGGACAGGAAACGGAGCCAGATTCCTGTAAGAGCGTCGATGTCAAAGCTCCGACTCGGTGGATTGGATCGCCGGCGACGAACGTAAACATCCGGGTTGGACCAGGGGTCGACTATCCAATCCATGAGAGTGGAGAACTATTGGCTGGCGAGGAAATTCAGATACTCCAAGAGTGCCAAGGCTGGCTCCAAGCCCGTTCGATACCAGAACGCCTAATTGATCGGGTGATTGACCAAAGAGGACGGAAGCGAGCACAACAAATGCTCCTCTTCTGGGTCCGAAAAAATCTGATTCGTCGCCACTAACACGGGTAGCCCCCTCCAGGTAAGGAGGGGCAACGAAGTGCCCTCAAGTATGCGGGGACACGTGCCGATAAGCCGCAAATGGGGTACCAACCTTGACAACGCGGATACAAGGCCGAAATACTGGACTACTAGTTACATTTGTGAATGGTTTCACAAGAGGCAGGCATGAAAAGCCCCCTAGAGCGCGAGTTTGAGTATTATCTCGCCCATCAATCCCAGCTAGTCAAAGAGCACGACGGTCGGTTCGTCGTCATCAAGAATCGTAAGGTGATCGGCGTATACGATGACCAGGCCAACGCCGTGTCTGAAACAAGCAAGTCCGAAGAACTCGGTACGTTCCTGGTCCAGAAGGTTGAGCCCGGCGACAACGCACATACTCAGACGTTCCATTCCCGCGTAGTCTTCGCCGAGTGAGGCCGCAGCAGTTTCGGGCGTTCACCCTCACAGCTAACGTTCTACTGCGCGATCTGGTTACCGAATGCTTCGTATGTGCCGCACCTGACCCGGCCGTTGTTCCCCAAGGCCAGCAATTACCATATAAAAAGTTCCAAGCGATCTGGGATACGGGAGCAACGAACACCCTCATATCGCAGGAGGTAGTAGACGCATGCGGCCTCAAGCCGATCGGCATAACTACCCTACGCGCTGTTGGTAGCGAGAAACGCACCAACACATTCCTCGTCAACATCCTGCTTCGGAATAACACGGCTGCCCAAAATGTCCAGGTTGCTTTGGGTGATCTGGGCGACTCACAGGTGTTGATCGGCATGGACATTATCACGGTTGGCGACTTTGCCATCACCAACGTCGGGGGGAAAACCGTTTTCTCTTTCCGGATTCCATCCACAAAAACTATCGATTTCGTCAAGTCCCAACCGAAGCCGCGGGAGCCGAGCGGCTTCAGGCCAGGACCACCCGCCAAGAAAAGCCGCAAGACGAGACGCAGGAAAGGGCTACCTGCCACCGGTTTTTGATTTGATGTGTCGTTGATGGGCACCTCGTCGCCTTCCGGGACACTCTACCCCGGGGGGCTTTTTTCATGGGCACCCATTGGCTGTATTCGGATTTGCGGAACTCGTAGCACGGACGGCCACCACACCCGAGATTCAATTCTCTTTCAGGCCGAAAGCGCCTCTAGCTGCCGCAGCGCGTCTTCGAGCACCGCCGAGATCTTCTCCCGCTTCTCTTTGTCTCCGCGCAGCCGCCACGAGCTGCGGTATACCTGGCTGACGAGGCTGCCCACCGCCCTGTTTACGTCGGGCATCGGGTCTCCCACAAGGTGGTCGATCATCTCGTCGACCCGGTCGAAGATGTCTTCGACGTTGGACTTGTTCTCGTCCAGGAACTCCCGGCCCGCGTCCGCAATGGCATAGACCCTCTTTCCATCGCGGTCGTCGCTCTTGACCAGCCCTTCGTCTTCGAGCCACTGGAGCGTCGGGTAGACGGTCCCTGGAGACGGCTTGTAATACCCGCGCGTCTGCTCCTCTAACGCCTTCATCACCTCGTAGCCGTGCATGGGCTTGTCCCGCAACAGCTTCAGAATCACGTATTTCATGTCGCCCGACCCAAACCACTGCCTGCGGCGCCGTCGGCGCCGATGGTGGCCTGTGGGGCCTGCCCAGACCCAGTCCATGGGATCGAAGCCAAAGCAAAAAGCGCGTCCTCTCATCATTCCTCCCCGGCCAAAGCCGCTGCCTCGATATATCGTAACGATATATCGTGACGATATATCTTATTATTCAATGCTAAGATATATCGTACAGTTATGCAAGGGACGAATCGATCTGGTGGTGTCCCGACCAACCCTTTTCCGGCAACGGACCCGGAGGGAAAAATCCAATGGGTCTGAGAAGCCTCTAGAAAAGCAGGAGGGGGGGGCGCGGCCCGCCCCCACCTTCAGCCCCCCTGAGACAAGGGGTTTGGGTCGCTAGTGTCGATGCGAATCGACCTCCCAGCGTCCATTCCAGCCCGAACCAAAGAAGTTGTTTTCCCGTTCCGGCACTTTGATCGACAGGGTCATCCGACTCCGATCGCGCATGATCTCGAGATTGACGGTTTCCCCTTCCTCGTACGAGCGCAGGATCCGAAGGGCTTGCGAGGGTCTCCTTGGCTCCCGTCCATCGATACTCAGGATCACGTCCCCGCTCTGAAGTTCGACGCCTGCGTGGCTCGGCGGAGCAATGACGAGCAGCCCCTCTTCGGTTCCGAAATACCTTCCGAGATCCTCGTTCAAACCCACCAGCTCGATGTCCGACCAGACGTCTCCGATGATCGACAGCACCGTGAAGCCGCCACCGGAACCGGGACCTCTCAACTGAACTCGCACGTCGTCGGCGCGCGGGGTCAGACCAAGCTCGATCCTGGGCCGCTCGAAGTTGAAGTCGAAGGCACCGGGCCCTCCGATGAACAACCGCGACCCGATCACCCCGTCGTCGCGATCAAGGGTGACGACGGTGCTCTGGGTGCGGTCGCCGCGCCGATATTCTACGGTGACCTCGTCGCCGGGATCATAGTCCTTCAGCAGATCGATCATCTTGATCGCCGGCTCAGACTCATCGGCATCGGCCGGGGGGTAGCGGCCCGTGAGCTGCTCGCCCTCGAATGAGACGATAATGTCACCCGCCTCCAAACCGGCCTCTTCCGCCGCGCTACCGGGATCGATCGACTCGAGATACGCCCCGATCCGATCGGTTTCCTCATCTGCCGCCGTGCGCACCCACGCGCCGAGTCGCGCTCGGTTGGACGAGAACGTGAGCAGGTTCGGTCCGAAAAACGTCGACACTCCAGACCGTCCCAGCTCGCGCTCGAGTTCGCGCAGTTGTGAGCGGAGTTCCTGCACGCGCCGTTCTTTTTCCCGTCGGCTCTCCCGTTCCTGCGCGGCCATCGGCGCTCCCAATCCCATCGTGAGGGCCGTGACCATCCATATGAGCCTCATGCTATTCATGATGCAAACTCCTATCGTGCTGTATCCATCGATCAAAAACCTACGTACGTGACCGGCGCCCGGCGGACCTCGACCAACGCACCCATCAAACCCACTCGTTCTTCCCACAGGCGAATGACCTGCTCCCTCGAGGCACGCCGCTGCTGCGCACGTCCGAATCGCACCTCGAGGGCGAAGAGCCGATCTTCCAACGCTGCGACCGCCGTTGCTACCCGGCCGCTCATGACCCGTGACTCGGGACGGAACACGCGAAGCGCTTGCTCGAGCGACTGGGCTTCATTGACCAGTTCGGCGAGCGGATCGGGTTCCCGGGCTGCCGACACCACCAGCTGCCCCACCCCCAGCGTCAGCATCACCGACGCCGCGGCGGCGGCCCCGAGCCAGCCTACGAATTGGCGACGTTTCTTGGCCCGCCCCGCCAAAACCTCGTCCCTCACCACCGACCACCGATCCCGAGGTGGATTCAGGGTCGGCATCGTCTTCAAGGCCGCCACTCGCTGGTGCAGTAAATTGAGTTCGTGGCTGCATTCATCGCATTCGTCTAGGTGACGTGACGCCGCCTGTGACCCCTCACCATCCCGAATGGCCAACAATTCATCCATCGTGCAGTGAATCAGCATCGGGCCTCCCCGCTGAGCCATTTGCGTAGGCGCGTATGCGCTCGTGACAGTTGGGATTTCGAAAAGCTCACACTCTTTCCCATCAGCTCAGCAATGTCCTCGTGAGTATATCCTTCGATGTCGTGCAGCCAGACGACCGCTCGTGCAGTATCCGACAACCGGCACATCACGGCTTCCAGATCCATTCTCAAACCAACATCTCCGGTTTCCGGCGCCGGCGCCGCGTCTTCGAAAAACTCGTCCGTGTCCCGGTACTTGGCCCTCCGAATCTTCATGAGGGCCTTACTCGCCGCGATCCGCTTGATCCATGCCGTGAGGCTGCCCGGCTCCGCACCCCGGAACTTCCCGATGCTGAGGCACACCTCCAGAAACGTCTCTTGGAGCACGTCTTCGGCGTCTTCACGCGAGCGGCACATGCGCCGAGCCAGGTTGTACACGGTGCCCTGGTAGGCCCGGTAAACCCGCTCTAAAGCGTGGATATCACCTGCTTTAGCTCGCTGAATCGCTATGTCGTCCAGCGAGGCAGTTACGGCTGTCATCATGTCGAATGTATAGATGCTCGGACGGGCCTCTGGGTCGCAGTCAGTGAGTCGTGAGTCGTGAGTGGTGAGTCGTGGACATTGGCTGATTGATACGGCACGCAAGATTAGATGATGGTGCCGCTTGGGGTACAAGAAGCGGATCGTCTCACTACTTCACTACTCACCACTCGCTACTCACTGTGTCAGATGCTTATACAACACCCTGATCATCCTGTACGCCGCGGGATACTCGTCGACAGTAAACCCCACTGTAGTGGCATCGACCCGATCCACCGACGGGATGCCCTCGGCGATATCCGCGTATAGCGCGTCGGTGTAGGACAACTCGACACGAAAAGGGGGTGCCGCGACGGGCTGCACCGAAGGCGCACGGCCGAGGGCTGCGGTAACCCCTCTCCGAATCGCGGCTCGCGCCGAATCGGGCGTCAGGCTCCGAACGGCCCGGTTCCAGATGCCAGTCTTCACGACGGCGGATCCCACGTCGGGCACCAGCGCCTCGAGCTGTGAGACTGCCAGGCTGTCGCCGCTGATGAAGACAACGGGCACGCCATACCATGCCGCGTACAGCGCGTTCATCCCTCCCTCGCCGATCGATGTCCCGTTGACGCGGAGATCGGCGGTGCGGCCGGAACCCGTGTGGGCAAGGAACCCGCCCCGGCTGCGCGCTTTGCCGTGGTACCCCACGAACAACACCGCCGTGAACGTACTGTCGAGGCCCTGCATCATTCCGTACGGTTTGAGGTCACCCCGCAAGAAGGTCACGCGCGGGTCGAGATCGGTCTGGATCAGATTGTTGTGACCGCCATGCGCGTCGTTCACCACAACGCGGGTCGCGCCCGCATCAAACGCTCCGGCGATCGCGGCGTTGACCTCGGCCGTCATCAGTCGCCTGCCGAGTGGGTCGTCGGTGGCACTGATCGCCGCCACCCCTTCCATGTCTGCGGAGATGTACACACTGATCGATTGCTGGGTTGTCAGCGGTGCTGCTGGAACGAGGACGAGAGCAAGCGAACGAAGAGACAGCATGGTCAAACCTCAATCACGCAACACGATGTTTGTTAGCCTACCCGGAACAAAGATCACCTGCTTGACTTCTTTGCCGGTCACATGCCGCTGCACGGCTTCGTCGGCAAGCGCTAGCGCCAGCGCCTCGTCTTTCGTGACGTCACGGGCAGCGGTAATTCGTCCGCGCACTCGCCCGTTCACCTGTACCACGAGCTCGATCACGTCTTCTCGCGCGCTCGCCTCGTCGAACTCGGGCCAAGCTGCGTTGAACACACTGTCTTGGTGCCCGATTAGCTCCCAACACTGTTCGGCCAAATGGGGAGCGAACGGCGCCAGCATCAACACCAAAGGTTCCACGGCATCGACGCCCGGATCGCCAGCCGCGCCAGCCCTGAGCACATTGAGATATTCCATCAACGCCGCGATCGCGGTGTTGTAGCGCAATCCCTCGATGTCGTCGGTGACTTTCTTGATGGTCTGATGCAGCTTGCGCTGAATCGCGGCGTCGCCAAGGGTCTCAGTCGAAGACTCGGCCGCGCATACGGCGCTCCACAGCTTGTCGAGAAAGCGCCGGATGCCCGCGATGCCCTCAGCGCGAAAGTCCCCACCCTCTTGATACGGGCCGAGGAACATGAGGTACATCCGGAACGTGTCAGCTCCCCACCGTTCGATGTATTCATCAGGGATGACGACATTCCCTCGCGACTTGGACATCTTGTTTCCGTCGCGAACGATCGTGCCGTGAGCCCGAAACCGCCGGTAGGGTCGTTCGAAGCCGATGAGTCCCAGATCGTAAAGCGCCATGGTGACGAATCGCGAGTACAACAGGTGGAGCACCGCGTGTTCGTTGCCACCGATGTATTGCGACACTGGTAGCCAGCGCTCCGTCAGCTCGGGGTCGAACGCGCGATCCGTAAAATCAGTCGACGGATACCGCATGAAATACCAGGCGGAGTCGAGGAACGTGTCGGACACGTCGGTTTCTCGTCTCGCCTTCGCGCCGCACTGAGGGCAGGGTACGCGGAACCACTCCTCGTGCCGTGCCAGGGGGGAAACATCACTCTCGTCGGGCCGGAAGTCGTCGATCTCGGGGAGCAGGACCGGCAAATCCTCGTCGGGCACGGCGACCGGACCGCACGCGTCGCAGTGGATGATGGGAATCGGCGGTCCCCAGTACCGCTGGCGCGAAATGCACCAATCGTGCAAGCGATACTGGACTTGGGCCCTTCCACGCCCCTTATCTGCCAACCACGATGTGATCGCCTTCACCGCCTCCCGACACCCCATGCCGTCGAACTGACCGCTGTTGATGAGCGTGCCATCCCATGTCACCACCGGGAGTTCGCGGTTCTTAACGGAGACATCCGGCTGCACTACCGGAACGATGGGGAGATCGAACTGGGTCGCAAACTCAAAATCGCGTTCGTCATGCGCCGGCACGGCCATGATCGCCCCCGTGCCGTACTCCATTAGGACGTAATCCGCGATCCAGATCGGCACCCGCTCACCCGTGGCAGGATTCTCCGCGTAAGTCCCCGCGAAGACGCCGGTCTTCACCTTTTCGCCGACCTTGCGGCTGACGAGGTCTTTTTCCGCTGCTTGACGGCGGTAGTCATCCACGGTGCTTCGCTGCTCCGGACCCGTGCACGCATCGACGAGGGGATGCTCTGGCGCCAGCACGATCCACGTGGCTCCGAAGATCGTATCCGGCCGAGTTGTGTACACGGGAATCGCCTCGCCACCGGGGCCCTTGAAAATCAGCTCCGCACCTTCCGAGCGCCCGATCCAGTTGGCCTGCATGCGACGGGTCGACTCGGACCAGTCCTCAATCTCGAGATTGTCGAGCAGGCGCTGCGCGTATTTGGTGATCGCGAAGAACCACTGCTCCAGAAAGCGCTGGTGGACCTTGGTCTCCGGATGCCGCTCGCAGCATCCATCGATGACTTGCTCGTTGGCGAGTACGGTCTTGCATTCTGGACACCAGTTGACCGGGGCCTTTTTTCTTTCCGCGAGCCCAGCCTTGAACAGTTGGACAAAGATCCACTGAGTCCACTTGTAGTAGGCGGGATCCGTTGTCGAGATTTCATGGTCCCAATCCACCATAAGCCCGATACGCTTCAACTGCCGCCGGAATCGCTCAATGTTCTTGGGGATCAGCTTCGCTGGATGGGTGTTGACCTTGAGCGCGTAGTTTTCCGAATGAATCCCAAAAGCGTCGAAACCGAGGGGCTCAAACACGTCATACCCCTGGAGCCGTCGGGTTCGACCGTGGATATCGCTGCCCACGAACGCGAAGACGTTGCCAACATGTAGTCCCTCAGCAGACGGATACGGAAACATCATGAGGTTGAAATACGGATTGGCGGCGTTGGCGAGATCCACGGCGTTGGTGCGTCGCTCCTCCCAGCGCTCACGCCATTTCTTCTCGACCACCTGAGGGTCGTATGCCTGTCGGGCGTCCGGTGTACGGTTCATGGTCGCGGGTAATCTAGCACCGCCGGTGCTCCAGAAAACGTAAGGTGGGCTGCAGCCTCTAAGAGGGAGTCACTGCTACGGGGACCGCCTTGTCATTTCCAGTTAGGCTCCCCACCTGAAGATGGCGTTCGAGGGTGTCGCGTCACCCACGGCCATCCAGATGCACGACATGCACTTCGATGAGGTCGGGAAGGTCTTGCAACTGCTTGAGCACCTCTGGGGACGGCAATTGATCCACTGCAATCGTCGCCAGGGCCTCCGCTCCCTCGCGGTCGAGTCGCGCCTGGTGATAGGATCCGATATTGATGTCACTCCCACCCAGCACGGTCCCGACGCGACCGATCACGCCCGGCACATCGCGGTTTTTGAGAATGAGCAGAGCGCCCTCGGGGACGATGTCCACCTCGTAGTCGTCGATTCGAATGACTCGACTTTTGTCCGGACCCACCATTGCGCCCACCACCGTCGTTTTGCGGTGCGCCGTCTGCACCGTGACCCCGACCGTTGTTTCAAAACCGCCACCCGGCTTCCCGATCCGACGCGATACGGAAATGCCCCGCTCTTCGGCCAAAACGGAGGCGTTGACCAAGCTCACTCGGTCGACTCCCATCGCGCGAAGCACACCCTCCACCGCCGCGAGCATGATCGGTTTGGGAGCACCATCGTCCTTGCCCCCGTAGTCGACCTCGAGCGATTGGATCGGCTCCTGTGCCACCGCCGCCGCGATCCTCCCGACGCGGCGAGACAGGTCGAGCTCCGATCGGGAGCGGGCCAATACCTCGCTCGTAACGCCTGGAATGTTCAGGGCACCGCCGATATCACCGGTGGTCAGCGCCGTGCGGATCGACCTACTGATCTCCACGGCAACGCGGACCTGCGCCTCTTGGGTTGAAGCCGCCAGGTGGGGCGTGAGAATGATGCGATCGCATGTACGCAGCGGCGAATCGGCCGGTAGCGGTTCCGGATCGAACACGTCGAGCGCGGCCCCTGCCAACTTACCGGCCTCGATAGCCTCGACCAGCGCATGGTCGTCGATCAGTCCGCCCCTGGCCGTATTCACAACCACGCTCGTCGGCTTCATGAGGCCGAACCGATGGTGGTTCAACAAGTGCCTCGTCTCGTCGTTCAGCGGAGCGTGCAGCGAAATCACATCCGCGCTTGCCAGGAGGTCGTCGAGCCGTGCCAGCTGCACACCGCACTGCTTGGCACGAGAAGCTGAGAGGAGTGGGTCGTATGCAATCACCTCCATCCCGAACGCTCGCGCAATTCCAGCCACGTGCGCACCGATCCGGCCAAGCCCGACCAAGCCCAGGACCTTGCCGCGCAGCTCCGTTCCGGCGTACCGCTTCCGCTCCCACTCGCCACCTCGGAGGCTTTCCTGGGCCCACGGGATCTTGCGCACCAGCGCCAACAGCAACGCAAACGCGTGCTCGGCGGCGCTCACGGTGTTGGCACCGGGTGCGTTGATGACGGCGATCCCGCGGCGCGTCGCCGCCGTGACATCGATGTTGTCGACGCCGATGCCGGCACGCGCAACCACCCGGAGCAGCGGCGCCTTCCCCAACAGTTTCTCCGTCACCTTCGTGCTCGAGCGGACGAGCAATGCGTGCGCCCGCGATATCACTTCCTTCAGCCGCTCCGACGAACCCGCCGTGGAGATCACCTCAAAATCCGGGTCACTCCTCAACAGCTGGAGACCTTCCTCGTCTATGTTGTCAGCCACTACGACCACGAACGTCACGCAGCGACCTCCTCCAGGACCCCGAGCAATTCCTCGAGCTCGGAAACGGTGTGGTCCCCCATGTGTCCGATGCGTATGGTGTGGTGTTTGAGTTCGCCGTACCCCGAGGCGATGGTCCACCCGCGATCGGCCATAGCGTGCTGAATCGTTCGGCCCGTCCCCTCACGCACGTTGAGGCACGACACCGTCCAACTCCGTCTGTCTTTAGCAGGAAGGTAGCTCATCCCGAGATCATGCCCTTTTTGGTCTACCCAACGCTCCATGGCCTCTAGCATCTCCCGATGCCGCTGCCACCGCGCTTCCACCCCACCCGCGCTCTCATTGCGTTTCAGCTGCCCGTCGAGCGCGTACAGCAGCGAGACGCACGGCGTGTTGGTGGGTTGGTTGTTCTCGGCCGCCTCCGCATAGGACACGATGTCGAGGTACCCGCCACGCTCAGGCACCGACTTCGCCCGCTCGATCATCCGATCGGAGTGCGCGGCCAGGGCCAATCCCGGTGGCAAAGCAAGCGCTTTTTGTGAACCCGTCAACACGAAATCGAGTTTCCATGCGTCGGTTTCTACGGGACACCCGGCCAGCGAAGTCACCGCGTCCACCAACAACATGACGCCGTCGAATTCATGAACAACCTCGGCCAGCTGTTCCAGGGGAGCCAATGCCCCGGTCGAGGTCTCCGAATGAACCAAGGTCACTGCGTCGACCTCAGTCCGAATCAGTGCATCTCGAAGCATGTCTGGATCGACCGTCTTTCCAGGCGCCACTTCGAGGGTGACGACGTCGCGCCCACACGCTTGAGCGATTGCGGCGAAGCGTTTTCCGAACGAGCCTGAGACGAGCGAGAGCACCCGACTTCGAATCCCCGATCGCACCGCCATCTCCATGAAGGCCGTTGCAGAGCACGTGCCTATCAATGGGTGGCACTCCGTGCGGAAGAGTGCCCGCAAGGGATTCAGCATGCCTGCGAGCAGGTTGCTCATGGCGCGTCCGCGGTGGGCGATCATCGGCCGAGTCATGAGGACCAACACATCTGGGTGGACCTCGGTGGGGCCCGGGAGGAAGAAGCGTCCGAAAGGCGTTGTGGTCATGGCGAGAAAGGTACTAGTAAACCTCCCTCTTCGGCGGGGTTCCCGCCCGTCGCGGTCCGACTTGGCGGTGCCTCTTCACCAACCCCCGGACCCGAATGACACCCAGGAGTCCTACGCCCAATCTGTCCCACATGCCGTACTTGCTCTGTCCGTAGAGGCGGCGCCTGTGTGCAACGTCAACCTCCAAGACATGCTCCCCCAGGGTCCGGAGCAGCGTCGGTAGGAAACGATGCATACCGTCGAACCTCGGGAGTTGGAGCAGAGCGGATCGGCGCATCACGCGCAGGGAGCATCCAGTGTCGCGCACCGACTCTCCGGTGATCGCGTTACGGAACGCATTGGCCACGCGACTTTGCACTCGTTTCCACCAACCGTCGACGCGCCGGAGCCGACGGCCGATCACCACCGTGGCACGACCCGTGTCCGCCAGCGTCCGGACGAGGCGACGCCCATCCGCCGGGTCGTTTTGGCCGTCCGAGTCCATCGTGAGGATCCACTCGCCCGCGGCGGCATCTACGCCGGCGAAGATTGCCGCACTCTGGCCGGTGCGCCGTTCGCAGGAAACCACACGTACTCGATTGAACTGGCCGGCCAATCTCTCGAGTTCCTGCAACGAGCCGTCCGTCGATCCGTCATCCACCGCTACGATCTCGTAAGGAACGTCGCCGAACGCGCCTGCGATCTCTGCGAAGAGCGGGGCGAGGTTCTCCCGCTCGTTGTGGACCGGCAAGACGATGGAGAGAAGTTGGCTCTCGCGAACTTGCGACGCGCGGTCGGCCATCGTTACGCCTGCATCGCTACCACGATCCAGCCGACTGTAGGAATGCATGATGGGCAGCTGAACGATACCTCTCGACGCCCCAACGGATCCGCATCCTCCCGACCAGCGATTCGATGGGTCGAGCAGAGCGGCGTGAACGATGAAGGGTACGTGGGCCATAGGGCTCGAGCAAGTTGCTATCCGCGCAGCGTCCCATTAAATCCCGAGGCACACTCGATCACCCTCATCTACCGGAGGTACGGCCATGCAAGACTCCGTCTCCCGCCGCGAGTTTCTCGGCGCCGCTTCCGGCGTCGCAGCAGGCGCCACTCTGGGCGTGCCCCTGACACGAAATCCGGGCTTCCCAGCAATCCGCATACCTCAGGCCGCCAAGAATGTCGCTGTCGCCTCCGGCAACGGGCTACGCGGCGTCGAACTGGCGGGACGGCTCTTGATCGAGGGGACGGATACGCTCGATGCGGCCATAGAAGGGGTCAAGATTCAGGAACTCGACCCCAACGATCAGAGCGTCGGCTACGGCGGTCTCCCCAACGAGCACGGTGTCGTCCAATTGGATTCCTCCTGCATGCATGGCCCGTCACGGCGAGCCGGGGCCGTCGGAGCGCTCGAGGGGATCAAGACCCCCAGCGTGGTGGCCAAATACGTCCTGCTGTACACCGATCACATCATGCTGGTCGGCGAGGGTGCCAAGCAGTTCGCACTGTCGTACGGTTTCAAGGAAGAGGACCTCCTCACGGACGCCAGCCGGCAACGCTGGCTCCGGTGGCGGGCCAACCGTGGGGCGACAGACGACTGGATCAACGTGGGAGACGATGAGCGGATGGTGGCACGGGAGACTGGTACCATCAACATAAACACGGTCAACTCACGCGGCGATATCTCTTCGGTCACGACGACCAGCGGACTCTCGTGGAAGATTCCCGGGCGCGTCGGGGATTCGCCGATCATCGGCGCCGGCCAATACACCGACAACGACATCGGGGCCGCCGGGTCCACGGGGCGGGGAGAGGCGAATATCAAGGTGTGTGGCGCGTTTCTCACGGTCGAAAACATGCGCCGCGGCATGAGCCCGACGGACGCTGCACTCGAGACCCTCCGGCGCGTGGTGGCGACAACAGAGGCCCGTCTACTGGACGATCAGGGCCGCCCCACCTTTGGTCTCACCTTCTACGCCGTGAACAAGAATGGAGATTTCGGCGCCGCCACACTCTGGTCAGGCGGCCAATTCGCCGCGTTCGACGGCGCAACTGCGGCGCGGCACGACACAGCCTTCCTCTACGAGAGACGCTAGTTGAGGAGGGTTAGCATTGCAGCAGGGCTCCTGTTGGCGGCGTCCCTACCCGCCAGCGCCCAGGTCCCGGGTCTGCGCGAGGGCCCGGATTTGGATTATTGGTACGATGTTTTCTACCCCAAGATCTTCTACGCTGGCAAAGAAGGCCTCCTGGTCGGAGCGTATTTCGCGCTCGTCCAACCGCTTCGAAGCCGCGACTTCGACAGCCCGCCTCCCTACCGCATCTCGATCTCGCTCGACGGGCACGCTTCGACCTCAGGCAGCCGGTTTATCAAACTAGAGGGCCGCGCCCCCGGCCTCGCGAACGGGTGGAGATTGAGCGCTCGCCTTACCGCACGGCGCAGGGCCAAGGACAATTACTTGGGGATCGGTAACGCGACGCTGTTCGATTCTGACAGCGTTACCGGCGCTCAGCCGAATTTCTACAGGGCCGTACGGACACAATACGTCGCTCGCACCGAGGTGCAGCGGGTACTTGTCGGCCCACTGCGCGCCCTCGCCGGCCTGAACATCGAGCGATGGAAGCTGGCGCCCCGCGCGGGTCCCAGCGTATTCGCGACCGACTTGACCCGCGATCCTTCCATCGGTGTGCCCACAGATGATTTCTCGGCGCGTGTGGGCCTCGTATTCGACACCCGCGACGACGAGGTAGCATCTGGACGAGGCGTGTTGGTCGAGGCGATTTGGGGCGTTGCGGATTCGAGCATCGCCGGCGATTTGTCGTACACTCGGACCACGTTGTCCGCCCGTGGGTTCGTCACGCCGTCACCACGGTTACAGCTCGGCGCACGGGTGGTCGCTCAAATCATGAGCGGCTCGCCGCGTGTCGGGTCGTTCTACCTGATCGAGGGGAGCGATCGATTTTCCGAGGGAATCGGTGGAGGCGATACGCATCGAGCCCTGCGGCACAACCGCCTGCTTGGCCGGGATAAGCTCTTCGCCAATATCGACGTCCGGTATGCCCTGTTTGCCATTCCAACGTTGTACCGGGTGAGCTTGCTGGGATTCTTGGACGCCGGACGGGTATTCGATGATGTCGACGGGGAGGACTTCGAGGTCACGACAAACGGCCTGAAGGTCGGCGTCGGATCGGGACTCTTCTTTCAGATCGGGCGCGCCGGTCTCGCGGGGTTCACCGTCGGTGTAGGCCCAGACGGAGTCGCCACCCATTTCTATACGACGTGGACTTTTTGACGCGCAATACGTAGCAGCTCCCGAACGCCCCGACGAACAGTTTCGCTCCGTCACTCCGCGGCGATTGCTTGTCCACCAAGAAGGTCGAGCACCTCGCGCAGGGTCGTGACACCGCGATCTTTGGCATACCAACGCCGCACCTGGGGGTACAGTTCCTTCGATGTCATCGTTGGCCTGTTAGCGATCACCCAGCGTTGCAGTTCGGTGGGGCGGGGCCCCCAGTGCCCGAGCTGGTTGAACCCCGCATCGAGCGCGATCACGATGGGAATCGAGCGAGATCCGTTGGTGAGATACTGATCCATGAGACTGAGATTGGCATCGCGCTCCACGACGCGCATCTCGAGGCACTCGGCCTCGTCTCCCAAACGGGCCAATATGGGAACGGTATTGCTCGCATCCCCGCACCAGTCTTCGGCGATGACGAGCAGCCTCACGCCCCTTCCCCGCTGGCACGCCGAATCGAACGCCCAATCGGGCACGTGCACCGTCTTGTAAATGCCACGCCACAGCGACTCATTTTTTTCGACCCCTTCTAGAAACTGCTCATAAGGAGCCGCGTCGTTCTCCCAGATGGCGCGAAAGTCTAGATCCCCCACGGGCCTACTCCGTCACCTCGACGTTGATCCCCCGACGGCGGAGTTCCTTCAAGTAGGGCTCGACTGGAACGGCCTCGTAGGCGGTGTGGAATCCGGGCGGGCCCGCTTGCCCCGCGGCTTGCATCTGGCCCGTTATCGAAAGGGAATATCCGGTAGTTCGCATCATTGCGCTGATCCCGAGTTCCGTGTCGTGGTAATCCAGCAAGCCGTACCGTACGAGCGCCGGCTTGCCTGCCTTGGTTCCCCTTACCACCACCTTCACCGCAACCAAATCCAGCCCGTCCGGATTCCGCAATTTCGAGTCGACGGCCGCGATGAAAACATCGCGGGGGCGCACCAAGGTGCCCTTGATATCCACCGGCTCCACTGCCAAGAGGCCGAGTTCGGAAAACGCAGACATGAGGTCGGCGTGACCCGGATATCGCAGGGTCTTGTATTCCATCGTATCGACACGGCCCTCGAAATCCCACGGCATGGTCGAGATGCCGCCCGCCGTGTGGAACGCCTCGAGCCTTCCCAACGGCGGCGGAAAATCGACCGGTTCGACGTCAGTGAGAGGCGCCACCTGAGTCGGCCTGCCATTCCGCAAAACCCACGACTGTGTGGTGTAGTAATCGAGTGCTCCCTCCAATGAGTAAACGATCTCGTAGTTCAGGGGAGGCTTCGGGTGTTGTGGCAGACCACCGACGAAGATCCTCACCGTGTCGGTGGAGTCGAGCCGCCCAATACCATCCGCGGCAAGGATGTTGACCATTCCCGGAGCGAGACCGCAGTCAGCCAAGATGGTCACACCCTGACTTACCGCCTGTTCGTGCAGCGCCCGCTGCTGCCGCACGATTTCAGTGTTGCCTCCCAGATCCGCGAAGTGCAGGCCGGCATCGACGGCGAGTCGCGCGAGCTCGAGATTGAAGTAGTAGGGAACCGCACTCATTACCGCGTCGTGGCCCACGAACGCCTGACTCACGGCTCCAGCATCGCGCACATCCAGCTCGATGCATCGAAGTCGGTCTCCCTCGAACTGCTGTAACAGCGGCGACAACCGTGGCGCCGCACTGTCCGCCAGCGTTACCTGATCTTGGGTAGTCCGCAGCAAATCGAAAGCGCACGCCGTTCCCTGACGGCCAGCTCCTAAGACAAGCATTCGCATTCGGTTACTTCGCTCGCACTTCGTTTGAGGAAGCGCGAATAATAGGCACCCTCTGGCTACCGCGCCACATCATGCGCTCATCCACAAGGCACCGGCGAAAAAGAAACGTAAAACATGCCATTGACATGTGGTGATCCCACCAGGTTATACTTGCCACCAATGCCTCACACCTCTAATCCCGCCGGCACTCCAGACACGACTCCAAAACCTCGTCGCCGTGACGCGAAGCAGACCCGTGAGCGACTGGTTCGGGCGGCGTTGGAGTTGTTTACATCACAAGGTTATCACGCGAGCACGACGCCTCAGGTGGCCCGCCGCGCCGGAGTGGCGGAGGGGACAATTTATCGTCACTTCACGAGCAAAGAGCAATTACTGAACGACATTTATCGTGGAGCGGTGCGCGTGTTCACACAGGTCGTGCGCGAAACGCCGTCCAAGGCCTCCTGCCGTGAGCACATGATGGACATAGCGGTGCGATGGGGTGAGGTCGCCGCCACCGATGCTGCGCTGGTCAAGCTAGTGTTCGTAGCTCCACCAACGAGCCTCCTCGACGACGCAAGCCGGAAGGCGCACGAGGAGATGCGCCTCGAATTGGAGAAGGTGGTTGCCTCCGGCAAGTCGTCCGGGGAGGTGCGGGCCGGACCAGCTTACTTATGGACCGACGTTTGGCTTCAACTCGTCCGACTGATGTTGGAGCGCGTCGCCACACGTGAGTGGGCCACACAGCACTCCGCACCCAAGCAGGTCATCGACAGCGCCTGGGACTCAATCGCGGCGGCTAAGGGCGTTCGGTCAGCGCCGCAACCCTCAGAAGCAAGTCTCCCCGTCGGTCGATGATGACCTGAAGCGGCCGGGTGGCGACGTTCGCGACCCGTGCCGTCGCCGATCGCGATTCTCCATCGAAAACCCCCGTGCGAACGATTTCGCGCCCACCTGGAACCTCCATCCAGAGCGGGACCGCCAGTTCGTACACCCCCGAGGCAGCCGGCTGCGACCGAGAGCGGATCGGCTAGTTGAGCGACGGCAACGGACGAGCACCGTAGACATCCGGAACGCTGGGGAATCGGGACGAACCTAGACATCGTGCTGGGAAGCTGTAGTGTAAGGTCAATTTTGCTGCCGGGGATTCCCGATGACATCACCAAACGAATCTGCTCAACGCGGTTCGTGGAGTTCACGTACCGGTTTCATCCTCGCTGCATCCGGCTCCGCCATCGGGCTGGGAAACATCTGGCGGTTCCCATACGTCGTCGGTGAAGGCGGCGGCGCGGCGTTTGTCCTTATCTACCTCGGGTTCGTCTTTCTCATCGGTGCGGCCGTGATGCTAGGCGAACTCGCTCTCGGGCGCCACACCCAGCGGAATCCCGTCGGCGCATTCAAGGCAACGGCGCCTGGGACCCTGTGGAAGCTGGTCGGCTTGACCGGCGTGGTGACCGGTGTCGCGATTTTGTCGTTTTACGGCGTGATCGCAGGCTGGACGGTCGGGTACTTCTTCAAGACCGTCACGGGAAGCTTTTCTCAAGCCATCACGGCGTCCGAGTCGCAGGAGATCTTTGGTGGTTTCGTCGCCAACCCCGCCGCGAGCGTCGGGCTGCTCTTCCTGTTCCTTGGCGTCACCGCCGTCATCGTATGGCGCGGTGTGTCCGGCGGCATCGAGCGCGTATCCAAAGTTCTGATGCCCGCTCTGCTGGCCCTGTTGGTGCTCCTGGCAATCCGCTCCGTCACGCTGTCCGGGGCGGGCGCCGGACTCGCTTTCTACCTAGCGCCGGATTTCTCCAAAATCTCGGCGCAGACATTCCCGGCGGCGCTCGGTCAGGCTTTTTTCTCGCTCAGCCTGGGGATGGGCGCGATGATTACGTACGGCAGCTATGTGTCGAAGAAGGTCAACCTCGTGAGCGCCGTGGGTATCATCTGCTTCCTCGATACCGCCATTGCGTTGCTCGCAGGCCTGATCATTTTTCCGGCCCTGTTCCACGTCGGGCTCAGTCCTTCGTCCGGTGTGGGCCTGGTATTTCAAGTGCTGCCGACCCTGTTCGCCGAGTTGCCGGCCGGGCAACTGTTCGGTGCCGCCTTCTTTCTGCTTCTTGCCATCGCAGCCCTGACCTCGACGATCTCCTTGCTCGAGGTTCCGGTATCGTACGTGATAGACGAGTGGGGATGGTCCCGCGGAAAAGCGGTGGTGGCGACCGCTACCGTCACGTTCCTCATCGGCGTGCCCTCAGCGCTCGCGTCGGGCGCAGTTTCATTCCTCTCGGATCTGCCCGGGGCTGCCCCCGATTTTCTCTCGCTGATGAGCATTATCTTCGGGAATTATTCCCTCACAATCGGATCGCTGGGACTGGCCATCTTCGTGGGGTACCGGTGGGGCGTAGAGGCGGCGGCGGCGGAGTTTCAATCAGAAGGCGTGCCGGCCGTATTCAAGCCGATATGGGCATTCTTGATCCGATTCCTGGCGCCGGTAGGCATTGTCGGGATACTGGTGTATATCATCGCGACACAGAACTACTTCTAGCCGGTCGGTGTGATCGGTGGGTGTTGGCCGCGCGCCTTCAGCGGCACCTCCCTTCGGCTGTATGCAGTCGCGGCACCCATCGTGATGGCCAGTCCCGCTAGTCAGCGTACACGCCAATGACAGCGGATTCCGGCTCCGGCATGTTGGACGCTCGGCTCTCGAGCGCTTCAGCCGCCGCGCTGGCAATTTCGTCCGCTACCTCAGTTTCGATTGCCTCCAGTTCTTCGGCGCTGCTCTCGTTCTCCTTGAGGTACTCCTCGTACATCCCGATCGGGTCACGGGCGCCCCACTTGAGGAACATCTCCGGCGGAAGTACTCGGCGCGCTTCCTTTTCGTCGTGGGTCGCGTGGCCACCCATGCGGAACGTTTCCGTCGAGAGCATGACCGGGCCTTCGCCGCGCCGGCACTGGTCGGCGGCGAGCTTGGTGGCGGCATACGCGTCCAACACGTTGTTGCCGTCGAACGACCATCCGGCCATGCCGTAGGCCTCGTGCAACCGCTCGAAGGTGCCTGGGAGATGATGCACCTCGACCGGCGTTCCCAAGGCCACCTGATTGTTCTGGATGATGAAAATCGCGGGCAGTCCCTGCACCGCTGCGAAATTGAATGCCTCGTGGGTGGGTCCCGATTTTACCGAGCCATCCCCAACCCACGTCATCGCCACGCCGACAACACCCCGCAGACGGAACGACAGGGCAATCCCCACCGTTACCGGCGGTATGTTGCCGATGTTCGATATCGGCTCCAGGACTCGCAGGGGCAACGATCCGACGTGGCCATCCCGACCCTGAGACGGCGAGTCAGCCGTAGCGAGGTATCCCCGCAGCATGTCGGCGACGGACAGCCCCATCTCGCAGCAGGCGCCCGCGTTGCGAATCATCGGAGCGACAACGTCCACGTCACGGTTCAGCGCGTGGACGGGGCCAATAGTGACCGCCTCTTCCCCGGTACCGAGCCACGCCTTGGAGATCACGCCCTGCTTGACCCAGCGTTTCAACGCGATGTCGTGGAGCCGCGTACGCACCATTCCGCGGTACAGGTCCAGCTTCTGGGTTACACTCAACGCATCGATGACGGCGCTGCGTTGGGCATCACCCGACCAGGTTTCCGAATACTCGCCGGCGAGTTCCGGGTAGGGCCGCCAGCTGACGTATTCTGGCGGGTCGAAGGCAGGGAACCTTTTCATCGCAATGGAGTTGCTCGTAAGGGAAATTACACCTAATATCCGCATTCTCGTTTGGAGGAGCAAGCACATGCAAACTGGCCGTCCTGCTACCTCATTGGCGAGCGGTCTGTTCGTGGGGGTCGCTATTGGGTGGGTCGCCATCGCGTCGCCGCGTGTGGGTCGTGCGCCGGTGTCGGATTCTCCGCCGGAGGTCATCGCCGATTCCCTCATCGGCCTGTGGATCGACTCGGTTGGAGGTATGGAAACGTACGAGCGGTTCCAATCGGCGACGTACACTGTCAATACCGTTCTCTACGACACACTCTCCGGCCGCGTCAAGAGAACGCGCCCCCGGTACGTGTGGATCAAGAAGGGACCGAAAGGTCTCGAGGCTCGAGTTGAGCGATGGGAGCCGTACGGTTTCGTCACACAGGGGTTCGACGGGCAGGCCGGGTGGGCGGCCCTCGACGGCGTGTTGCTGCCCGACACCGCCAAGGATTGGCGGGAAGTGCCGTACGTTGCGGGAGATCTATCGTACTGGCCCGGGTTGCCTTACAAATTGCGGGACGAAGGGGTTTTTCTCACGTACCGCGGGATGCGGAGCCGGCCAGGTGCCGAGTTTCGGCCCGATCCGAAACGAGGCGCGGTTTCGCCGCCACGCAACGGCTATCACACCGTGGCGGTGAGTTTTGGCGAGGGCGTCGGCGACCATCAGGACAACTGGCACTACTACTTCGAACCCGGAAAAGGCTTTCCAACCGAAGTGACATACCTCGAAGAGGGATTCACAACGACGCACCGCCTCATCTGGGGGGAAACAATGCGCTTCGGGTCGATCCGGTATCCGTTCGTCGAGCGAAGAGATTTCATCACCGATTCCGGCAAGCGTACGAAGGCGCTCGTGATTTCCGATGTGGTCATCAATCCTGACATCCCCGAACCAACATTTGAGCGGCCCACCTCCACACGCGGAGGCGATCGGTAACCGTTCGCTCAGGGTGTTGACGGCGTGGCACCGTGCTGCTGGGCGCGGTGCCACATCACGAACATCACCGTCATCGCCACGAGCATGATCCACGCGCTTCCAACCTTCATGATCACACCGGCAAGTTGTTGGTCGTCGAGGGCCGACGTTCCCGCGATGGGCGGGGCTAGCTCGTAGGTCGCGTATACCGGGAACTTGCTGTACACGAGAATGACGAACGGCGGCCTTAACAAAACGACGTTCAATCCCAGGTAGACGATCTTCATCAGGAACGGAAACTTTGGCCGCTCGGGAACGGGGCAGAGCAGAGGCCACCAGAAGATCAACCCACTCACCAGCCA
>JADFPO010000071.1 GCA_022562295.1 Gemmatimonadota bacterium
GCGCCCAGCACGGCAGGAGCCGGCGGGGCGGGGCCGGCCGGCGCACTGGGGCCACTGGTTCTCGCGGCAAATGTTCGCGTTGCTGGACTCATTCGTTGCCCATGATGAAGGACGGACCACGCGGCGAGGCGAACCCCGCAGCTCCCGAACCCGCTTCCAGCCCGGCTCATGGAGCCGGGCATCATACGGGAGCGTAAACTTGTCAGGGTCGGGGCAAGGATGCGACCCCTCCAGCCGTTTTCTCCACAATTCGGATACGCCTCGCGACAGTCGATCTGCCTGTCGCTGGTTCGGCGGTTCGCACGGGAGGGGGCCGGCGACGCGCGTCACCGCCTCCGGCCGAGTCCCTAACTTTCTGCGGTCACGTCCACCGCTGAGCATCCCCCAAGGGAACCTCACACGGCCCCGCTGGTATAATAGAACTACTACTTATAACTTCTATATAGTATGGCGAAGAAACCACGCAACTTAGGCTTCGGTACCCTTGCCGTCCTCAAAGCCGTCCGCGACGGACACGCGTATGGCCTCGAGATCATGGCCGCTACCGATCAGCCTAGCGGCACAGTCTACCCGGCCCTCGGCCGATTGGAGGAACGCGGTTTCGTCACGGCTCACTGGGAATCCGGCTCGACGGCGCGCAAAGAGGCTCGGCCGCGCCGCCGGTATTACCGGATCACCGCCAATGGATCCCAAGAGTTGGCGGCCGCACTCACCCGGTTGTTGGCGTTGAACGCTCCCTTCACGCCGAGGCACGCCGGGACATGACGCCGTCGTACGACTGGCCGCCACGCGCCGGTCTCCGGATGAGTCGGCTGCTGGTGAGAGCCGCATCGCACATCGTTCCCCATCCGCGGCGTTCCGATTGGATCGAGGAATGGGAGGCCGAACTGTGGCACTTGGCGTCCCGAAACCCAAGAACGCCGATTCGGAGCCTGATCGGATTCATCCGAGGTGTGATCCCACACGCAGTGTGGGAGCGGAAGCGTTTTCATCGACTTCGTCCTATCAAACAAACCCGACCGGATATGAGCACATTCGTTCAAGACATTCGATTCGCCGTGCGCACGTTCATCCGCAATCCGTCGTTCACACTCGTCGTCGTGATCACGATGGCACTCGGCATCGGAGCCAGCACTACCATCTTCAGCGTGGTCAACGGCGTG
Source organism: Gemmatimonadota bacterium (assembly GCA_022562295.1). Classification (GTDB taxonomy): domain Bacteria; phylum Gemmatimonadota; class Gemmatimonadetes; order Gemmatimonadales; family GWC2-71-9; genus B3T1B10. The sequence goes on from JADFPO010000071.1 coordinate 1,164, forward strand.
CTGTTGCGGCCGCTTCCCTACCCCGACTCAGACCGACTCGTGGTAGTGGCCGGCACGCTAGAAGGACGACAGGGACGCTTTCCCACCGGCCCCATCTTCCCGACCGTCTTTGCGGAGTGGCAGGAAAGCAACACCGTGTTTGATCCGATGGTCGCCGTGAGCGAGTGGACTCTCGACCTCGTGGGCGAAGGAGATCCACGGCGGCTCAACGCCGCAGGCGTATCGGTCGGCTTCCTTCCGATGCTCCGCGTGTCGCCTGTCGTGGGACGCAATTTTGCGGTGGAGGAGGATCTGCCCGCCGCCGGACCGGTCGCGATTGTGAGCTATCGCCTGTGGCACAGCCATTGGGGAGGTGATCCGGACATTCTCGGCAAACGAATAACGCTCAGTGGAAAACCATACACGGTAGTTGGTGTCCTGCCCCGCGATTTTCGGTATCCCGAAGCACTGAATTTTGACCTCGTTGACATCCTCTACCCGTACCAACTCAACATTCCCACACAGGACTTGATCCATGCGCTCGCGCGGCTCCGCGACGGCGTGAGCCTTTCGCAAGCCCAAGACGCGATGAACGCCATCGAGAACGCCTCGGCCCAGAGGAGGGGTTTGCGCAGCAACCTTATTCCTTTGACCGCACACACGATTGGAGACGTCGGACCGCGTCTGAAGCTGCTACTCGGCGCCGTTGGCTTTTTGTTATTGATCGCCTCGGCCAACGTCGCAAATCTCCTGTTGGCGCGGGCCACGTCTCGAACCCGCGAGATCGCATTGCGCTCTGCCCTAGGAGCCAGTCGGGCGCGAATCGCCCGCCAGCTGCTCACCGAGAGCCTGTTCCTTTCTATAGTTGGCGGCGCAGTGGGGGTGGGTGTCGCCGCCGCCGCCATTCAAGTACTCGTCGCCGTCGATCCGGGCAACTTGCCTCGCCTCACCGAAGTATCCATCGACGGAACCGTCTTGGGCTTCACACTGCTCATCACCTTGGCAACCGGCGTCATTTTCGGAGCGGTGCCGGCGGCGCAACTCGCCAACATCCGGGGCATAAGCCTCGCCGGCAACGACGCTCGAGCCACGACGACCAGAGTGGGCAGGCAGGTTCGTGCAACGTTAGTGGTAGCCCAGGTGGCACTCGCCCTCATGTTGCTGATCGGAGCGAGCCTGCTGATCGAGAGTTTCGTGCGGCTCCAGAACGTCGACCCCGGATTCGACCCGACCGATGTCTCGTTCGCGTCGATCATACTGAACGACCGATACGAAACGAGCGAGAAGCAATTGGTGTTCTTCTCGAGCGTGCTCGACCGTGTGCAGCAGACAGTTCCAGGATTGGTTTCGGCTGGTGTCGTCACGGCGCTGCCGATGTCGGGAGATCGCTGGCGGGCTCCGATCGCCATAGAGGGGTATACCCCTCCGGAAGGCACTCGTTTGGGAATGGACTTCGCTCAAGTGAGCGAGGACTACTTCACGACCATCGGCGCCCGCGTCGTCGCCGGTCGCGTCTTCACAACACAGGATCGCACCTCGAACGGACCCACCAGTCTCGTCGTGAACGAGGCCTTTGCACGGCAGTATTGGCCGGACGGCAACGCGCTCGGCCGACGGTTGAAGATCGGCCGGTCGGTCGACGGACCCGGGCCGTGGATCACCGTGGTCGGCATCGTCGCCGACATGAACCAACGCGGACTCGCCGAGGCGAGCGAACCCGAGACTTATCTCTTTTATCATCAGATTCCTTCAGATCAAATGCGTATCGTGGTTCGCTCGAGTGCCGAGTTCTCGCTCGTGTCCCAATCGATGCGGCGCGCGGTGTGGGACATCGATTCGAACATCCCGGTGGAAGTTGTCGCGCTACGTGATCAAGTGGCCGGAACCATCACTGGTCCGCGGTTCTACACGACGCTGCTTCTGAGCTTCGCCGCGTTGGCGCTCGTTCTGGCAGCGGTCGGCATCTACGGCACCATGTCATATGTGGTAGGCGAGCGCAGGCGAGAAATGGGAATCCGAATCGCGCTCGGTGCCGCAGCCACGTCGGTGACGGGGCTCGTCGTGCGACAAGGACTGTTGCTTGCCGCTCTCGGCATGGTAGTCGGCATCGGTGGCGCAGCGGTTGCAACCAGGCTGCTGGAGAGCTTCCTGTTCGGAGTCACGACCACCGACCCCTTGGCGTTCGTCCTCGGTGTTGTGGTACTCGGTGGAGTCGCGATCGTCGCCAGCTACATCCCGGCCCGGCGAGCAACGTTGGTCGATCCCGTGCAGACGCTGAGGGCGGAGTAGGTTGGGGGATAGGGGATAGGGGATAGGGGATAGGGGATAGGTGTCGGGTGTGGAGCCTGTTGAGGCGGTAAAGGCAGGCGGGCAGGCGGGCAGGCGGTACGACGGAACAGGGTAGTACGGCTGAGCAAGGCATGCGACTCCCCAGCATCCTTCCTTGACATGGTGAGCAGGGCATATATGGTTACCATATATGGCACTTCAAAAAACCACCGTTTACCTGACTACCGACGATTACCGCCGCCTCAAGGTCATGGCTAAACAGCAGAATCGACCGACCGCGGAACTCGTGCGCGAGGCGGTGACCGAGTATGCACGGGCACACGGGCCGGCGACCCTGCCCTCCAGCGTCGGGGCCGGGCATAGCGGCCGAGGTGACATCAGCGAGCGGGTGGACGAGCTTCTCCAGGGGCTGGGCAGCGTCGAGTGATAGTCGGCGACACGAGCGCGGTCATCGCCCTCATCGACGCCGACGACCGGCACCACAGGGCACTCCAGGAATTGTTCGAGCAGGACCCAGGGGCGTGGGTCCTCCCTTGGGCGGTCCTTCCCGAAGTGGACTACATGGTCGCCACACATATTGGGCGGTCGGCCCAAGACGCGTTCCTGAGCGATCTCGCGGCGGGTTCGTTTTCGGTGGAGTGGGGTGAGGCGAGCGATCTCGAGCGCGCTCACGAACTTTGCACCCGGTATCGTTCGCTCGGGTTGGGGTTGGTAGACGGGTCTGTCATCGCGGTTGCGGAGCGACTCGGGAGCGACGCCATCGCCACGCTGGACCTCCGCCATTTCGGAGCGGTCGCGATCGAGGGAGACCCCAGATTGTTTCCCCGAGATTTATGACGCCGGAGGGCCGGCTTTAGGGCCGATACGACCGCCGGGACGTGCGACGCGGCGCGTCCGCAAACATGGGTGTGGCTTCTCTGTACCCACGCCGCGACCTCCTGGTGCGCGATGCGTAACGATAGGGAATGCAACTGCCGCGGGGCGCCGTTCCTATCAAGAATACCTCCGACTCCCCACGGCACCCGAACCGCCCGCGGAGCCTGGAATCGCCACCCGCCCGCGCCATCTCCACACCGGACGGAACGGAAAACTCCGGACCGCCGTCCGGCCCCACCGCACCTTTGAGAAACTGAGCGAAGATCGGCAGCGCGGCGCGCGAGCCGGAGAGGCCCGTGCTCTTCGCATCGTCATATCCAACCCACACACCCACCACGAGCGACGGCGTGTATCCGATGAACCACGCGTCGCGAAAATCATTCGTCGTTCCGGACTTGGCCGCCACCGGACCCCGGAACCCCAATGCGCGCACGCCGCGTCCGGTTCCACGCTCGACCACTCCCTGCAACGCCGACGTCACGAGATAGGTCTCGGCTGGCGAGTAGACTTGCTCTCCATCCACGCGGAACCGGCTCAACACCTTCCCGCGTTGATCCAGCACGCCCAGCGTCGTACGGGTCTCCGACCGAAACCCATTCGCCGCGAACACGCCAAAGGCACGCGTCATCTCGAGCGGTGTCATCTCAAACGAGCCCAGGGCGATACTCGGCACCGCGTTGAGCCAACTCTCAATGCCCAGGTTGCGGGCGGTTTCGACGATGCGCTCGGGACCGACCTGCATGCCGAGTCGCGCCACCGGAACGTTGAGCGACTGCTCGATGGCTTCCCGCAGCGTCACCTCGCCGCGAAACCGCCCATCGTAATTCGCCGGCCGCCACATGCCCACTCGCGTTTCGACCGCCAGGGGTCTGTCCATCAGCATCGACGCCAGCGTGAACCCGCCGCCGCGCGACAACGCCGCCAGCGCCACGATCGGTTTGAACGAGCTACCGGTCTGCCGTCGCGCGTTCACGGCACGGTTGAACTGCGAGCGGCCGTAATCACGCCCGCCGGCCATCGCCAGGATCTCGCCCGTCCGCGGATCGAGTGCCACGAGGGCCGCTTGCAACGGTGAGTCTTCCCGCACCAACGCGGGATTCGCCGCCTCGAGCCGCGCGAGCCCACTGCTCACTGCCTGTTCGGCAACACGCTGCATGTCCATGTCGAGCGTCGTGAACACCGTGAGGCCGTTGCGCAACGTCTTCTTCCCATGGATCGCGGCGAGTTGTCGTGACACGAAATCGACGAAATAGCGCCCGCGTCGAGACCGTTCGGGCCTCTTCCTCAAACCCAACGGAGCAGCCAGCGCTTGGCTGTAGGCCCGCTCGCTCAGCAGTTCCCGGTCGCGCATCAACGAGAGGACGAGATCGCGGCGCTTCCGAGCCGCTTCCCTGTGGCGAAACGGCGAGTAGAGACTGGGGCCCCGGATGATCCCAGCCAGGAGCGCCGCCTCACTGACGCTCACTTCACTGATGTCCTTCCCGAAGAAATGTTGTGCGGCACGACCGACGCCGTGTATGGCCAACGCGCCATCCTGTGCCAGATAGACCTCGTTGAGGTAGGCCTCCAGAATCTCTTCCTTGCTGTGCCGCCGCTCGAGTATCTTGGCCATCGCAACGTCCCGCAACTTGCGGAGCGGTGACCGGCTGGGTGACAGGAAGAGATTCTTCACGAGCTGCTGCGACAGTGTGCTTCCGCCCTGGACCACACGCATCGCGCGCACGTTGGCGACAGCTGCCCCGGCTATGCGCTTGAAGTCCAGCCCCGAGTGCTCGAAGAAGTGTCGGTCCTCCACCGACAGAACCGCATCCACGACGTGTTTCGGTACCTGCGCGAGCGGAACCGGGATGCGGTCCTTTCGGGTCGCACCATACGGCATCCCCAACACCTCTGGCTCGAGCGGCACATAGTCGAGGCGCCGGCCCGAGCCATCCCGAATGGAGCTGACGCGTCCGCGCCGCCCCCGCCCTCCCCGCCACCCCACGCGAACCGTCGTTACGCCGCCCTGCTCGAGCTTGTCGTACACGCGAAACGAGCGGCGTCCGATAACCCACTCGCGGGCACTTCGGTAGTACTCGCCAATGGCTACCGAGCGTCGATCCGATCGCCGGTAGCCGAGTCGCTCCAGATAGGCTTCGAGGCGGGTGGGGTCGAGGGAGAGGCCGGGATGGAGCACCAACCGGCGCGCGTAGAGGCGGGTCGGGGCCTGGAACATCTCGGGGTCCAGCCTGGCCCGCACGAGTGCCTCGGCGCCGATGCCCGCCGCCAGGATCACCGGCGTCGCCAGAACCACGCCAATGGCCTTCCTGGCCCACCGCCGCTTCTGCTTCGAACGGCCGAAGCGCGGGGTAGAATCTCGGATACCAGGCATGTCTTTCATTACTAGCTTGGACGCTCTGGTCTCGAGGGATGTTGGACTACGCCCAGAACGTGTCGGAACCGGAGCCGGCCCGACGGACAAGGCCAATGATGATCTCGTCGAGGTGTTTGCAATGCAGTAACCGTACGCGCGGACCGCGCCCGGACCAGTCACGAGTTTGCTCGGCCAACCACTCAACACCCACTCCTCCTCGACCGTCGGCAACGGTACCACACATCGAGCGCCGCGTTGTGTCCCGCGGGAACTTGCACCTATCTTGTATCCGCCAACCGTTTTGACTGTGACCACACGCGCGTTTCAAGCCAGCAACCCGGAGTTACCCCATGCGCAGAACACTGTTGATCGCCGCGGCGCTCGCGGCTACCCCCGCGGCGCTCGCCGCGCAGGATACCGACCTCGAGCGCGTGCGAAGAATCTTGTCCGAGGTGCCGCTGTTCGACGGGCACAACGATCTTCCCTCCGCGATTCGCGAAGCGACCAACGAACACGGCGACGTGGCGGTGTACGATCTCCGATCGACAACCCCCGGCGACACCGATCTCGAGCGATTGCGCCAGGGAATGGTGGGCGCGCAGTTCTGGTCGGTGCACGTACCGTCCGAAACGGAGCGGGCCGCCCGCCAGCAACTCGAACAGATCGACATCGCCCTGCGCACCATCGATCGCTACCCGGATCACTTCGAGTTGGCCACCACCGCCTCGGACGTCGAGCGCATCTTCGGAAGCGGTAAGATCGCGTCGCTGCTGGGGATCGAGGGCGGCCATGTCATCGAAAACTCCTTGGGCGCCCTCCGCGCGTTCTTCCAACTCGGCGTGCGTTACATGACGCTGACCCATTTTCTGAATACCGATTGGGCCGACTCGGCCACCGACGAGCCTGTGCAGAACGGGCTTTCGCCGTTCGGCGAAGAGGTCGTTCGAGAGATGAATCGATTGGGCATGCTGGTGGATCTTTCCCACGTGTCACCCGCCACGATGAGCGACGCGCTGAACGTGGCTGAGGCACCCGTCATCTTTTCCCACTCAGGCGCTCGAGCACTCGCCGATCACACCCGCAACGTGCCCGACTCTATCCTAGCCCGGCTGTCCGAGAACGGCGGCGTCGTGATGCAAGTTTTCTACCCACCGTACGTCACCGAAGAGGTCCGCCTGTACGACGCTCGCGCTACGGAGGAAGCCGCCCGTCTTCAGGAACGGTTCGGCCAGGACGAGGCCCGAATCCAGCGTGAGACGCAGTCGTGGCAGGCGGCCAATCCCCGACCCACCGCACCACTCAGCGCCGTGGCCGATCACATCGAGCACATTCGAGACGTCGCGGGCATCGACCACGTTGGGTTGGGAAGTGACTTCGACGGCATCCCAACCTATGTCGAGGGTTTGGAGGACGTGTCGGCCTTTCCGGCGCTCCTCGTCGAGTTAGCCCGGCGGGGATGGTCCGATGCTGATCTTCGGAAGGTGGCAGGTGAGAACATCCTTCGCGTGATGCGGGAAGCCGAAGCCACCGCGCGAAGGCTACGGCGATTGCGCCAACCGTCGACAATGCAGTTCGTGGAGCGGCAGGAGCAAGATCGGTAGGCGCTTCGAGCAACCCGTCGCTGGACATCGGCTCGCATCGCAGGACAGAGAGCTGGTCCACAGATCCGATGGCCCTAGTGGAGGCCGGATTGATGGTTATACTCGTTGCTGATTTCCTCCGCGGAGCGGCCAGGGTTCCCTCCTCAATAGGCCCGGGCCTCGCACACTGGGACAAAACATGGGCAAGCTAGACCGTCGGGATTTTCTCAAACGGTCGACCGGCGCAGCAGGTGGCGCGGTCGCCGGGCTCACGGCATTGAGTGCCTTCGCTGCCAAGGCCGCGGCACACGAACTCGGGCCGCCGATGGCCGAGCAAGGCGACGGCGGGTACGGGCGGCTGCGGGATGCGGGTCCGGAACTCTCGCTGCCGGAGGGCTTCGAATATCGCGTGCTCAGCATCGAGGGCGCGGTGATGTCCGACGGATACACCGTGCCGCCAAGCCACGACGGGATGTGCGCGTTTCCCATGCCGAACGGCAACATCCGGCTGATTCGCAACCACGAGGTCGACCTCAATCCGAGCCTCGACGTGGTGGCCGGCGATCCGGCGACCGCGTACGATCCCGCGGCCGGAGGCGGAACCACGTCACTCGAAGTCGACCCCATGACCCGCGAAGTAGTGCGGGACTTCGTGAGCCTCAACGGCACCTGGCGCAACTGCTCCGGCGGTCCTACCCCGTGGGGTACGTGGCTTTCGGGCGAAGAGGCATTTTTCGGCGAGGAGTCAGGGTTCGGGAAACCCCACGGGTACGTGTTCGAGGTGCCGGCGATGCGAGAAGCAGCCGAGTACACCGAGCCCCTGGTGGACATGGGGCGTTTCGTGCACGAGGCGGTCGCGGTGGATCCCGAGACCGGCATCGTATACGAGACCGAGGATCATTTTCGCGCTGGGTTCTATCGATTCATACCGAACGAGCCGTACCGGGAGGGCAGCCCCGGCAACCTCCGAGCCGGCGGACGGTTGCAGATGCTGGCAATTCGTAACCGGGGGCAGTACGACACCGGCAAACGGCAGCGCGTCGGCCGTACCCTACCCACAGAGTGGATCGATATTCTCTTCCCCAATCCTCTTGGCGGACCGGAGGTGTTCAACAGCGTCTTCACCCAGGGGTATGAAGACGGCGGGGCGCGGTTCAGCCGGCCGGAAGGGTGTTGGTACGACAGCGGCCGAGTCTACTTCGTTGCGACCGATGGTGGAGACCGGGAACTGGGACAGGTGTGGCAGTTCGAACCAACCGGACCCGACGACGGTGAACTCACGTTGATCTACGAATCGCGGAACCGCGGAACGCTCAAGCGGCCTGACAACCTGTGCATCAGTCCGAACGGAGCCATCATGCTCTGCGAAGACGCGAACATGAGACGGCAGTATTTGCGCGGGCTCACGAAAGAAGGCCGGGTGTTCGATCTCGTAGGCTGCCGCATCAACCGCGGCGAGTTGGCCGGGGTGACCTTCAGCCCCGACGGCAAGACCATGTTCTGCAATACGCTCGGGGCTCCCGATCGGAAGCCGCCTCCGGCGATGACCTTCGCCATTTGGGGTCCGTGGGAGCGGGGCGCCGTTTAGCCCGAGTTATTCCCGGCACTCGACTTCTCCTGGCCTAGCGGGGCCACCGAGACCTACTGTGGTGGTGACCTTCATGGCTTCTCCTCCTATCGGCCAAGTCGTCGAGCCCGCAATGAAATGACGGCCGGTCGCTCACTCGCAAGTTAAGCCCAGCGCGCCGTGACTTCCAACAAACGCTCGACGTCCCGTCCGTTGTTGAACAGCGCAATACCGGCGCGGATCTTGCTTCCCGTCGAGTGGTGACATGGCGGTTCCTCGTGCAGCACGCGCGGCCTCGGGTCGGCGACTCTTCTTACCTTGCTACAGCTACGCCGTCCGTGCGAAATGCTGCCCACATGAGGTCAAACCCTTCGTCCGAGGACAGCGCGTTCGTGCGCTTCCACCGGCCATCTTCGTTGACATACGTTTCCACAAATCCGGACCCGTCACCGTATCTAATGAATAGCAGTTCGTACGCGGCGTCTGCGACGTACGCGGCCCGCGCGAAGATCTTGTAGGACTCGTGGCGCGCTAATACCTCCCGGTTCCGGGTTCTCATTTGTTGGTTCGCCAACATGGACTGTATCGCCTCCCGGTCTTGTCGGGCAAAGTTCGAGACGATCCAGTCCGCGTCGTCCGCGATGAACGCTGAGAACGCCGAACCGGACGCGGCTATGGGTGAGCGCTGGTCCGCTTGGTCTCGCGACCCGACGGTCACTTCGTGGGGAGGCTCGAACAGTTCACCGGCGACCCTCAGCTCGACTTCCTCGTCCGGTGACCGTCCTTCGGCTAGTGGGCTGCTTTGAATCCACAGATCCGCCACCCGGACTCGGAACACCAGCTCGCCGCTCGCCGACCCAGGCGTATCCTGCCCACAGGCACCTAGGGCTGCGAGTGCCACAAGCAACGAGGCGGCCACCCTCGCTGCGGGTGCCGCAAACATCACCCTCTGAGGTACCATACGCATGTCAAACCTCCTCGAATTACCTTGTTAACGGGCTGGGCACGATATGGCAACAACGTGCGCAGGGCGGCAAGCGTTACGCCTCCCGGGGGTCGATCACGTTGAGGTCCTCGAAGGCTGCGAAGTGTCTGGTGTCGCAAGTCAGGAAATCACGGACACCGTTGCACTGCCACGTGGCCACCAGGAGCGTATCGGCAATGCGTTTTCTCCCGAACCCGTGCCGTTCCAGTAGTCGAAAGGCATCGGATACCACTTGTTCATCAATTGCCAGGCAAGCCACATTCGACCGGTTTACATACAAACGAGCGATCGCGAGCGCCTCACTCATGGTAACCGGCGGGTCGAACCGCCGAGGGTCGGTGATGACGTGAACGAACTCGTGCAGGATGGTGGGAGTCACCGCCAGGGTGACATCTGGATCGGCAAGCTTGTCCGTGAGATACCGACGGACCAGTTCGTGAGCGGGCTGCCAGGGAAGATGGGCGTAAATCAACACATTTGTGTCGACGCCCAGGATCAAGAATCGTCTCCCTCGAGCAGCTCATCCCAGACATCGGCCCTGGAGGGCAGCGGCCCAACGGCCCTGTGCCCTGGCAAGACCGGCAGCTCCTTCAGCGGTTCTTTCTGATCCAGTCGCTCGGCGCGATAAAGCGCCATCGCCTCGCGGATCAAATGGGCGACCGGGCGACCCTGCTCCTTGGCCGCCTCCTTGAAGGCTTCGTAGTCCGGCTGATATATCGATACCGATATTGGCTTCATATAGCTACAAATATAGCTACAATATAGCTATTGCCAAGTACCCTCATCCCACTGGCTGGACGCCTCCACAGTACCAAGGGCGATACTTTGGGATATGGGGAAGGCAAAATCCTTACTATGTTGACGCGTCGGGTTCACCCCGAACGTTGAACGCGTTTACCTTCTGCGTGCGGCACCCCTCCTCAACCCAACCGAACGACCCCGCGGCTTCACCGCTGCCCGCTGCGCCGGCTGGCTCGGCTCGACCGAAGGCTCGAAACCTGGCACGATCTCGCGTGGGAATTCTCTACCCAACAAGGCCTCCACGTCTCGCATCATCAGCCACTCGTCCGGCGACATGAGAGTCAAGGCAACTCCTCGAGCGCCCGCGCGCGCCGTTCGACCCACACGATGGATGTAGATCTCCGGATCGCGGGGCACGTCGAAGTTCACCACCATGAGGATGTTTTCGACGTCGATACCCCGTGCGGCGACGTCCGTGGCGACGAGCACCCGCGTCTCCCCTTTCTTGAACCGCTCAAGGGCCCTATTGCGATGGACCTGCGTCTTCCCGCCATGGAAGGCGGCCACGTTCGTCCCCTCCCGCCGCAAATGGTGCGCGAGCTTCTCGGCTCCGTATTTCGTGCGTGTGAATACCAGCGTGCGGCCTTGGGGCACCTCCTGCAACATGCGAGCGAGCACGCCGCGCTTGTCGCACTTATCCACCGCTACCAGAACGTGCTCCACCCCGTCGGCGGCCTGGGTTCGCGAATCCGTCTCGACGGTCGCGTGCTCTCGTAGCGCGCGCCGGGCCAGGCGATCGACATCCCCCGAAATCGTGGCGGAGAAAAACATGGTTTGCCGCTTCGAGGGTAACGAATCGAGGATACGGTGCACATCGGGTGCAAACCCCATGTCGAGCATCCGGTCGGCCTCGTCGAGCACCAACACCTCGAGCTTGGAACTGTCCACGTGTCCGCGGCCGATATGATCGAGCAGCCGGCCGGGCGTAGCGATCACGATGTCGACGCCCCGCTTGAGCGCCCGCGTCTGCGGCTCCATGCCGACACCGCCGTACACTGCGACTGCCTTCAATCCTGAATGGCGCCCGTAAGCAAGCGCGCTGTTCAACACCTGCTCGGCCAATTCGCGCGTGGGGCACAGCACGAGCGCCCTGAGCGTGCCCCGTGGACCGCCCTTGAGACGCTGGAGTATCGGCAGCAAGAACGCCGCCGTCTTACCGGTTCCGGTCTGTGCCGACCCGACAACATCACGACCCTCCAAACCGACCGGTATCGCTTCCCGCTGAATCGGGGTTGGTTCTTTGTATCCCTGCTCCTTCACTGCCCGCAGGAGCTCGGGTGCGAGGCCGAGGGCCTCGAACGACATCTTCAATGTGTTCTCCTCTGTGTTGCGTACGCACACGTCGCCAACGACACCGTGTCACCGGCAACGCTATGCTTCTGATTTTTCATGAACCTGGGGAATGAAACGACGATATGCGGCAGGAAAGCTACTGATCTGCGGCGCGCCGGTGCCCATTCTGAGCGGGGACCGTTCTACAAGGTGAGAAGATGCCAGCTCGCGGTTCGTTCTACAGCCACTAAAGGTAATGCGGAGGCCTCCAGAACGCCACCTTCACCGGATGGGTGGTGGTATCATGGATTAGGCCACCCTAATCGAAGTTGGGCCATGACCCATATGGGGCGATGGCTGAAGACCGTCATCTCCTCGTAGCCGCGGTCCCCATCCCGGAGCCATACTCCTCGATCTCGATGACTTTCTCGATCGTTTGGGTCCGCGTGTCGATCACGACTACGGTGCCCACTGTAGCGTTGTCACCCAAATCGTAACGGGGTGTGTACCGATGTTCGTATTTGGTGTGGCCCTCCGGCATTGCCAGATTGCGGCTGGAGATGTAGACGTATCGCCCGTCCGGCGACACCGCGCTGCCGTGTGGCTGCGCGAGGCCGTTTCCCTCGATGACCGCTGCGACCTCTCGCGCCTGCATGTCGACTACCGTCACGCTGTTGGCCCTGTTGTTGCCCACGTACACCCAACGGCCGTCCGGAGTGAACACGGGGTGCCACGGCGCCGCGTTCACGTCTATCGTATCCACCGGCGTCAGGTCCGGCACGCGATCGAGATCGAACACGAACACCTTGGATGTCAGTTCCGTGGTGCCAACCATCGCGCGGCCGTCGGGGGACACCGCAAATCCGACGAACACATGGGGGCGATCGCCTTCGAGGGTCGTGAGGTCCAGCGCCTCCGTTTCCGGATTCAGCGTAACGAGTTGATTCACCGCCAAGCTTGCAGTGAACACGTATTGGCCGCGCGGACCGATGGCCAAGGCATGGGGTCTCGGAACGAACACGCCGACTTCCTCGAAGCTCATGTCTCCCCGCCGGACTACTCCGATCTCCTGCGGGGGCGACACCGCGGCCATGGAACGCGCGACGTAGAGCTTGTCACTCGCGGGGTCGAGCGCCAACAAGCCGGGGCGCTCGATCGCAAGCCGCCCCACGAGCTCGTTCCTACGGTTGAACTTGAGGACCGTGTTGGCGGAGATGAGCGACACGTACCAGTAGGACCCGTCCGGCTCGACCGCGATATGATGGGGAGACGTGGTTTCGGCAAAGCCGAGGTCTTGTAGGTCGACGGTGCGGATCACCATGTTGGTCTCCATGTCGATCACCGAAACCAACGCCGCGGCCTGATTCGCCACATAGAGCAATCGATCGGCATCGGCAAACGGGACTTCCCCCGTTGCCGACCGCGCCCCCTCCTCCACCCAATTGCGCACCAAAGAGAGCTCATCGTCGGTGAGCCGCACCGCTCCCACCTCCGTTGGGTGGGGTCCGCCGACCAGCTTCGTGGCCAGTTCGATCAGCAGGCTGTTCTCGGCGTCGAACGGGATCACCGCCTCGCCGTGTGTCGATCCGGCAATGAGATGCTCCCACGAGTCGAGTTGCAGACCCCGAGCGGCCTGGGGCCCCGCGTGGCACTGGGTGCACTTGGCATCGAGCACCTGTTGGACCTGAGCGTATTGGATGGCGGCCGAATCCTGCCTGACGCCGATGCCAAGCGTCGCGATCACGAGGGGAATGCACAGCAGAAAAGCACTAGTCAGTTTCACTGGGAAACTCCAAACAAAAGGGGCATCCGGCATTTCCGGGGAAAGTTATCCCGATCGATGGAATAGCCACCGAACCTACGGAATCCACGGACCCCCGCACGCCCCTTGTGTTTGGCTTCCCCCCGACCACTCCGATGGTTTTTTGGTTGCACGTAGCATGAGATCATGAGAGGAGTCTGTGAGCAAAGGGAAAAGAACACATTTAGGATTAGGGTGGTGGCTGGGTTTTCGGTGGGTTGATCTCAGTCGCTCAAGCTTCGCTATTCGCGACCTCGATCCGCCCGCCGGCGCTCCGCTCCGGCTTAGAGGCGTCCGTGGTTTCCGTGGCCATCTGGGGTGGAGCGGAAGGGCCCGCATCATCCGTCGATCGTTTACCCCAATATCCCAGGAAGAACCAAACCAAATGGGTAGATGAACCGAAGCGAACGCGCCATCACCCCAATGTACTCTCGAGCGGTCGATTGGTTCGATGGAATCATTCTTCCGAGCCGAACTGTCGGCCATGATCGCTGCTGATCACCAATGGGCTGAGCCATGGCTGTTCGAGTTGGGGGCGTCAGTGTCCGTCGCTCCCGATAAGAGGCTAGTGATCGTTCACGGGGGCAGCAACGCTGACGCTAGTTCTCGTACTTCGCCAGCAGCGCCTGGAAGCGGGGGTTGTCGCGGAGGGGGTCCCACACGGGATCAATTCTGAGCATCGGAACAGCGGTGATTGAGGGAACAGCCAACAAGCTTTCCAATCGGTCAATCGCGGCGTCGTACTCGCCGACCATCGCGTAGACACGCGCCAAGTCCTCCTCCCGATACGCACCTCGCCAGGTTTCCTTGCTCATAGGGAGTAACTCAACAGCCAACTCACCTTCGCGAATCGCGTCTTCCTTGCGACCGAGGCCCGCATAGGCGATGCCGAGAGCACTCCGATAGCGAGGATCATCGGGACGCTCCTGAATCCTGGTCTCCAGCATGCTGCGCGCGGAATCGTAATAGGCTTGCTCACGCTGCCGGTTCCCCATGAGGCCATAGAGTTGAGCGGACGCCTTGGCCTTGGGCTCGTACTCGAACTGGCTGTCTATAAGAACGTCTGACGAAACCAAAGCAAGCCGGTCCAAGGCCTCCTGATAGTCTCCCTGCAGCATCTCGACCGCGACCCACGCAGCTGCGATCTCGGGGTCCTCTGCAAGGCCAACAGTTCGGGCCTCTGCCAGCACTGCTCGCGCCCGTTCCGCGTTGCCTTCCAACCGGACGTGCACCCAGATCGCCTTGATATAATAGGACACCGCCACATCCGGACCCAAGAAGATGGCCCGCTCCAACTGCCGCGCTGCCTCCACAGGGTTGCGCAAGAGGATGTAAGTGTAGGCGAGCTGGCCAGCCACGTCTGCAGAGCGCGGATCAAGCTCTGAAGCTTTGATCAGATTGGCCAACGCCTGGACCATGTTCCCCTGCCGCCGTTGGACGAACGCGATCCCGCTCAAGAGGCTTACGTTGTTCGGCTGGCTTTTCCGTGCGATAGCAAACTCCGCCAGGGCACGATCATACTCCAGATGACCGTGGTAGTAGTAGTACCCCAAGGCTACATGTGCTCCGGGCAGATCGGGATCAAGCCTCAGGGCCTTGTCCACCGCTTCCTTCGCCATTGCCAGACGCGCTTGGGTCCGGTCAAAGAAGTACCACCACATCCCCGAATGAGCGCGCGACAGTCGAGCGTAGCCCAATGCGAAGTCCGGGTCCACCTCGACCGCCTTCTGGTACATCTGGATGGCAATCCGCCGGTCCTGTTCTTCAATGCTTCGTCTGCTGTAATCATTTCCACGCAGGAAGTAGTCGTATGCCTCCTGGTTGTCGGTGGGCTGTGCGGCAAGGACCTGGCGTTCCGGTTCGAGCAGGAGAACGTCCATGCTCTGCGTGATGCGCTCGGCGATCTGCGTCTGAATACGGAAGATTTCCCCAGGCACCAAATCAGCGGTATAGATCTCTGACCACAAGTGCGTATCATCCGAGGCTCGAATAAGCTGCGGTGTAATCCGCACCTGCCCACCGCCGTCTGAAGTCCGGTCCGTCCGCACCGTGCCCTCCAGTACGTAATCCACGTCGAGTTCCTCGGCAATCTCCTGTGCTGTCTTGGTGCTTCCCTTGTACTGGATTGCCGTTTGTCGCGAGATGATCCGAAGTCCACTGATTCCTGCCAACCTGCTGGTGATCTCCTCCGTCATCCCGTCGGCAAAATACTGTTCCTCGGAAGCACTCAAGTTCTCCAGTGGCAGCACGACGATCCTCGGCACGTCACTTGACGCATCGCCGGAGCCCAGGGCACGTATGCCGAGCCAAACTCCCAAGACGGCCACCAGAGCTGCCGCGCCAACCGCATACCATCGGTTTCTCGCAGTCGCACCAGTGGCTGTTGGTGAGGCCGTCTGCGTCACCACCCGCCGATCCAACGCCTCGGCAAACTGCCCCGCCGCGCTGAA
>JADFPO010000192.1 GCA_022562295.1 Gemmatimonadota bacterium
TGCTGTCCCGCGCGCGCATTGTTGTCGATCAGCGCAGCGCGGCTCTGGCGGAGGCCGGCGAGCTCATTGCTGCGATCGATGCCGGAGCGGTTTCCGAAGACGGACTGATCGAGCTGGGCGAGATCGTATCGGGTGTTCGCGCTGGTAGGGAGCGCGACGATGGGGGAGATGTCACCGTGTTCAAGTCCGTCGGCCTGGCGGTGCAGGACCTCTGTGCAGCAGCGCGAGCCCTCCAGAAGGCCGCAGCGGAAAACATCGGGCTGAGTATCGAGATGTAGCCGTTGGCATGGAGCTCGGCACATCTCGCAGCTGCCAAGCAGCCCCCTTTCATCCCATCAGCGTCATCCGTGTTTCCCCAACCGCTGCTCGGACATCGAACACCGGCCGCTGAAAGCTGAAAGCAATTAGCCATTGACTGTCAGCTTTGCGTAGGTACTTGGTTTTGGCTAGCTCGTAGCTCGTAGCTCGTAGCTCAACAGCCGCCAATTGACGCGACCCCGACGGGAGATAGCTTGTAGCGGAGGAATCCCCTTCCAAGGACGGAGGCGTTACATGCGCTGGTCGACACTGTGTGTAGTGGTCTTGGGCGCCGCTGTTATGGGTTGCGACCCCCCCACGTTTTCGCGGCAGCAGCGGGCGGTCGCAGAACAGATCATCAACAACAGGTTGTCGTTGTGGACGACGGCGCTCAACAACGGCGACCAGGACACGTTGATCGAGTTGTACGACAGGTCGCCCCGGCTGAATGTCGTTTGGCCCGACGGGCGCTGGGCGGTCGGGTTCGACGAACTCGAGCAGAGCATCGCCGACACCTACGATATGTGGGACATGGTGAACTACGGACCGATCAATGCCCAGGTGGACCTCATCAACAAGCAAGTAGCGGTCGTCACCTACCGGCATTCTCTCGACATCCGCTTTGTGGACACGCGGCGTCAAGTGGCGTCCGGTCACACGACCCTGGTGTTCGTCAAGGACGAGGAGGATGGTTTGTGGAGGATTCGCCGCCAACACATTTCCGTGAACGCGGTCAGGACGCTTTCCGGCCGGTAGGCCAAGCCCCCCCCCCCCGGGGCGCCGCTGACTCAGTGGCGCCCCTGCCTGGCCCCCCGCCCGCCTTTCGCGTGGTGGCCGCCCTCGTTGCTGCGGATGTATTCCTCGGTCAGGTCGCACGTCCAGATCGTCGCCTCTCCGCCCCCCATCCCGAGCTCGAGCCGAAAAGCCACGGCGGGCGCTGAAAAGATGCGGCGTGTCTCCAGCGGATCTACCTGCACTCCCGCGCCGCGCTCGGCCAACAGGAGCCACTCGCCCTCGGGTCCGCCGGTGTCGGCGCGTACCTGGACCTGAAGGCGCAACCGGTCGGGTTCGACGGCAAAACCCGAAGCACCCGCTGCGGAGAATATCGAACCCCAGTCCGAGTCACCACCGGCCCATCCCGTCTTCACTAGGACGCTGCTCGCGATTGCGCGTCCGATGGAGCGAGCCATGGCCTCGGTGCCAGCGCCATTGACCGTGAATTCCACCAGGCGGTGTGCTCCTTGACCATCGCGCACAATCATCAGTGCCAGGTCACGAGCTACCAGCTCGACGGCGGCCTCGAACAACTTCCACGCTTCGGCGTCTCGCGCGATCGATACTTCGCTCGCGCCGTTCGCGAGCATGATCACCGAGTCGTTTGGGCTGGTGTCGCCGTCTACGGTGATGGCGTTGAACGTGCGGTCGGCCACCTGGCCCAGGAGGGCCGAGAGTCGTGCCGCGTCCATCGCCGCATCGGTGGTGATGACTCCCAGCATGGTGGCCATGTTCGGATGGATCATGGTGGAACCCTTCGCCACACCCCCGACCGTCACCACGCCGGCAGGCGTTTCCACGCGGACCGCGACGTGTTTCGCGGTCCGGTCGGTAGTCATGATGGCTTTGGCGGCGGCGATTCCTCCTTCGGGATCCATCGTCTCGGTGGCGCCGCGAATGGCATTCGAGACGTCTTCGATCGGAATGGGGGTACCGATCACTCCGGTTGACAGAACCAGCATGCATCTGCTAGGCAAACCGAGCGCCGTCTCAGCAGCCCGCGCCATGGCGGCCGCTGCCTCGCCGCCCTCGTCGCCGGTGCAGGCGTTGGCGATCTGGGAGTTCATGACGATCCCGCGGAGCCGCCCGGGACGCTCAGCGAGGAGAGCATCGTCGTAGACCACCGGGGCGGCCCGAATCCGATTCTGGGTGAACACCCCAGCTCCGGAACAGGCTGTTTCGCTCAGCAGCAGCGCCACGTCGTGCGCGCCGTCCGGATGCATACCGGCCGAAGCCGACCCGGCCGAGAAGCCGACGGGCGAGGTGATGCTGCCGTCGTGGAGCCGGTCTGGAGACGACATGGGCCCCAACGTAGTCGCGCGGCGGAGGTGGGGCAACCGCTTGTGTAAAAGGGATTTGCGTTATATTGTGTCTCGACTTCTCACCGGAGACGCGGCGAATTTCGGATTCGTTCCTGAGTTCCGATGATTACGCTGATCGGGCGCATCGGTTTTACACCGACGGCCGTTACGACGACGCAATTGGCGTCCTCCTCGAAGCCCTCGAGACCTTCCCATTGGCAGCGGAGTTGCATGTGGGGTTGGGGTATGCCCGCCTCGCGCGCGACGAATTCGCCTGGGCCCGCTATGCGTTCAGCGAGGCTCTCGCTTTGGAGCCCGCCAACGAGGACGGGCTGGCTGGTTTCGGCGAAGTACTGCTGAAGTTCGGCGAGCGGGAGGCAGCGTTTCGCTGCTTCGATACCATCCTCGTACTCGGATTCCGCGAGGATCACGATCTCATGCTGCAGGTGGGCAGAACCCTGTTCCGCGAGGGGGTCTTCGATCGTGCCCGGGACTCTTTCGAGTTCGCCATGGTCGCTCAACCCGAATCGGCAGAGGCGGCGTCGTGTATGGGGTATGCCTCCCATCGGTTGGGCAATGACAGCTCCGCTATCCGCTGGTTGAGTCGCGCACTCGACCTGGATCCCACGGACACTGAAGCGCAAATCTATCTCGGCAACGTGCTGTACGACCGCGGCGACTACGATGGCGCTCTCCAGAGCTTCATAAAGACCGATCCAAGCGATCACGTAGAAGAGCTTGCGCTGTGGAGGTATGTCGAGCTGAAGAAATCTATGTACCGGCTCGGCGCCGACGATCGCGAGGTCCGGCCGTGGGTGAGCCGTCTTCGCGAGCTTGCGGCCTCGATGAGTGCGGACGACACGATCCTGGCAGAGATCGAGTCGACCTTGCCGGACGGAACGTTCCTCGATCCGAAGCAGCTGGATTTCTTCGGTGCGCAGCTCACCCACGTGCACAGGATGCAGCGGCGGCGCGGCGACGATACGCACGACATTACGATGAAGGACGGGGCCACGTACGCCGGCACTTGGGAGCAGATCGTGCTCCAGATCCTGCGGGACGATGTGGAGTGGATGGGAGGATCGCTCGCCGATTACATGGCGCAAGTCGCCCGCAAGAGCGAGGTGGAGACCGGCGTGGCTGTCTCTGCCGACGATGCGGAGAGCTTTATTCGTGGGATCGCCGCCGCAGGATTGCTCCGCATCAAGGCGTGATCAGGTTCGAGCTGCCGCCGTCGCCTGAAGCGCGTAATTCCGAACCTGAGTAAAGTCATCGAACCCTACCATTGGCGGCGCCGCGCCGTATCACCAACGGTATCCCCGTCTCCCCTGTGATCGATTTGCGCGACATGGACTTGACGGCCGGCGTTCGGAGACGTGTGCTACCCAACGGACTCACCGTCTTGGTGGAGCGAAACGGCTCGGCTCCGGTGGTCGCGGCGGTCACGCGCGTCGCCGCGGGGTACTACGATGAGCCGGACGAGTGGGTCGGCATTTCGCACGTGCTCGAGCATATGTACTTCAAGGGCACACAGCGACGTGCGGTGGGGGAGTTGGCCCGGGAGACCCAACGGCTGGGTGGGTATCTCAACGCCGGAACCATCTACGAAAAGACAGTCTACTACACGGTTCTGCCGGCCGCCGCTGAATCCCTCGAGCGAGCGGTGGATCTTCAGGCAGACGCCCTCATGCACACGGCGCTCCACGCCGACGAGTTTTCGCGCGAGCTCGAAGTCATCATTCAAGAATCGAAGAGAAAACTCGATTCACCGGCCGCGGTCGCCGGAGAGACGCTGTTCGAGCTTCTCTTCGCGCAGCATCGGATGCGTCGCTGGCGGATTGGCACGGAGGAGGGGCTCCGCCGACTGACCGTCGAGGACCTCCAAACCTATTATCGCACTCGGTATACACCCGATCGAACGATCGTGGCGCTCGTCGGGGATCTGGATGTCGACCACGCGCTCGAACTCGCCGCAGAGACGTACGGGGCGTGGAGCACCGGGCCCACCCACGACGACACGGCGCCCACTGAGACGGACCCTCCACCGCCATCGTTGCGGGTAATGCGCGGCGACGTCGAGCAGCCGGTAGCCGTTGTTGGGTGGCGCACCGTCGATGTGCTCCATCCAGACGCCGCGGCGCTCGACCTCGCGGCCGCGGTGCTCGGATCCGGTCGTGGGTCGTGGCTGTCGAGGGCCGTGCGTGCTCCCGGGCTGGCCAGTAGCGCCCATGCCACGCATTACGCCAACTCTGAGCTGGGCGTGTTCCAGTTGGCGTTCCACAGCGATGACGAATCCGTCGATCGGGCCGTGGAGGTAGGCAACGCTCTGGTTGCGCGACTTGGGGCTGCCGGGGGCGGGGGCGGGGGTGGGGGTGGGGGCCCGGATGC
>JADFPO010000193.1 GCA_022562295.1 Gemmatimonadota bacterium
CGCTCACGGAGAGCCGGGCCGGAGTGGGCCGTGCGGGGCACCGGTGGATGCCCTACCTTGTGCTCATGAAACTGCTGACCGCGTATTCGCTCTGCGCCGAACGGGTGGCGTTCACGCTCGGGGCGACCACGAAGGGGTTTGCGCTCCGCCTCACCGCCATTCTGGCGCGTGGGAGGCTTACGAAGTAATCTGCTATGCGGTGCGCAGATTTCCTGTGTTTCTCAATTGCATCAGGATCGAGAAGGTTCCCGTTTGTAGATCTCTGCCGGCGGTAGAACCCCTCCGCCGCGTGCATTGCGTCCTAATATCCGCCCCGCCGTGTCCAGATCAGAATGACGCCGCACGCGGCTTCTCCTCCGGTATTGTACTGCGCGGGGATCTCGGCGGGCGTGCGATACACTTCGATGGCCTCGATATGGATCGGGTGGATTGCCCGCGTCCATGAATTAGGAGTTATCAATCCCGACCCTTGCCCCATCTCGACGGGCTCAATGCGAAAACCATCGACGAATACGAGCGGCGGACTCAGATGGCACGGTGTGCCGTCGGGGCCGGCGCCAATGCCTCGCAGACGAATCAACCCATTTGCGTCCACCCTAACCCCCGGGATCGCCTGCAACAAGTGACCCAATTCCGATGCGCCAGCCCGTTTTTCGATGGCCTCCCGGTCGAGAAAAACACCGAATCCCGCGCGTTGACGGTCGTAGAAGCCGACGGTTGAGAGAAACGGGACGGCCGGTTTCCCGGTGACGGTGATCGGCTCCAATCCGAACGCCGAAGGAGCGATGGGGAACTCGATATCGACGGCATGTCCGGTGCGGAGCTGGAACGGGCCCGTGATGTCGGGCGTGTAACCGATGCGTCGCGCCGCCACGTAGTAGGGTCCCGGGGCCGGGGCGGTGAGGATAAACTTGCCCGAGTCGTCGGACCGGGACATCGCGACCGATTCTCCTTGGGCCGATATCAGCGTCAACCAAACATCGGCGACAGGATCGCCTGTCTCCAGCTCGGCTACGGTGCCTGCCACATGTGCCACCGGTGTGAGTGTCAGGGAACTGGCGCCAATGATCGTCGGCTGATCCCTGTGCACCTCGACCTCTCCCCATCGCGTTTGGTATCCGGGCCGCCGCAGCGTGAGTCGATGGGTTCCTGCCGACGGGCCTTCCAACTGGAACATCCCGGTCGAGTCTGTTTTGGTTGTGAGCGCCGGGTCGCCGATGGTCACCACTGCGTCGGGGATGGAGTTTCCCGTCGAGACATCGGTCACTAGACCGACGACCAGGGCCGACGATTTGAGTCGGGGATGGAGTGTCAGGTCCCAATGCCACAATCCGGCGGCCGTTTCCGCCGTCTGGTGGTACTCCTCGCCGACCTCTACTCCGGTCCCTTCGAAGGAGACACGGACCGGCGCGCTCCGCGCGTGCTCTCCCAACGCATACACCACGGCGGGCCGCCCGTGCTCGAGACCGCACAGCACGTAATGGCCGCTCGCATCCGTCGCCGCAACGGCCTGCCGGTTCCGATAACTCAAGTCCGAATTGATCAGTTGCCAGGACGCCGCGACCTGGACGCCCTGAACGGGCCGGCCGGTGACGGAATCGCGCACCGTCCCCACCAGCACGCGCGCATACGCCCCAGATTGATCCGGGCACAGGCCCCTCACGATCGCTTCCACGCTCGGGAGGGCGAGCCTCAGCGTGTCCGTTCGCCCGCGAGCCAGCGTCACCCGGGCGAGTGGAGGGACGTACGCCAGCAGAACGGCACGCGGGTGAGTAAACCCGACATCGTATTCGCCATTGAGGGGGGCTCCCAAATTGAATCGACCTTCCGCGTCGGTGGTGTCGGCGAACCAGCTTCCCGCGATCCGCACGATCGCCCCCGCCAGCGGCTGCGGTTCGCCGCGTGTGCTGTCGACGACGACACCGGTCAGTTGGGCAAGCACGGCTTGATACACGCGGTTGCCCGCGCCGTCGGTTATGGTGAGTACCTCCCCGCCGGTATACCGAAACGCGTCAGCCCTCCGGCGCAATTCTCGCGCGAGTGGGTTGACGCGCTCTTCGCGAAATGCTGTGGGAATTCCGATGCGCCAGCGGTGCACAATCCAGGCGCCCGAGGGCAGGGGCATGAACTCGACCGTCCCACCCGAGGGTCCGTCGGCCCTAAGGTGCCGGGGCAGGTTGACGTAGCGGAATTCCAGCGAGCGCAGCTCGGAGGACTGGCGATCGAGCCAGAGCACGCCCTCCACGTCGGGCAGTTTGCGACTGGGAACCGGCTCGAAGCCCAAGCCGATGAGGGCAGCCTCCTCATCATCCCCACGCCTGAGGCGAAAACAGTGGGTGCCGAGGAATCCGTCGTCTTGCAGCACCTCGGCATCCGGCGCGTAGTAGACCACAACCCCGTCTTCATCACTGACGTAGCCGTTTTGCAGCAGTTCTATGGGCGCCCGGGCCACAAACGGCATAGAGGAGAGCCCAATCGATGGCCGATGGTGTTCCTGGCGGACGCGCCGCCGGCGGCCGTCCATGTCCCGGTCGTAGAGATTGCTCACCACATGGTAGAGCTGCTGCAATGCCGTCCACGATGCCGCCGCCAGGGCCTTACGAGCCTCCTCCCACACAACGGCGGTTTGCTCGTCTTCCGTGGGACGGACCTTGCACTCGGTGGATTCCCGGACCTCGATGGAGGAGAGGGGTACGGGAAGCGCAGAGACCCGTATGATGAGGTTCCTCGTATCCTCGCTCGACACGTGGAACCAATCGGTCACGCTGACGCGGTAGCCGATGCGCTCGGATCGCAGCCGGAACGGCCCACGGTGATACGGTGAGAGGCGGAACGTGAAGTGACCGTCCCGGGTGGTGAGTGTGCGATAGAACTCAGTGTCATCCGCACCGAGGAGCACAACGAAGCCGGTGCCCACGGGCGTGCCGGTGACAGTGTCGACCACTTGACCTTGCAGTGTCTGCGCGTGGAGGCAGGGTGCCACGCCTGCCGAGGCCAGCGCGAGAGCGGCCAGAACTAGGGCGGAGTTGCGCATGAGCGCCTCCGTGGAGGGAAAGGCCCGTCCTTCCTTACACCAGCATGGCCGGCATGTTCGGCAACCACGAGTGTTCCCGCCGTGCCAAGGTCGAAGGCGGCATTTTCTATATCTGCAATCGATACAACTGCAAGGTCACCTCAGCCGATCTCGCATCGGGTCTTCGCTCACTGGCGCTACGCGGGTCCACACTACAACAGCACATCGACCGTAGAAGAAATCAGACATCTGCGAGGGCCGTACAAGGTCGTAAATCTCAACCGCCAACACGTCCTCGAGATCGATGGCCTGGTCGAGTTCGTCACCAAAGAACTCTCTATCGTCGATGAAGAATTTGGGTCTGCCGCAGCGAAGCCGATATCCCAAGTTAGAATTCGGAAGATGTGTAACGTGGGCCTTTCCGATCAGAAAGTCGTCGGCTCGTCTAGCAAACTCCCGGCGTCGGTCGATGGCAGCGGGGTCCAAGAACCGGCCACTAGTCCGTGGTATCCGCTTGTAAAATCCTTGCCGATGGAGGTATTGGACATCGGCGTACCGTTCGACTGCCTCGGCTTCGACCACCAGAGGGTCCAGTCGAACCGGAAGCGGGTAGAGATGGTAGTGCAACTGAAGGGTATCCGCCGCGCGCAAGACCTGGGGGCTCGCGACCAAGGGCTGGAATCCAAGGCGTCGAATCGTAATGATATAGGTGTCATCCCGGAGTGCGGCCACGACAAACGTCCCATCAGTGCCGGACACGGCCGTCCCCGCTGGACGGCCCAGCACATCACTCATCGTCACTCGAGCGCCCGCCACCCGGCGGCCGGTGGTGGTATCGGTGATCACGCCGCGCACCACTTGTGCAGTTAGCGCTCCAGGAAGCATGGCTACCAGCAGGCAAACAAGAGATGGTGACAGCGGCAACATACGGCGATGCATAGAGAAACCTCGCAGCACTGAACCCTGCTTGCTGGTCTACCCCTCAGAGTGGGCCGAGTGCCCGAGCGAAGTCTAACTCGTTTTCGACCGAGCCCATAGAAGTCGACGTTACGCTGCCGGCGGTATGCGGACGTTCCGAGGCGATCGGAGTGGCCTTACGGTCGTTGAGCGAGTAGCTCGTCGAGAATGCAGGCGAAACAAACGTGTTGTACATTGTTATCCCAATTTGCAAGACCGGCAATCGACCCAGCGGGCGGCATGCCCGCACACAAGAGGAGAGATTAGACCATGAGGGAGTCGACTCGCAGGTGGCTCGTGATCGTCGCCGCAGTGACCGTGTCTCTTGGGATCGCCGCGTGCGCCGACCGACCGCGTGCTGAAGCCGAAGGCGCGGGTGAGTCAGGCGCGGCGCGCGAGGGAGCCGGGGAGCATGCGAGGTCCGAGGGAGCCGGTGAGCATGCGAGGTCCGAGGGTGGTGGCGAGCACGATGAGGACGGGAAGGAAGGAGAAGAGTCGGGCGAGCGGATCGGTCGGGAGGACGCCTGGGACACGACGCGAAACGGGGCGAGACTCATCTTGGCTTTCGATCCCGCATCCAACGCCTTCGTGGGGACGGTCGAGAACACAACCCGAGAGATGCTCTGTGCCGTTCGGGTCGAGGTCCACCTGTCTACTGGTACCGAGTTGGGCCCAACGGAGCGAACGGATCTCCCGTCCGGGGAAACGACCGTCGTGGAGTTGCCGACGGCGGGAGAGGTTTTCGACAGCTGGACCGCCCATC
>JADFPO010000194.1 GCA_022562295.1 Gemmatimonadota bacterium
GCCAGTCCGGCAGATCGGTATACACGTAGCCGCAGATATCACCATCGGAGTCGACGTGCTTCTCCTCGAGGATGACCCGCAGCGCGTCGCCGGTTCGCACAAGCGTGACCAGCTCCTGGCTGAACTCGTAGCCATAGGCGGGCTTCCACCCCGGCTGCGGCCGGTCGAAGCGCCACTCCACCGGCTCAGGAATGTCATCGGGAACCTCGGAGCCCACGATCGTTGCGGCGTCCAGGTGGTCTTCGAGGTGGAGCGGCATGTCGACGGTGAGGGGCACGGGCCCGCCGCAGCCGAGGCACAACACGCTCGTGAGCAGCAGATTGGTTGACAAGAGAGTTCGGTGGCCGTTCAGGAACTGCGTCGTCGAATGCTGCACGGGATCGCTCCTCTCATTCCGTGGCGTTGAGCTGGGGCGCTCCGAGCTTGCCGTCAACGCGGACTCCTCCTTCTTCACACAACTTCCCGGCCCTACTGGATGTAACCCAACGTACGCAACGTCTGCAGCTGCTCGGGTGTGAGCGACACTCTCTCGCCACCGGCCCCCACGAGTTTTCGTATGGCCGCGTTCGCCTCAACCTGCGCTTCGAGGAGCGCGGTGTATTTCTCTACCAGGTCAGGCCGCTTCGCATTGACCGGGCTCAGCAGGAGCGGGTCTTCCCACAGGTCGTAGAGTAGCAACCGCTCCGGACGCAGCCTCATCCTCATCCTCATCCTCATCCGCTGGCTTCGGGTTGATCTCCAGCGACGCGCCCCACCGGCCGTCCACCACCTCGATCACACCGCGCAATTCTCCCGTCTTCCGGTCGACCTCGAACTCGTCCAGGATCACGGGCCGGGGCTCCCAGCCATCCTCTCCCCGTAGCAGAGGCGCGAGAGACTGTCCCTGTGCGATCTCGGCCGGCGGGAGCCCGACCAGATCGAGCAGCGTCGGCAGCACGTCGATCATCGACACGGGCTGGTCGAACCGCTGTCCTCCCTCGATGTGACCGGGCCACACGAAGATGAGCGGAACCCGGCTGATCGTGGGCCGGAACATCGGGTGTCCCCAGCGCGGCGGCAGCGAGTCGAGCAGGACGACCATGTCGTCCATGGCCGCCCGCGTGCTGTGGTCCCCGCCGATGATGAGCAGGGTGTTCTCCCACTCACCCTCGGCCTTCAGCCGCTCCACCAAGCGCCCGAGCTGGTAGTCGTTGTGGGCCATCGTCTCGTCGTACATGCCCTGGTGCATGGCAAAAAACTTCACGCGGTCCAGTCCCGACTTCTCCCATGCCTCGGAGTACGGACCGTGGTCGCCCAGCGGCTCCAGAGAGTCTTGCCACACGCGCCAAGTCGCCAGCTCATCCGGACTCACAAATAGCCCCGAAAACGGAGCCACGGCAGGGAAATCTTCGTGCACGTCGGTGGTCTGGAAGTGCACCCAGTAGGGTTCGGCCGGATACGTCTCCCGCCAGCTCCAGAACCCCTCGTGCAGAAAGCGTGAGGATTCCCTGTGATTGTCGCCCGTGTAGCTGAAGTCGTCCCAGTTTTCGCGGAACAGATCCACGCCGCGCTTCAGGTTGCTCAGACTGCCGGCGTTCGGGTTGGCGGTGAACACGGCCGTCTGGTAGCCGGCCCCGTGCATGTGCTCGGCCATCGTCACGGCCTCCTCTGGCACGGGGTCGTTCCAGTTCAGGAACCCGCCCATCACGCTGTTCTGGAGCGAGGTCATGAACGAAGCTGTCGAGGGCCGCGTCCAGGAAGAATTGCTGTAGGCCCGTTCGAATACCGCTCCCTCGGCCGCCAGCCGCTCGATGTTCGGGGTCGTGCGGCGGTTGTAGCCGTAGACGCTCATGAAGTCCGCTGCTCCGCCATCGATCACGTAGAAGATGACGTTGGGCATTCTTGGCGTGCCCGCCCCGGTCAGGGTCGGCGCGCCCCACAGCGCGACGGTGCCCTCGCGCTCCGACTCGACCTCGAGCGCCAGTGTCACGGTCTGGCCGGCCAGGGACGAGAGATCCACCGATCGCTGCCCCCAGCTCTCCTTCGCAGCGTAGGTCTCCTCGAACAGGGAATGCGTCCTGTCGCCTTGTCGCGCCTCGACGCGGAACGTCACGGGCGCGTCGTCCCGCAGCACGCCCAGACCCACGTCGAGCCGGCCGGCCTCGGGCACCCGCACGCGGTACTCCAGCCGTCCGGGCGCGTGAACGTAGATGGCGCGGCGGTAGACCCGGTTCCGGACCTCCTCCCGCGTGCCCGTCCCGGCATCGCCGTAGTTGGCCTCCTTAGGAATCAGGCTGATCGACAGGATGTCGATGCTGGCTTGCTCGGGGGCACCGAACCACAAACCCAGCTCCCGCCACTCGCCTTCCCAGATATCCCTCGACCAGTCGGCCCGCAGCATGTATGTCTGAACCGTACCATCGCCGATCACGTATGCCTCATCGCCTGAATGGCCATACGGCCCCGCATAGTAGGTCGCCGTCCCCGAGCCTTCGCGCCGGTTGAACCCGAGAACGAATAGGTCCATCTCCTCGGACGTTCGGGCGCGCACCACGAGATAAGCCCAGTCCTCGCGGCTCCAACCGGGAACCTCCAGCTGAATCCCTCCGTGCCGGACGCCGTTCGGGTTCCTCGTACCCTCGGTCAGCGTGACGCGCAGAGCATCGTCCAACTGCGTGACCTGGGCCGGTTGGATCGTCCGGTTCCACGGGACTATCGGCTTCCAGTCTTCTTGGGGCTCGTCGAAGCGCCACTCCATGACGGTCGGTGGGTCGACCGGAACCTCGGAGCCCACGATCGTCGCGGCGTCGAGGTGCTCTTCGAGGTGGAGCGGCATGTCGACGGTGAGGGGCGCGGGGCCGCCGCAGCCGAGGCACAGCACGCCGAAAAGCAACCAAGTAGCCGAAAATCGCACTGGATACCTCCTCACTTGGCGCCCAGAACCCCGGCATTGGGGACGTCAGGCCGTGTGCATGTGTCGAGATTGTGCTCCATATTGAACCGCGGTTCGGAGGTTCGGCAAGGACTAGGAATGGGAATCAACCACCTATACCGAAAGATCCGCTTCGGAAAGCCCATCGTGGTCGTGTCGGGCCTGCCACGATCGGGCACGTCGATGACGATGAAGATGCTGTCGGAGGGAGGATTGGAATTGGTCACCGACGGAATCAGAACCGCCGACGACAGCAATCCAGAGGGCTACTACGAGTTGGAAAAGGTAAAAGAACTCGGCAAGACCACCGATTTGTCATGGCTACACGATGCTCGCGGTAAAGCCATCAAGGTCATCTCGTACCTGCTCCGGTTCATGCCGCAAACGTTCAACTACCGCGTCATATTCATGCACCGCAACCTGCACGAGGTGATCGCCTCGCAGAACAAGATGCTCGAGCAACGCGGTGAATCCAACGAGACATCGGACGATCGCCTCTTGACGTTGTTCGAACAGGACGTGAAGAAGTCGAAAAATCTCATCGCCGCCCGGTCGTGTTTCGACGCGATCGATGTGAACCACAAGGACGTACTGGCTGATCCGCTTCAGCAGGCGACGCGGATCAACCAGTTCTTGGGTGGCAGGCTAGACATCGAGCGGATGGCGGCTGCTGTTGACCAGCAGTTGTATCGGAGCCGGAGAACTTCTTGACCGATCATCTCATAGCCCCTCACGGCGGAACGCTCATCGATTTGCTGGTCGATGCTGAACGTGTGGACCAACTCAAAGACGCATCTCGCGATTGGGAATCGTGGGATTTGACGGCGCGTCAGCTTTGCGATCTCGAACTTCTGTTGAGCGGCGGGTTTTCGCCACTGACGGGTTTCATGACCCAAGCGGATTACGAAGGCGTTTGCAGTTCGATGCGCCTGGCGGACGGAACAATCTGGCCAATCCCCGTCACGTTGGATGTTTCCGAAGAACTGGCCGAAACGCTGAGTGCGGGTTCAACCTTGGCCTTGCGGGATGCCGAGGGTGTGATACTGGCCGCCCTACACGTCGAAGAAGTGTGGCGGCCGGACCGGGAGGCCGAAGCGAGCGCCGTCTTCGCCACTGACAATGCCGAGCATCCCGGTGTTGCCCATCTGCTCAAGCAGACGAACCCGGTGTACGTCGGCGGGAAGCTCGAAGGAATCCAACGACCCGTTCACTACGACTACCTGGAAATCCGTCATACGCCTGTGGAATTGCGGGAAGCCTTCTCCAAGCTCGGATGGCGTAAGGTGGTGGCGTTTCAAACGCGCAACCCGATGCATCGGGCGCATCAGGAGCTTACACTGCGGGCGGCCAAGGAGGTGGAGGCAAACCTCTTGATTCATCCGGTGGTTGGAATGACCAAGCCGGGTGATGTTGACCATTACACGCGAGTCCGCTGTTATCAGGCGTTGCTGCCCCGCTACCCTCAGCACACGGCGAAGCTTTCGCTGTTGCCGCTGGCGATGCGCATGGGCGGCCCCCGCGAGGCGGTATGGCACGCGATCATCAGGAAGAACTACGGTTGCACGCATCTCATCGTCGGGAGAGACCACGCCGGGCCCGGCAATGATTCCAGCGGCACGCCGTTCTACGGGCCGTATGACGCGCAACAAATGCTCCACGAACATGAAAAAGAACTGGGCATGACCATGGTCCCGTTCAAGATGATGGTCTACGTGGAGGAGAAGGATTCGTACTTCCCTGTGGACGAAGTGCCCGACGGTGCGCGATCGTTGAGCATCTCGGGCACCGAAC
>JADFPO010000195.1 GCA_022562295.1 Gemmatimonadota bacterium
GACGGCGGAGAAGGACCTCACGAACCGCTCTGACATCTACTCGCTGGGTGCCGTGTTGTACGAGATGTTGACGGGCGAGCCGCCGCACACGGGCGCGTCGGCGCAGGCGATCGTGATGAAGATCGTGTCGGAGGATGTGCAACCCGTGACCGAGTTGCGAAAATCGGTGCCGCCCCACGTTGCAGCGGCGACAGGGAAGGCACTGGAGAAACTGGCGGCGGATCGTTTCTACAGCGCAGCCGAGTTCGCCGAGGCGTTGAACGATCCCCACTTCACCACCACGTCAGCCGTCATCGCGTCAGAGGCCGAACCGGCACCATCGCCATCGGGTACCCGTGCGATGGCCGGGTGGGCAGTGGCCGCCACGCTTGCGCTGATCCTGGGATGGACGATTCTCGGCCCCGCACCAACGGTGACGCCCCCGGTTCCCGTGCGCTTTACCCTGGATCTGATCGACCAGGACAACCTCAGGCTGGGTGATATCGTCGTCTCGCCCGATGGGTCATTTTTCGCCCTGCCCGCCTTTGCCGGCATCTACGTCCGGCCGGCCGGCGATGCATCCTATCGCCTCCTACCAAACACCGAGCGGGCGATCCATCCTGCATTCTCCCCAGACAGCAGGTGGTTGGTGTTCGTTCGCGAGGGTGTGTTGGTCAAGATCGCGGTCGACGGGAGCGCGGAGCAAACTCTCCTTCGATCGAACACGCTGATCGCGTCGAGGCCGAACTGGGGATACCCCGCCACCATCGTTTTTCAAAGTCAGGGGAGGTTGTACCGGATATCCGATAACGGGGGCGAGCCAGAGTTGCTCGGTGGAGGACTCAACGGATTTTTCCCCAGTCTGCTCCCGGACGGCTCGGGGGTGCTATACCACACATCCGCAGGGATCATGCTGTTCGAGTTTGGATCCGACTCCGGACAATTGGTCGTGCCGCAAGGTACCAATGCCATGTACATCGAGACCGGTCACGTGGCCTACGGACGTCTAGGTGGTGGACTGTTTGTCGTTCCGTTCGACTTGCAAACTCGCACCGTCACCGGGTCCTCGGTTTCGGTCCT
The DNA here is from genome assembly GCA_022562295.1 of Gemmatimonadota bacterium. Lineage (GTDB taxonomy): Bacteria > Gemmatimonadota > Gemmatimonadetes > Gemmatimonadales > GWC2-71-9 > B3T1B10. Next base: position 1,060 of record JADFPO010000195.1, read on the forward strand.
GGACGATATCGCGATTCTCTTCCAAAACGCTTTCTACTCGATCTCCCAAACCGGAACGTTGTTATACTCGACGAACCCCCTCGCGGCCGGGCAGGTCCGTCAACTCCTGCTGCTGGATCTACGCGATAGAGGTATCGACACCATCCCACTGACCCCCCGGACGTTCAATTGGCCGCGCTTTTCTCCCGATGGACGTTGGCTCTCGTTCAACACGGGCGCCGGACGGATCGAACAGCGGACGGTGTATACGTACGACATTGCAACGGGAACAACCAACCAGATCACCTCTGGAGGCGGAGCACATGCTGCGGCGTGGTCGCCGGACGGTTCACGCCTCGTGTTCTCATCGGAACGGGATGGAACGGTCGGAGAGGACCTCTTCATCACGCCGGTCGATGGACGTTCGCCTGAGATCTCTCTTGGGAGTCTTCCCGGTGATGACCACGCAATGGCGTGGCTATCGGATGACCTCATCGCGGTCGCCTCAGCGGGAATGACCGATCTCATGCTTGTGGACCCATCCGAGCCGGAACGCCCGGCCACGCCGTATCTGAACGCCGAGTGGCTCGAATCGGGGCTTTCGGTGTCCCCGGAGGGTGACCGGGCCGCGTATCATTCGGATGAAACCGGACGCGTCGAGGTGTATGTGCGGACCTTCCCTCAACCGGGTGGAGCCCGTCGCATCTCTGCAAACGGTGGCACCGCCCCCCACTGGTCACCAGACGGGCGGACCGTGTACTACTGGGCGCTGTCCCAGGACACAATCTTCGCCGTTCCGATGCAACCCGATGCGCCGTCGTTCGGTTCACCCCAGGTTGTCGCCGTCATACCGCGTGTGATCGGGCAATGGGACGTCGATCGCATCTCCGGACGGGCGGTGGTCATGCAGGCCACGGAAGAAGACGCTCAAACCTCCACGGAACTCGTGGTGGTGGTGAACTGGTTCGAGGAGTTGAAGGCGAAGGTGGGGAACTGACGCGACCGAAGGACTAGCCCGACGCCCGATCCTTACACGTCCGACCGGTGCGTGTATGAAAGACCTGCTCAAAACCTCGCCAAACCCCAGTAAACGGCCCATCTTAGCCCTATGACCGAGATCACCGAACGCCTCAAAGCCGCGCTCTCCGACCGCTATGCCATCGAGCGAGAACTCGGCGCCGGCGGCATGGCGACCGTCTACCTCGCCGGGGACATCAAGCACGAGCGCAAAGTCGCCGTCAAAGTGTTGCGTCCCGAACTCGCCGCCGTGCTCGGCGCCGAGCGGTTCGTGCAGGAGATCAAGACCACCGCCAACCTCCAACACCCGCACATCCTGCCCTTGCACGATTCGGGGGACGCTGACGGTTTCCTTTATTACGTCATGCCCTTCATCGACGGCGAGACGCTGCGGGACAAGCTGAACCGGGAGACGCAGCTCGGCATCGAGGAAGCGGTGAAGATCACGACCGAGGTGGCCGACGCACTCGACTACGCGCATCGCCAGGGCGTGATCCACCGCGACATAAAGCCCGAGAACATCCTGCTGCACGACGGACGTCCCATTGTGGCGGACTTTGGGATCGCGTTGGCCGTCAGTGCTGCGGCGGGCGGGCGGATGACGGAGACCGGGCTCTCGCTCGGCACGCCGCATTACATGAGTCCAGAGCAGGCGACGGCGGAGAAGGATCTGACGGGCCGGTCGGACATCTATTCGTTGGGCGCGGTGCTGTACGAGATGCTGACGGGGGATCCGCCACATGTCGGTTCTACAGCACAGCAGATCATTATGAAGATCGTGACCGACGAGCCGCGGCCGGTCACGGAGGTGCGGAAGTCGGTGCCGCCGAACGTCGTCGCCGCGGTCGCGAAGGCCGTCGAGAAGCTGCCCGCCGATCGATTCGCGGGAGCCACCGAGTTTGCGCAGGCGTTGGCGGACTCCGGATTTCGTCATGGCGAGGCGTCGAGCTTGGCCGCGGCGTCCGCTGTCCGGCAATGGAACGGCCTCGCTCTCGCATTTGCGTCAGCGACGGTGCTCCTGGCCCTGGCGTTTGGATGGACAATCGTCGCACTGCAGCGCGCTGAACCAGTTCAGGTGGCCCGCTTCGATGTAACCCCCGGTGCGGGCAAAGCGTTGGAGGACGGTACGGACGGTGGGGTCTCTTTCACGCTGTCCACCGACGGCACCCGCTTCGTGTACGTGGGTGAGGCGCAGGACAGTGGTAGGCAACTCTGGCTGCGATCGCTGGACGATCTGGAGCCTATGCCTATCCCAGGTACCGCGGGCGCGTCGAGCCCGGCTCTTTCGCCAGACGGCGAGTTGGTGGCATTCGAGGTGGATCAAACGATCCAAACTGTTCCGCTCCCGGGCGGGCCAGTCTTGACGGTTAGCGAAGGATCTGATCCCGCCTGGGGCTCGGAAGGTTCGCTGTATTTCGCAAAGGACCAGATGATCTACCGGTTGCCAGCGCGTGGAGGACCGCCGGAAGCATGGACGCGTTCGGTCGGCGCGGATCAGATCGCGCCGAGTGCGTTGCCCGATGAACGGGGGCTGCTCCTTACGATCCGGCGCAATGTCCCGACTCAGAGTCGGATCGCGGTGGTAGGACCGGAAGGGGGCGACGTCCGCGAGATTCTGGATGGGACGATGGCGCGGTACGCCGAGTCAGGCCACATCGTCTACACCACAGCAGAGGGGACCTTACTGGCCGCTCCATTTGACCTCCGGGACCTGCAACCCGGCCCATCGATTCCCCTGGTGCAGGACGTTAGGGTTTTGGGTCCATCGCATACGCAGTTCGCGCTTTCGGGAACGGGTTCGCTTCTGTACCAGACCAGCGGGGCGCGACGGGAACAGGAACTCGTCTGGGTGGACCGGAGCGGTGTGGCAGAGCCCATCGATTCCGGATGGGTGGGGAGATTCTCCTTTCCTGCCCTGTCACCGGACGGGACCCGTCTCGCATTTGGCTCTCAGGGAGACGTGTGGATCAAGCGGCTCGGTGCGACTCCGCCCGCTCGTCTGACCTTCGACGAAGGGGAAAACTTCCGTCCCGCGTGGACGCCGGATGGCGACTCGGTGCTCCTCGATGTCGACACGCAACTCTGGACCAGGCGAGCGGATGGTGGTGGTCAGGCCGTGCTCACCACGACGAATGAGCGAGGTATCACCGCGCCGCTCTGGTCACCCGATGGACAGTGGCTGGTTTACCGGACGAACGTGAACCTCGCCGGCCGGGGTGACATCCTCGCCATCCGTCCCGGTCAGGATTCGATGCCGCGAGAGCTGGTGGCGACCGAGTTTCGTGAGCTGAGTCCGGCGATCTCCCCGGATGGCCGGTGGTTGGCGTACTCGTCTGACGAGACGGGACGATCGGAGGTATATGTCGTTCCATTTCCAAATCCCGAAGTCGGTGGCAGGTGGGTGGTGTCGCAGGCTGGCGGTGATGTTCCCCGATGGTCGCGTAGTGGTCGAGAACTCTTCTATCATGGGGGACGAGGCAGCATGGTGGCCGTGGAGGTCGAGACCGGGGCGACGTTTTCCCTGGGAACCTCCAGAGTGTTGTTCACCAACCCGGACTACGCGCTTGGCGGCTTGCACCCATCCTACGACGTCGCGCCGGGGGATAATCGATTTCTGATGATCCGCGTTCTCCCTCGCGAAGAGGATCG
>JADFPO010000072.1 GCA_022562295.1 Gemmatimonadota bacterium
GGGAACTTGGTGCGGCTCGACCGCACGCTCGCCGAGCAGCTCGCTGATATGGGGCTCACGCTTGATTCGCTGGATTATATCGTCTTCTCGCACATGCACTCGGACCACGTCGGCATCGCCAACGAGCTGCGATCCGGCACCTTCATCATTCAGCAGGCGGAGTACGACGCCGCCTTTGCGCGCCAGGTGACGGTGCCGGCGTTCGATACCGCCGCATACGCCGGCGTCCGCAACCTGCCACGGCGAACCATCACGGGCGATCACGACGTGTTCGGCGACGGCCGCGTGCGCATCATATCAACGCCAGGACACACTCCGGGCCACCAGTCGTTGCTGCTCGAGCTGGCCGAGACTGGTACAGTCGTGCTCTCGGGAGACCTGTACCACTTTCCAATCAGCCGGGAGCTACGGCGCATGCCGGTCTTCAATGTCGATTCCGCGCAGTCGCTGGAAAGCATGCGGCGCGTGGAGGCGCTGCTGCAGGAGGTGGGGGCCCAGCTCTGGATCCATCACGATTCCGCTCAGTTCGCCACACTGAGGAAGGCGCCGGCCTACTACCGATAGCGCATCCGCATGCTCCCTGTTGGTTATGATGCCGGGACGGCCCGATCGGGGCCGAACGGACGCGAGTTTATTTGGACATTTCCGGAGTAAATGTAGGCGACCCACCCGAGGCATTCCGCGAGTACGTTCTCACGTTTCTGCGTGCTGGCATGGGGAAGCGGCTGATGTTCGGTAGCGACCAAATGATTTGGCCCGATAGAGTCGGCCTGGCCGTCAACGCAGTCGTATCCGCTGAGTTTCTGACGTTGCATCAGAAGCGAGATATTCTGTACAACAATGCGGCACGGTTCCTGGGCATCGATACGATAGGCATTGTTGATCACTCGAAACGATGACGTTTCCGCGGCCCAACAAGCCGATGCACCTGTCAGGCGCTTTCGTTTTAAAAGAACTCATCGTGTTCGTTCGCTCTCTGGCTTCTTGCGACGCACGGTTGGCTAGGCGATCCTTGAGGAGTTGCCTGCAGGTGATGGGTGAACCCGTTAAATGGTGCTGTACAACAGGTGGGGTGTCGACAGCGAGAAAGGAACACCACAATGCCGAAGTACGTAATTGAGCGAGAAATCCCGGGCGCCGGGCGCATGACGGCGGAGGAGCTGACCAGCGTTGCCGACACGTCGCGCGAGGTGCTGCGTCAGCTTGGCACCCAGATCCAGTGGGTGCACAGCTATGTAACCGGCGACAAGATCTACTGTCTGTACATCGCGCCCAACGAAGAGCTGATTCGGGAGCATGCCCGGCTCGGCAAATTCCCCGCGAATCGCATCTCGGAAGTCACGTCGATCATCGATCCCACGACCGCAGAGGGAGTTGTTGAAGCATAGCGTGAGGCCCGTTCGATCCTAGCAAGGTTCGGGCGAACTGGGCGATTCGTTTAGGGGTCGCCTGCAAGTGGTGGGCAGATCCGTTATGCGGCCTTTGAAATCGACGGGGACCCCCAACGCCGACGCGAAATACTCGCCTAATCCGCTCGCTCAACGACCCGGACCATTTGGGTGGTGAGGATCGGTTCATTCTACTTGGGCTGAGCGCCTCGCTGAATACGCAGGCAGGTGGAAACCAGGGACTTGAAGAGGCGATGAAGGCGATTGTCCAAGAGAAGTACGGATCTCCTGATGATCTAGAGCTCCGAGAAGTCGCCAAGCCGGCGGTCGGCGATGATGAAGTCTTGGTGCGGGTACGCGCGGCTTCGGTCCATCCGGATGTCTGGCATGTCGTGAGCGGGCGGCCTTATGTCCTTCGCCTGATGGGGGCTGGGTTTTCCAAGCCCAAGAACCCGATCCCCGGCACGGACATGGCGGGAATCGTCGAGTCCGTCGGCAAGAGCGTGACACAGTTTCGGCCGGGTGACGAGGTATTCGGCGAAACCATCGGCGGCCATCAGTGGACCAACGGCGGAGCCTTCTCCGAATACGTGTCCGTTCGACAAGACTGGCTGGCGCTGAAGCCTGACAACATCACCTTCGAGCAAGCCGCCTCCGTCCCCACCTCCGGATTCATCGCCCTACAGAACCTCCGGGACGCGAGCCAGTTACGGCCAGGGCAGAAGGTGTTGGTCAACGGTGGTGGGGGCGGCGTCGGTGCCATCGCCTTACAGCTCGCGAAGGCCTATGGCGCGCACGTGACCGCCGTGGACAGCACGAGCAAACTGAACATGCTCCGCTCGCTCGGGGCAGATCAGGTCATCGATTACACCCAGGAGGACTTCACCCGACGTAGCGTTCGCTACGATCTCATCTTCGATGTTCCGGGGAACTACCCGTTCTCCGCTTGCAAGCGCGCGCTCAAACCTGACGGGAGATACGTGCTCATCGGGCATGAGAACTTTGGAGCGTCAGGCAAGCGCGTGTTTGGACTCCTCCCCCACTTTTTCAAGCTGATGTTCCTCTCACGCTTCGTGAAGCAACTGCGAGGTCCAAGCGTTTCGATGCCCACCAGGAAAGACGCAATGGCCGTCCTCAGGGAACTCCTCGAAGCCGGGAAGATCACACCGATCATCGATAGTACCTACCCGCTGAGTGAGGCCCGTGAGGCTCTCCGGCACATGATCGAGGACGAACCCCAAGGAAAAGTGATCATCACCGCGGCAGAAGCTGTTTGATATCAACTTCGATGTGCAACATCGAAGATTATGGTTCACAGTTTTCCTCCGGAGTGTGATAGTGGAGCCGTGTTCGAGGCCGTGTGTTGAGTTGCGTGGCGATCCGTTTGGCAGTGGTGCTGCGTCAGGTGCGCCAGACTGAGTCGTTTGGGCAGGTACCGGCGAATAAGCCAGTTGCTAGTTCCTTGCAGCATCCACCCCCATGGGCGATCCTTAATGGGTTCGCCGGCAGGTGATGGGCAGATCCGTTGTGCGTTCTGAATCCTGAGGTTGCTCGGCATCGAAGAACGGAGCGTTGCGTGCCCGCTCGTCTACAGACGCTCGGAGAAGAGGTCGCGAATAGCGTCAGCCACGGGATTGGCTTCCTGGCGGCCGTAGCCGTGACGCCCTTTCTCGTGGTGGCTGCGATCCCCCACGGTGCCGGGAGTATCGTGGGTGTGAGCATCTTCGCTGCGACGATGGCCGCCCTATATCTGGCCTCCACTCTCTACCACGCCCTGCCCGGCACGCGAGCGAAGCGCGTGTTTCGCGTACTCGATCACGGGGCGATCTTCCTTCTCATCGCCGGGACCTACACGCCGTTCACGCTTGGGATCCTTAGGGGTGGATGGGGATGGGCGCTGTTCGGCACTATTTGGGGCTTGGCGTTGGCAGGAGTGATATTCAACGTGGTTGCGGTGTTCCGCCACCCGATCATCTCCCTGGCGATCTACGTGGCGATGGGCTGGCTGATGCTGATCGCCGTTCAGCCGCTCTGGCAGCGGATGCCTCATCAGGGTCTTCTGTGGCTTCTGGCTGGAGGCATCGCATATACGGGTGGCGTAGCCTTCTACACCGCGAAGCGAGTGAGATACAGTCACTTTGCTTGGCACCTCTGTGTTCTGGCCGGTACCACTTGCCACTTCTTCGCTGTGATCTGGTACGCGGCCTAAGCACGGGTTAGCAGCTGTCGGGCGCGCGGGTGGCGGTGGCGGTTACACCAGACCGTTGAGTTTGCAGCATGCCGAATTCTAGTGCGATCCTAGCTGCTGTCGTGCTCACGACCCTGGGGGGTCGACAGGAACGCGTCTCATTTCCCACGCAAGACGGGGGCATCGTCTACGCCGATGTGTACGGCGAGGGCGATCGCGGCGTCGTGCTGGCGCACGGCGGCCGGTTCACCAAGGAGAGTTGGGCGACGCAAGCGCCAGCGTTTGCGACTGCGGGATTCCGCGTCCTGGCCATCGACTTCCGTGGGCGGGGTCAGTCCCGAGGCGGACCGCGGTCGGACTCGGGTGATGACGGAGTCCACTTCGACGTGCTGGCTGCCGTGAGGTACCTGCGTGAGACGGGCGCGAGAACTGTCTCGGTGGTGGGTGCCAGCTTCGGAGGCGGGGCGGCGGCGAAAGCGGCGGTCGAGGCCGCGTCCGGCGAGATCGACCGCATCGTGCTGCTTGCGCACTCCGCGATCGCCGAGCCGGAGCGTATGCAGGGTCGGAAGCTGTTCATCACGAGCCGAGGCGACACCACCGGCAGCGGCGCGCTGCGGCTTCCAACGATTCGCGACCAGTATGAACGGTCTCCGGGCCCGAAGGAACTCGTAATCCTCGACGGCGCCGCCCACGCACAGTTCATCTTCCAGACGGACCAGGGAGCACGGCTGATGCGCGAGATACTGAGATTCTTGTCGGAGCCATAACCATCTGTCCCACACCTTGGAGGGAGCGACGGCGAACGGCTTCGCCGTCTGGCGCTTCCCGTGACACGATCCGTATGTTGTGGCATTGCAAATTCATCACGGGCGGGCTTGACTAGCGCCGAGCCACGAAACAATCGGCTTCGGCCAGACCGCAACCGGCATACCGACAGGAGCTTTACCCATGCGCAAGCGCAATCTGACAGTGAATCTCGCAGCCGCGGTCACCCTGTTGGCGGTGGTCACAGCTGCCTCGGGGCAGACCACGAACCCGCGCTTCGGCGTGTGGAAGTTGAAGTCGGACGCCCCGCCGCCAGCAATCAACATCATGACCTACGAGCCATATGGAGACGGCGGCATGAGCATCACCGTGGAGTCGACCAACTCCACGGGGCGCGAGTCCAAGTGGAGCTACGTCACGATGTTCGACGGCGTGTTCAGGCCAGTCACCGGCCGAGAGGGAGCCGAGACGGCGGTGGAAATCGTAGATGACCGAACCACGAGGATCTCGAACAAGAGGGATGGTCGGGTCTATCAGGTGATCATCAACGTGCTCTCCGAAGACGGAAACACCATCAATAACGAGTACGTGCGCTTGGACGAGAGCGGCAACATCGTACGCATATCTCATGCGGTCTACGAGCGTAACAGATAGCTCTCATTAGAGACCGGTGGCGCGCTATGAGATTCTTTAGCACCGACTCGGAACTTTGACTTGGATCGACCCGCCATGCACTTGTCATTCCGCACCGCAAGCTTCTCGATTGCCGCCGTCGCGCTGGGGTGGACCAGTTCGTCGGCGCAGACAACACGCACCTCCGCGGACGCTGGTACGGCGCACGCCGTCGATTGGCAGATGGTGGCGCGCATCCGTGAGGAAGGGCTCCAGCGTTCCCAACTCGCCAACACGCTTTCCTATATGACCGATGTGCTGGGCGCTCGGCTCACGAACTCCGGCGACATGGAACGTGCGCAGCTCTGGGCCATAGACGAAATGCAGCGGATCGGGTTGGTGAACACTGTGCGAGAGCCGTTCATGGATTACGGGGTGAGCTGGGACAACGAGTACGTCTCACTGCACATGACCGCGCCGGACTACCAGCCGTTGGTCGGCTACCCGATCGCACACACGCCGGGGACCGGTGGCAGGCGGGAGCTTCAGGTCGTCATCGCCGACGTGCGCACGCGGCAGGACCGCGAGAAGTATCGTGGCCACCTCCGCGGCATGGCGGTGCTTTCGACGCCGCCGGCCAGGATCGATCTGACCCGGTTCGCCACGGGCGTCCCTCGTCGGACGAACGAAGAGCTGCGCCAACTCGAGCAGGCGGTCATACCACCCGCGGCGGGACCGGACCCGTACTTCTCGCGTCTGTATCCGAACCCGCCGCGGAATCCGGACGTGCTTACCGCGGCGGAGCGGCTTGCCTTCTTCGTGGCCGAAGGGGCCGCGGTCGTGCTCGAGTCCAACAGCGGGTGGCCGGGGGCCGTGCGGGGCTTTGCACGCGCCGGGGCCAAAGTCGATCGGTGGTCACGTGAGGCAACACTCTCTTCTGTTCCTGTCGTCGCGGTGACGCCCGAGCACTACAACCGCATGTACCGTATTTTGGCGCGCGAGATCCCCGTAACGATCGAGGTCGAGGTTCGGAACCGCCACGGTGAGACGGTCACGCAGGCGAGTAACGTGTTTGGCGAGATACGCGGCACTGACTTGGCCGACGAAGTCGTGATGCTTGGCGCTCACTTCGACACCTGGCACGCCAGCCCCAATGCCAGCGACAACACCTCGGGTGTGGCGGTGATGCTCGAGGCCATGCGTATCCTCCGGGCCGTCGGTGCGGTGCCGCGGCGGACCATTCGCGTGGCCCTCTGGTCGGGCGAGGAGCAAGGTCTGTGGGGTTCACGCGCGTACGTAAGACAGCATTTCGGCGATCCGAACGACCCGACGGTGGGCGTCACACCCGACTACGAGAAGTTCTCCGTGTACTTCAACCAGGACTATGGTCCGGGGCAATACAGGGGCATCTGGCTGCAAGAGAACGAGCATGTCCGGCAAACCTTCACGGCTTGGATGGAGCCGTTCCGCGACATGGGGATGACCACGATTTCGGTACAGGGTGTCGGAAGCACAGATCACGTGCCCTTTGACGATGCCGGTTTGCCGGCCTTCCAGTTCCTTCAGGCCCGTGTAGGCGGAACGGGAGGACACACGAATCTGGACTTCTTCGACACTCTCCCGGTCGAGGATCTCATGAAGAACGCCGTCGTCATGGCCTCGTTCGTGTATCACGCAGCCATGAGCGACACGAAGATTCCTCGTAAGGGGCAGTCGCGAGTCCCAAGATGAGATGAGCGAAGCCGTAGCGTTGCGCTGGGAGCAGATGCCCGCAGCGGTGGGGAGAGGGACCACAACTTTCTTAACGGAGGAGCTCCAGCGCTATGCCAAGTCGCTTCCTGGTTCCACTCATCGCGGCGGCCGTGCTTGCCGCGTGCAGCAGCGAAGACGCCGCTCGGCAATCCGCCGCAGCGGACGCGCAGGACGTCTTCTGGGCCTCCCTCCAAAGCCTTTGCGGACAAGCCTTTGCCGGCACTCTCGTGGAGAGCGTACCGCCCGACTCGTCGTTCGACGGGGAGGAACTCGTCATGCACGTGAGGGAGTGCGAGGAGGATGTCGTGCGGGTGCCGTTCCACCTGGGCGATGACCGGTCTCGCACGTGGGTGATTTCTCGTACCCCGGCTGGACTGCGGCTCAAGCACGACCACCGCCACGAAGACGGCACGGAAGATAGCATCACCCAGTACGGGGGTGATACGACTGGGTCGGGGAGTGCCGAACGGCAGGAGTTCTCGGCAGACGCCCACACGGCTGCCCTGGTTCCTGCCGCCGCCAGCAACGTGTGGACCCTGGAGATCCGTCCGGGCAAGATGTTTGCCTATGACCTCAGGCGGGAAGGTTCCGAGCGCCGCTTCCGCGTCGAGTTCGACCTGAGCCAACCTCTTCCCACTCCGCCGCCCCCTTGGGGGTCGTGATGGGACGCTCCCGGATGACGGGAGCGCTCAAGCGGTGTGAAGTGGTGTAGTTCCGTTACCAGGGGTTTTCAACGACGGCGAGACAGGAGGAACAGTGTCAATCCGACCGATCAAGCGAGTCACCCAAGCGCAGCCTGCGATCGAGGGCGCGGGCGTACGGCTACGTCGCGCGTTCGGCTTCGGAAACACGAGCGACTTCGATCCATTCCTTTTACTCGACGATTTTCGCAACGAGAACCCCGACGACTATCTCGCTGGGTTTCCGTGGCATCCGCATCGGGGCATCGAGACCATCACCTATGTCCTTGCGGGTACGGTCGAACACGGCGACAGTTTGGGAAACAGCGGTTCGCTGGGAGCGGGGGACGTCCAGTGGATGACGGCGGGAAGTGGCATTCTCCGCCAAGAGATGCCGAAGGGAAACGAGCGAGGGCAGATGCACGGCTTCCAGCTCTGGGCGAACCTACCATCGTCGCTCAAGATGACGGCCCCCAGATACCAGGATGTCCCATCGCGCGACATCCCCGAAGTCATCGACGACGACGGCACGCGTGTGCGTGTGGTGTGTGGGGAGTTCTGGGGAAAGACCGGTCCGGTGGATGGGATCGCGGCGGATCCGCGGTATCTCGACGTGTCGGTACCTCCAGGCCGGCGCAAGACGTTGCCGGTCGAGACTTCCAGACACGCTTTCGCCTACGTGTTCGAAGGCGCGGGTACGTTTCGCGACGCTTCTGAACCGACCGCCGTACGTACGGAACAAGTTGGGTCGACTGGCGGAGCGGTCTTGGAAGAAACGGGGGATCGGTCGCTGGTGCTGTTCGGCTCGGGCGACGAAGTGACGGTGCAAGCAGGCGACTTAGGGATCCGGTTCCTGCTGGTCTCAGGCAAACCGCTCGAGGAGCCGGTTGCCTGGCGCGGCCCGATCGTCATGAACACTGACGATGAGTTGCGCCAAGCCTACGCCGAGCTTCAGGACGGAACGTTCATCAAGGGTTAATTGGCACACGCGCGCCGATGGACGAGATTCACGCGGTCCCATTCGCCAGTGAGGTCAGATATGCGATGTGTTCGACACGCTTCAATACTCTTCGCGGCCGCGCTCGGCGCATGCGCCGGACCCGACGGTGGCGCACCGGAGCCGGGAGCCAGGGAGCAACCCGGCACTGCGATGGGCCTGTACACACCCGAGCAACACGATCTATACGACGGGCGGTTCATCTTGACCGGCGGCCGAATTTATCAGGTCGGAACGCTCTCCGATTCGCCGCCGTGGGATCACATGGGGAACGACGGGGCGAACGTGCGGCCGGTTGGCGGTACCGTACAGATCGATGTCGATGAGATCTCCAACACCGGCACCTTTCGAGCAGAACTGGAATTGCCGGAGGGAAAATACGTAATCGAGCTGGAAGAGTTTGTGGAATTCTCGCCCTGCCAGAGCGGCGGCATCGCTGCTTTTCTGTTCGAGCACGGCGATGCGGGGTGCGGTGACGCCAACTGGCCAAAGAGCCTGTTGTACGTGGCCGGCTGGGGGACCGGATCGGCGGCCCTCAACGGCGAAGTGCTGTACAGTGACTACCAGATCCACTTCATGGTGACGCAGGGCATGCGAGATCGCGCCAGCCTACGGACGAACTACCCACTGGAAAACAAGACGTCGCCGGCTGGCGCGGTCAATCCTGCACTGCAGCAGATCGATTTTTATATCCGTAGTCCGGAGCGCAACACGGAGAACCATCCGGATCGGCAGGTATTCGATCACTTCTTTGGCATGGAGGTGACGTGGCGTTAGCGGACCTGCACGTCGTCTAAGGAGACGCGGCGAGGCCCCGTTTGTGGCGGCCTCTCGGCCCGTCGTGACGTGCCTCAGTGTTTGACATCCGGGGGACTTGAGAGCAACGATTGTCCCGACGGATGTACTCGCGATGCACCTTCCCCGCGCGACTTTCCGGAGGTTCACCCCAATGCTACCATCACGCTGTTCCCGAATCTCGATCGGTCTTGCCGCAGTCGCACTCCTGGCTGCGGCATGCACTCCGGCCGAGGTGCCCAGTACCAGCTACGACGACTTGGTGACGCTGTTCGAGGAGTGGCGCGCATTCGAGCAGCCCGAATTCGTCGATGGCGTTCCTGACTACTCCGCGCAGGCCATGGCCGCGCAGCACCGCGAACTCGCCGGGTATCAGCGTCGACTGGCCGCGATCGATCCTACTGGATGGCCGGTGGCGCAGCAGGTGGATCACCACCTCGTAGCGGCCGAGATGAACGGCCTGGACTTCGATCACCGGGTACGCCGGCCGTGGGCGCGGAATCCCGCATTCTACACGATGATCTTCGCGGCTCAGAGTGACGTGCCCGCGCATGAGGGGCCCGTCATTCACGGTTGGATCGATCTTTGGACGTACGATTACCCGCTCTCACAGGAGGACGCCGCACAACTCAGCGAACGGATCGGGTCCATCCCGCCCCTTCTCGATCAGGCCCGAAGGAATCTGGTGGACGACGCCGCCGATCTGTGGACCATGGCAGGGCGCAGCATGGAAGGGCAGGTCAGGGATTTAGAGGCGCTCGCAACGCGAGTCGCCGGCACCTCCACCGAACTGGAGGCTGCCATACGGGGTGCCGTCGAATCCACCGACGAGTTCCACGCCTGGCTCGAGAGCGCAGCCACGTCCAAGTCGGGACCGTCGGGAGTTGGGAAGGAGAACTACACCTGGTACGCGCAGAACGTGCACCTGGTGCCCTACACGTGGGAAGAACAGGTCACGATCATGCGGCGCGAGCTGGCACGCGCTCATGCGGTGCTTCGCCTCGAGGAAAACCGTAATAGGCGGCTCCCGCAGCTGAGCCGGGTTGGGAGCGCGCGCGAATACGACCGGCGTTTCAACGCCGCTGTCGGCGAGTTCGTGACGTTTCTCGAGGAAGAGGAGATCGTTTCGATGCGCGACTACATGGACGCCGCGCTCCGTGCCCGTATTGGGAGGTTCACCGAGTCCGATGGGCTCCGCGGGTTTTTCTCGGAGGTGAGCTATCGCGATCCGGTCTCCATGCGGACCCACGGCTATCACTGGATCGAGCTGGCGATGATGGAGAACGAGCCGCACGAGAGTCCCATCAGACGCGTGCCTTCGCTGTACAACATTTTCGACGCCCGCTCCGAGGGCCTCGCTACGGGTATGGAGGAAATGATGATGCACGCCGGTCTGTTCGACGACCGGCCCCGTGCTCGCGAGTTGATCTATATCTTGCTCGCCCAGCGGGCGGCGCGAGCGCTGGGGGGTCTGATGATGCACGCGAACGAGTGGAGCATGGCGGAGGCGGTGCAGTTTGCGTCCGAGTGGACCCCCCGCGGCTGGTTGCCCGAAGACGGCAATACGGTTTGGGGCGAGCAGCACCTCTACTTGCAGCAGCCGGGTTACGGCACCAGTTACATAATCGGCAAGATCGAGATTGAGCAGCTGATGGCCGAACGCGCCCTGCAGCTGGGTGACGACTTCACATTGAAGGGTTTCATGGACGAGTTCGTATCGGTGGGAGTGATCCCCGTCTCGCTCGTCCGTTGGGAGCTGACGGGCCGGGATGACGTGATCAACCGGATGGCGGCGGCTCGATGACGGGCCACGTATCCCTCAAAGCACGGGCCGAAATAGAGCAGCAACAAAACGGCCGCCCCGATGACTCGGGCCGGCCGTCTGCTGTTGCCAGGGCGCAGTGATTAAGTGGCTGGCACCACGTTCGAGGCGGCGGGGCCCTTCTCGCCGTCAACCACGTCGAACTCCACGCGCTGGCCTTCGCTCAGGGTGTGGAACCCCTCGGTCTGAATCGCCGAATGGTGAACGAAACAATCCTTTTCACCATCTTCGCGCGTGATGAAGCCAAAACCCTTCTGGTCGTTGAACCACTTCACTGTTCCGGTCGTACGCATCATCGTACTCCTTGTGAATATGTGTGGTCGGAGTGGGACGATGATCCGCAGCTACCGATTCCACGTCGCGCGACTAAAACCCTCGCGTCGGGCTCCTGGCCAACCCTAGCCAGAACAAACCGAAACCGTCATCTGGACCGGTCTGTACGGAAACACAATAACCGTTTGATCCTGGACTCGACACCCCTTTTTCAGACCAATCCCCAGGCGCTCCCGAAATACCGCCAGACCATGGCCTCAGAGGCGGGAGCGGCGTCCGACGGCTGCCGGTCGAGAACGGCCCTTTCCTTGTCATATTGGGCACCCCGGTGGATCATATGGATGGTGGGCTGCCGGGTGGCCGCCGGAGTGACTCGCCATCCCCCCCCTCCCCCCCCCGGCGAGGGCTGGGTGTCCCCGTCTGCCGGCCCCGCGCCTGCGGGTTCCAGTTGTCGATTCGCCCTGATTCTGACAAAGGAGGAGTGATGACTCATGGTGCGCCAGCTCGAATCGTTGCGTTGGTGTGCGCCGTAGTCGGCGTCGGCGGCTGCGCGGTTGCCGGCGGTGCGGACGGCGAGGCAGGCTCTGCGGTCGATCCGATCCTCGATGGCGTCGAGAAATCCATCGTCCTGGTCGGTTACTCCACGTCATACGCGTGGCCCGGGATGCTGCAGGAAATGCTCGACGAGCACAGCGGCGGCACCCGTGTCTATCACCTGCTGAACGCTGTCATAGGCGGGTCTCCTGTGGGCCGATGGATCGCTGCGCCGGAGTCGGAAGACTACCGGGAGACCTACGGCGCCATGAGTCGCGACTTTTTCGGCCCCGAAGCCCGGCTTCGCGGCACCGCACCGGCGCCGACCATAGCTCTCCTCCAGCAGTCGCTCCAACGCACTCCCACTCCGGCTACGCGGCTCGGACCGGTTACCGCGGCGGACGACGCGGTGGGCATCGAGGTAGGGGCCGATGCGCTTGAGAAGCTCGTGATGCAACTGCGCGATGACGGCATCGAGCAGGTGTACATCGCGATGCACATCTATAAGGAAGGCTACGAACCGGAAGTAGGTAACGAGCGCCTGGCGCTCGCCGCGCTGTTGGATCGCGGATCCGATTTCATTTTGTCCGGACCGGACATGTGGTCGCGCACCTATCGCGAGCACCCGGAAGCATTCACCGAAGACCGCCTGCACCCGAACGAGCGCGGTGCTAAGATCATGGCCGAAGCGTGGTATCGGACGTTGGCGGGCGGCAAGGCCAGACAGGACATCATCGATGCGTTGCACGAACGAACCTATGACGTGGACGCGATGATGAACGCCTACCTCGCCTGGCGCCGTGACGAAGGGTAGGCCTCGAGAACGACGGACGGCGAGATGATGCGTACCATATCAGGATCGGTGCTCTACGTAGCCGTTGGCCTCCTCGGGCCGGTCACCGCCTTGACGGGACAGGAGCGCACCGAGCCTGCGATTTCCGTGAAGGCCATTGTCGGCGGCTCCGTCGTGGACGTGGAGTCGGGTCGAGTCATCCACAATGCCGTGGTGGTCATCGAGGGCGACCGGTTCAGCGCGGTGGGTCCCGCGTCGACGACCCCCGTTCCCGACGGTGCCAGCGTCATCAGAGCCGACGGGATGTGGCTCGTTCCGGGCTTGATGAATATGCACGTGCATTTCGGTCTGGTCCTGCCGGGTCAGGCCGGAGCGGAATTGGCGAACGAGACCGAAGCGGAGCTGGCGCTTCGCATGGCGGCGGCCGCCCGCGCGTCGCTGTGGGCCGGCGTCACCACCGTGCGCCTGACGGGTGAGCGCGGGCATGTGGACTTGGCCCTCAAACGGGCAATCGATCGGGGCGAGGTCCAGGGACCTCGGATTTTTTCGGCCGGTGAAGCCATCCAGGTCACGGGCGGTCACGGGTCGAGCGTTGGTGAGATCGCGAACGACGGCCCCTATGAATTCCGCAAGGCCGTGCGCCGGGAGATAAGAGCGGGAGCCAGTTGGATCAAGATCGCTATCTCGGGCGGAATCGCGACGCCGGGCGGCGACATCTCGGCCGCGTACATGACCCCCGACGAACTCTCGGCGGTCACCGAAACCGCGCATCGGTTGGGAGTCAAAGTTACCGCCCACTCCGGTTCACCCGCGGCCACGCGCGACGCGGTGGCGGCGGGCATCGACTGCATCGAACACGGTTACTTCCTGACGCCCGAAGTCCTGCGCCTCATGAAGGAGGCTGGCACGTGGTTCGTGCCGACGATCTTGGTGAGCCAGCCGGCCACGCGGCCGTTCTTCGAACGGATCGGCTCACCGCCCTGGTACCTGGCGCGCGTGGAAGCGGTTGGCAAGCGGCATTGGGACGCCCTGCGCACCGCTATTGACGAAGGGGTTCGCATTGCCTTGGGAACCGATCAGCTCCCTCATGAGCCCAATGACGGCACGATCGCCACGGTGCGAGAAGCCGAGTATTACGTGGACGCTGGGATGACCCCGTTGCAGGCCCTCCAGTCGGCGACGATTGCGCCGGCAACCATGCTGGGAGTGGGCGAAGAACTCGGAACGATCGCTCCCGGCAAGCTCGCCGACCTGGTGGCCGTGGAGGCCGACCCGACGCAAGATATTTCCGCCTTGAGAACGATCCGATTGGTAGTGAAGGGGGGCGAGGTCGTGCGAAACGATCGCGCTCACTGAGCCGCCGCCGGTCGCCAGCTTCCAGTCGCGCCTCCCCCCTTGCGGTCGCCGCGACCCGAAGGTCATTTCGTGAACGGTAGTTGGCGAAGGATTGCCGTCATCCCGATTCGTGGCGCTCGCGTAGTAGCGCCGGTAATGCAACTACAGTGAGGAGGTAGATCATGTCGAATGTGCCCAAAGCTCTTGTCTCTCTCGCCGCATTGGCCTTCGTGCTTGCTGCGGTGGGGGCGTTGATGGGCCAGACGATCATGGGAATGGGTCCCGAAGGCTTTTCGCGAGCCTGCACCAACCTCGCGTTGTTGGCGATCGGGGTGTCGTTTGCCTGGAATTCAGGCTCGTCGCAAACCAAAGGCGCGTGACGGCGCTTCGTGATCGATCCCCCTGATGCGGTGACGAGAATCCGTCGGCACCCTGACGGACTGTGGTCGTAGTACCAAGTGCCCCCGTAGCAGTCGGCCGCCCGATCCGGCTAGTCTGACGTAAAACTCTCGGGCAATACCTTGACCGCGGCGGCCGTGCCCCGTTTGCCAACTGCCGCCCTTATGGCCCAGCCGCTTCCGGGCCGGCCGCACAGCCCTCCGACCCTGTGTAAGCCCGCCTCTTGCGCCAACCAACGACACTGATATCTTAAATTGTGTTTTAAAACAATGTTTACGTGGGGGACTCATGGCCAGAGGCGATTATCTCGGTGAGTTCGAACTCGTTGTGCTGCTGGGCTTGGCTCGGTTGGAGGACGAGGCGTACGGCATGGCGATTTTTGAAGAGATCAAGCGGGTCACCGGGCGCGATCTCACCGTCCCAGCTGTCTACGTCACCCTAAATCGTTTGGAGAAAAAGGGTTACGTAAACTCTCGTACCGGTGAATCGAGCGCACTCAGGGGTGGCAGGGCTCGCAAGTACTACCGTGTCACGCCTGAGGGGTCCCGTGCCCTCGACGCCTCCCAGGAAATGCTCAGCCGACTTTGGCACGGGGTGGCCGTGGGTCTCGGAACGGCGGTTTCCAAGTCGTGAAGCCACCGGACCGGCGCCCGCCGCGCGTTGCCGAGGCTCTGCTCGGCCTCTCGCTGCCGCGAGATGTGCGCGACGCAGCGTTGGGAGACATGGCGGAAGCCTACCGGCAACTGGCACGGAAGCGCGATCCGGTTTCGGCACGGTACTGGTACTGGAGCCAAACCGTACGGTCGCTCAACCCGGTGTTGAGGTGGCCGATGCGGTTTGCTTTGCCGCTCCAGCGAGTCCGTCCCGCTCCGCGGCGAAATACAGGAGGTTGGATGAGCAGTGTGCTGCAGGACGTCAGATTTGGATTGCGGGCCGCCCAGAGGAATCTGGGTTCCACCCTCGTGATCGTCCTCACCTTGGGCGTCGGGATCGGCGCTAACACGGCCATCTTCAGCGTGGTGGATGGGATCCTGTTGCGTCCTCTGCCCTACCCCGAGCCGGAAAGACTCGTGACGGTTTGGGCCGATTACACGCAACGCAACGGGCCGCTCAGAGAGTGGCTGTCGTACCCGAACTTTCACGATCTCCGCAGGGAGACGGCGGTGTTCGAGGAGGTTGCGGTTTGGAGCAATTGGAACCCGACGCTGACGGGCGTCGGCGAGGCGGAGTTGTTGACGGGCGGGATGCTCTCGGAAGGGATGTTTTCTCGCGTGCTGGGAATCCAGCCCGCGATCGGTCGCTCGTTTGTCGCGGCCGACGACAAACCGGGTGCGGCTAATGTGGCGCTGATCAGTCATGGGTTCTGGACGCGGCGGTTCGCTGGGGAGGCGAAGGTCCTGGGACGAGCCATCGTGTTGAGTGGTGTGTCGTACAACGTGATCGGCGTGATGCCGGCGGGATTTCGTCCCCCGTTTGCTCCCAACGCAGAGCTGTGGCGGCCGTACCAGATTGACGGCGACAACTTCACCGGAGGTCGCGGGAACGCCAGCTTCCGGAGCTTTGGACGAATCCGCCAGGGCGTCACGCTCGAGGCCGTACGTACGCGTGCGAACGCATTGGGGTCGCGCCTCCAGCAGGACTTCCCCCAAGCCAACACCGGTGTGGGATACGCCATCTTTCCATTGCGAAGCGATCTCGTGCGGCAAGCGCAGGCGCCGCTCTGGGTGTTGTTGGGCGCCGTCGGCTTTGTCCTGCTCATTGCTTGTGTAAACGTGGCGAATCTCCTCCTTGCGCGGATGCATGCACGGCAGAGCGAACTCGCAGTTCGTGCCGCGCTCGGTGCCGAAGGCAGGCGACTCCTGCGACAACTGTTCACCGAGAGCGCCATGCTCGCGCTCCTGGGAGGCGCGCTCGGGGTCGCACTCGCGTTCGTGGCAACCGATGCCTTGGTAGCGTTGGCTCCCAGCGGCATCCCCCGAATCGACGGCGTGACCGTTGATCTCCGAATACTGCTCTTCGCTGGTGGTGTTACCGCCCTCTCGACGTTCGTATTCGGTTTGCTTCCGGCTGTGCGCGGATCGCGCGCCGATCTCCACGAGGCGCTGAAGGTTGGGGGCAGGGGGATGGACGCATCGGCTGGTGGTCGCGCAATGGGGAGCGTTTTGGTGATGGGTCAGGTGGCGTTGGCTTTGATGCTCTTGGTGGGCGCGGGGTTGATGATCCGCAGCCTCCGCGCGTTGAACGCCGTAGACCTCGGGTTTGAGCCGCGGGGCATGCTCACCCTGACGCTCAACCTGCCGCAGACGCGCTATCCTGACCGAGCGGCGTCGGCGG
>JADFPO010000073.1 GCA_022562295.1 Gemmatimonadota bacterium
TGCCGCGGCCGTCGCGGGCACCATAGATCATATATAACAGGCCGGGCGACACGATGAAATTGGGAACCAACAGCGCCAGGAGTGTCCAACCCGCGCCACTGCTGTTCCAGAAATTGAGGTAGTCGGGACCGATCTCGGATGCCCGTGAAGCCACGCCGCCCCAACCACCGACGCCGGCAACAGCGAGCGACACCGCCAGAACGAAACCAATGGCCAGCACGACCAAC
This sequence comes from Gemmatimonadota bacterium, assembly GCA_022562295.1. Classification (GTDB taxonomy): domain Bacteria; phylum Gemmatimonadota; class Gemmatimonadetes; order Gemmatimonadales; family GWC2-71-9; genus B3T1B10. Next base: position 228 of record JADFPO010000073.1, read on the forward strand.
TGCACCAGGTTGATCCAGGCCGCACCGCGAAGACCGCCAGCAGTGAAGTACGTCGTCGTGACGACGCCCCCCAACAGCAACCCCGGCAACCGTGGGACCCCGGCAACCACCTCCATGACAATCGCCAACACCATGAGCTGTGACGCGAGGATCGCAGGCGCTCCGACCCAGAGGAACGCGGTCATCACCGCCCGTACGTTGGCGCCGTAACGGTGCTCGAGAAAATCACCGACGGTGTAGAACCCGCGCTCCGACGCGAGCCGATAGATGCGGGGGCCAACCAAGAACGCCAAGAAAAACGTCCCGATGCCCGCTGACCCCACCCACCACCATGCGCTGAGGCCGAATCGATAGCCCAGGCTGGCAGCCCCCACCGTCGTGCCGGCCCCGATGTTCGCGGCCATCACCGTCGCAAAGATCAGGGTGGGACTCAAGGCGCGGCCGGCAACAAAGAAATCCTTGCTTTCTCGGACGGATCGACCGATCCAAACCCCGAACAAGATCAAACCCACCGAATATGCGGCGAGAACGACGAGGTGAAGATTCATCGGCTCAACGGCCGGCTATGTCGCTCACCGATGGGAAGCCCGGGATACCCTCGGCGGCCCTCACCGCTCGGACGATGGCCAGCGCGACGACATCGGCCGCGAGGGCACCAATCACCAGTACGTTTGGCTCGCCGTCGTGGCCGCCGGTCGAGAGTGCGAAGATCACATCGCCATCGACCGGCGTGTGCACCGGATAAATGGCGCGGGCGAAGCCGTCGTGCGCCATCTGCGCGACCTTGGTGATCTGCGCTTTGCTCAGTCCGGCGTTCGTGGCGACGACGGCGAGCGTAGTGTTCTGACCGGCCCCCTCCCCCCCCCTCCCCGCTCCCCGAGGCCCGGACCTCCAGACCCGCAAGTGTTCGCGAACATCGGCCAGGGCGTCACCATCCTCGGTACGCGCGCCGGCCACCACCTGCCCCGTGCTCGGATCGACGACGTCCCCGACCGCATTGACGGCTACCAGCGCTGCCACGATCAACCCATCTTGCAGTTGGATCGCCGCCGATCCGATGCCGGACTTCATGGCGCGCCCCATACCGAGCAATTTCCCCACCGTCGCGCCCGCGCCCGCCCCTACGTTCCCTTCCGCAACCGCATCGGAGGAAGCCTCACTAGCAGCCCGGTACCCACAATCGGCCGTCGGCCGCACATCCGGACGGCCACCAACCGACAGGTCGAACAAGATGGCGGCGGGGACGATCGGCACGCGGGCCACGCCCACGCTGACGCCTATCTGCTTCTCTTCCAGGTACCGCATCACACCGTCAGCCACCCCGAGCCCGAAGGCGCTCCCGCCGGAAAGTACGATCGCATGCACTTGCTGGATGGAGTTCACCGGATCGAGCAGGTCCGTTTCCCTCGTCCCGGGCGCAGCCCCGCGAACGTCCACCCCGGCAACCGCCCCGGCCTCCACGAGCACCACCGTGCAGCCCGTCGGACGTTCGGACAAAGTGTGGTGACCGACTTTGATCCCGGGAATAGATGTCAGGCCCGTTGGGGCGGGGGCTCCCGATTGGGCCTGGGCCACCTCCGTAACCAGTCCAGCCAAGACCGCCACGACTCCGCAAGCCGCCCGGACCAAACGCAGTCCGCTCAACGGCCGGTTATACCGTTCATGGTGCAGTTTGCAACAAACCATCCCCGGAATCCGTAGTGCCAAATGTGAAAGGAGTAGCCCGGCGCCTCTAACGCTCCTCGCTGGTTGGCCGATACTTAATAGTGGCGCAACGGAGATGACAGGACCGAGGCAAGGTGGCAATTTCTCGAAGCGCGGCCCAAGTTTGGACATCTGGCTCAAAAAGAGACAGCAGATGCCCCACAAAGTCGCATCATGAGGGATCAGTCAACGAGCCGCGCAAGGCGGGGGATGCGCCAAGTATTGTTCAACCGCTTGGGGGACAGTAGCTTACATCCTCGGGGCAACACCCGCGGAACCCTGGCATGGTTTTGGCTGCTATAACTGGTTGAAGGAGGACAACACGATACGACTGGCTTAGGCCAGCCCAGCAGGGAGCGAAAGATGACTGGGTGCAAGGATTCAAACACGGCAATATCCGACAGCGAACTGGACGCCCACGTGGGCAATCTGGTGCCGACGGTTGTGAGCCTGCTCCAGCGCCTGACATCCGCCGACCCGACAGTCACACACGAGGAGGATCGGGGGTCCGGAGTGAAGTTCACGAGCCCACTGTCTTTTCCTGACGGCATCGGGGAGGGGTCAATCGTCTGCGAAGTGTTCGTCTATCGCGGTGCGGTGCGGCTCGACCTTCACATCGACCACAACAGAATGTTCGCTCTCGCCGACGGCACCGCATCGGAGCGCCGTTGTTATCTCAATGATTATGTTGCATCCGTCACGCTCGATGCCGACCAGGAAACGCTGCCGGTCGAGTTCGTTCGCGGCGTAGTAGCCGGGGTTGCCGCGGCCCGCGACGCGGTCCGGCGACATAACCGGCGGGCGGCCGTTCCCTGGCACGAGGTACGCGTCGCCGCGCAAGAAACATCCCTTGTGCGTTGACTTGATTTCTTCGGGTAGATAACCGGGCGGCCAACGTTGCCCGGTTTTTTTCGTTCTTCCGGCATTTCCGGGGAAAGTTATCCCAATCGATGGAATGGCCGCGGCAGAAAAAAAGGTGCCCGGTACCAGGTGTCGGCGTGCCGCGTATGAATTCCGGCGCGTTAGAAACGGAAACCTGAAACCTGATTGTTTCCGTGAGGTCCGGGATTGATCTCAGTCGCTCCGGCTTACGCGTCCTTGGGCATCTGGGGTGGAGCGGAAGGGCCCGCATTCATCCCTCGGCGGACGGCCGGCATGTCTGGCGCCTGGAAACGGCGCATGCCACATTCATTAGGAGAGCATTGATGCCCCGGCCCGACCCTCCGACACCGGCCCAGCCACGACCGGTCGAGCCGTCCTCGGGGGGCGACACCGATGCCGTTCTTCGCAGTCGGTGGCGAGTGTGAGCGATCACCGCGCGCGACCGGGCATGGTGGTATGTTCATGCGTCGTATAGGTTTACGTGATCGCTGCCGGTAGGTACAGTTAGAGCAAGAAGACGGAACCAGGACGGTTCGATTCTTGCGCATTTCTTGATGACTGTCTAGCCGATGGCTCCTGACGCCGTGGGTGGGGGGTGGAACCAGGATCTCGCAGGTGCGGTTTAACAAGCAATAGGCGAGTCCGAGGAGTACCTCGTGCATCGCCCTCGAGCGGGACGAACAACCGAGGAAGGATTGTCTACATGGCCCGAAGCTCGTACAACGCCATTCCGGCTCTGTTGTGCTTTTTGCTCCTGGTCGTCGGTCCGACCGTTCAACCGGCGCACGCGCAATACTTCGGTCGCAATCAAGTCCAATACGAAAGTTTTGACTTCGAAGTGCTCCAAACGGAACACTTCGATATCTATTTCTACGATGAAGAGCGTGAGGCGGCTGCGCTAGCGGGGATCCTGGCAGAGCGGTGGTACGCCAGGCTGTCAAGGCTGCTCAACCACAAGCTTCGCGGCCGGCAAGTAATCATCTATTATGCCAGCCATCCGCATTTCCAACAGACAAATGCCATAGGCGGTGCGCCCGGGGAAGGTACCGGTGGCGTCACCGAGGTGTTCAAGCGGCGCGTGGTGTTGCCGTTCGCAGGCCCCATAGGCGCGACGGATCACGTATTGGGTCACGAGCTGGTACACGCGTTCCAGTTCGACATGACCGGCCAGGGCAAGACGATCAGCGAAACCACCATCCCCATGGCGCTTCGGCTACCACTCTGGTTCATCGAGGGTATGGCCGAGTATCTCTCGGTCGGACCGCACGATCCCCACACGTCGATGTGGATTCGGGACGCGGTGGCCAACGACCGACTCCCCACCATGAGGCAGCTTTACGATCCGAAGTTTTTCCCCTACAGGTTCGGCCAAGCGTTTTGGGCCTACGTGGCGGGACGGTGGGGCGACGACGTGGTCGGACGCGTCCTGAACGCCGCAGGCAGGACCGGGAGCGCCGAGCAGGCTTTGCAGCTGGTGTTGAGAATACCGGTGGATTCTCTCGTCACGGAGTGGCACGAGTCCATTAGGCGAGCATACGATCCACTGGTCGAAGAGACCGAAAAGGCGTCCGATGTGGGAACCGCAATCCTCACGCGCAAGAATGCCGGGAGGCTCAACTCGGCACCGTCGTTGAGTCCGAACGGCGAGAAGCTGATTTTCCTGTCCGAGAAAGACCTCTTCGCAATTGAGATGTTCCTCGCCGACGCCAACACGGGTCGTATCGAGCGCAAGATCATCAAGACGTCGCTGGATACGCACTACGAGAGTCTGCAATTCCTCAACTCCGCGGGCGCGTGGAGCCCGGATGGTTCGAAATTCGTGTTCGGGGCCATTTCGCGCGGCCAGCCCACCCTGGCGGTCGTAGATGCGGCCACCGGCGAAAAGATCAAAGAGATAGTGCTGGATGAGCTCGGCGAGGTCATCAATCCGACGTGGTCGCCCGACGGGAGACACGTTGCGTTTTCGGCCATCGTTGGAGGCTTCTCGGATCTCTACATCCTCGACCTGGAGACAGATAGTCTGCGCCGGATAACCGACGACAAATACGCCGACCTGCAGCCATCCTGGTCGCCCGACGGGAGCCAGATCGCATTCGTGACGGACAGGTTCTCGTCGGATCTCGGTGAGTTGCGGATGGGCAACTACCGGCTGGCAATGTACGAGCCGGAAACCGGTCGGATCACCCCCGTACCGAGTTTTCCCGACGCCAAGAACATCAATCCACAGTGGTCACGTGACGGAGAGAGCCTGTACTTCATCGCCGACCGCCGCGGCATCAGCAACGTGTACCGCCTGGCGCTGGCCGACGGATTGCTGTATCAGATCACCAACCTCTACACCGGTGTCAGCGGAATCACAGATCTCAGCCCCGCACTAACATCGGCCATGGCCAGCGACAAGCTCGTTTTCAGCGCGTTCGAAAACGGAGATTACAACCTATACAGGATCGACGATCCGGAGGCGCTGCACGGAGAACTCGTCACGGCCGTTCTCCAGCAAGAAGCAACCGGCGAGCTGGTCGATTCGGAACCGGAGTTCGCAGACGTGGCCGGCGCGGGCTTGTTGCCGCCCTACAACCGTACACGCGGCGAAATCATGTCGTATCTCGACGATCCGGAGTACGGACTCGTCGACGGCAACGAATTTGCGGAGTCGGACTACAGCCCAAGCCTCTCCTTGGACTTTGTCTCACGCCCGTACCTCTCCGCGGGCAACGACCGCTTCGGCACCTACGTCGGCGGAGGCGCGTCGGCGTATTGGAGCGACATGTTGGGCCAGCACAACCTGTCCACCATGTTCCAGATCAACGGCGGATTCAAAGACATCGCCGCCCTCGTCGGATATACCAATAAGAAGCACCGCTGGAACTGGGGTATCGTGGCCGGCCAGGTACCGCAGCTGTCCGGCAGATTCTTCATCAGCGTCACACAGGAAGACGGACGCACCGTCATTTCGGAAACGCGCGACTTGATTCGTCAGACCAACCGGCAGCTGTCGGGGATCGTTTCGTATCCATTCAGCCGTGTCCACCGAATTGAGCTGTCCGGCGGTGTGCAGCACATCACGTTCGCACGGGAGATCAAGCAGCGGCGCTTCGATTTCAACACGGGTGAGCAGCTCCCGAACGTAGATCGGTCGCTCGCTTTCGGCCGGCCACTCACACTTCTGACCAGTAGCGCCGCCATGGTGTTCGACAACTCGCTTTACGGCGCCACCAGTCCGATCGTCGGTCAGCGCTACCGGTTTGAGGTATCGCCGACGATCGGGTCGCTGGACTACATGGGCGTGTTGGCCGATGCGCGAAAGTACATCATGCCTCTGCGTCCGTTCACGCTGGCAGCCCGGTTGACCCATTTTGGCCGGTATGGTCGCGACGCTGACGACGCGATTCTCTCGCCCCTGTTCATCGGCTATCCGAGCTTGATACGCGGCTACGATTTCAACTCGTTCAACTTTGACGAATGCCCGTTTGACAGGCCCGAGTGTCCGGCGTTCGACCAGCTCTTCGGCTCGAAGATGTTGATCGGCAACGCCGAGTTGCGATTCCCACTCTTCGGAGCCCTGGGCATCGGATCGGGCATGTACGGCATATTCCCCGTCGAATTCGTGGTGTTTGGCGATGCGGGTTTGGCGTTCGATGCCCGCAACCCCGCCTGCTTCCTGGTTGGTATCGGTCTGCAGTCCGAGCGGAGGGCCAACTCGTGCCGCGACCCCGTGTCCAGTACCGGCTTCGGATTTCGGATAAACATGTTCGGTTTCCTGCTCGCAGAAATCGATCGTGTGACGCCACACAACCGTCCCTTTAAAGGGACCCACTGGCAGTTCAGCTTCCAGCCGGGCTTCTAGGCGGTAGGACGGTAGGATGGGCAGTTGGGCAGATGGGCAGGCGGGCAGACGGGCAGGCGGGCGGAGACGGTCTAAGACGGTCCAACAAGGAGCGTCGCTGGTGGCTGGTGGCTCGTAGCTCGTAGCTCGTGGCTTGCAGCTGGGTTACCCGCCGGCCGACTATGGGCTACCTGTCCCCCCCCTTTGCGAGTCGTTCGTCCACCGCTCTCTGCGCCGCGTGCACCGGCGATTCGTTTACCCGGGCCGCTTCCGCGAGGATTCCGGTGAGCGACCCGTCGATCGCATCCACTCGCTCACAGATCTCCGCCTCGTCTGTGACCCCCCGCCCAATCATGGCAAAGGCAATCGCGCCGCCGGCATTGACGATGTAGTCGGGCGCGTACAAGATGCCCCGTTCGTGGAGCCGTTCGGCGTCCTCGAGAGACGCCAACTGGTTGTTGGCCGATCCCGCAACTACACGGCACTTGAGTTCGGGGATCGTTTCGGCATTCAACGTCGCCCCTACCGCACACGGCGCATACACGTCGCATCGTGCCTCATAGGCCGTGTGGGGCTCGAACGTCTCCGCGCCCCCCAACTCTTCGGCCAGTGCCTCCGCCCGGCGGGTGTCGATGTCGCTGAAGCGGAGATCGGCACCGGCATCTTTCAGCATGCGGGCCAGCGGCGCTCCGACATCACCCACTCCTTGGATGTGCACGACCTTACCGCGGAGTCCGTCACTGCCGAAAGCCACCCTCACGGCCGCACGCATGCCGGCTAACACTCCCCGGGCGGTGTACGGCCCGGGATCGATCGCGCTCCCCGTCGTTCGGTCGACGCCGTGCACGTAGGACGTAGCTCGACTGATGACCAGCATGTCATCAGGCGTCGTCCCCAAATCCACGCCGGTGCCGAAGGTCCCGTTGAGCGACTCGATGAGCTGTCCGTATCGGGTCAGCAAGCCGGTTCGTTCCTCACCCTCGAGTGGACGTGGGACCGCGAGCACGGCCTTGCCGCCACCAAAGGCAACGTCCACCGCCGCCCATTTGTATGTCATCCCCTCCCCGAGGCGCATCGCGTCCTCGAGGGCTATGGCAGGACTGGGGTACATTTTCATACGTGTGCCGCCGGTGCAGGGGCCCAGCGTATCGTTGTGGAGCGCGATGAAGATCCAGGTGCCGGTCGGCTGATCGTAGCGCACCACCACCCCCACGCCCTTCCAGTCCTCGATCAGTGACTTGAGACTGACGGTCATCAATTCCTCGTTAGGGCGTTTATGAAGGCTACTTCCGTGAGTGCTCGTTGGGCTAAGATTTAAGATAACTTTGTATGCGCCCACCGGAGGAATGTACTTGGTGAACCGCCCGATTGCGGTGGCCGCCGCGCTCATGATCGTGGCGGCGATACCACCCCTGACCGCCGCAGTTGCGCATGAAAGAGCCCCGAACGCTGCTGGGACGCTCGGGGCTTTGACTGTTACGACGGCTCTCGCAGCTACAGCTATTTACGGTACACGAAACTGTCGCCCTCACCGATTATCGTAATTCTATCTCCGTCAAGAGTTCCGGAGCCTGTCTCTTCATCCGGAAACGTAAACCGGATGGCGGACGGTGCCACGAGTTCAAAGGTCCCTGAACCCCCGAACGTGAATGTAGTCGTGGTACCGTCGATTGTAGCGGTGCCGGTAGTTGATATACTCGCCGTACCGTTGGCGTTGAGGATAATTGACGCGGCGGTAGTCGTAAACGTCCCTGTCGAATCATCGGTCAGCGTGAAGGGTAGCGGGCTACCGTTGACGGTTTCGAGGTTGTAGGTGCCTGAGACATCCTCCGGCGAAAAGGCGTCTCCACCACAGGCGGTGAGCAGAACGCCCGTGAGAACTACCAAAGCTAGTCGTTGCATTGTGCCACCTCCTACTTGACCATGGGCCGGGGCGAGTATCCTCGTGGCTTTGGAGCAGTCTCGTCGTCGCGCGGGCGTCTACAGGGGAGTCGGTGCCTGATCTTCACGACAACCATGTCGCGGGACCACCGAGGAGGCCGCTGGAATGGTCTCCGCTGCGGGTCCGACCTAGAAAACCTCTCCCATTCCGACGTAGAAACCGGATGAGTTTCCTCCGAATCCAAAGTCAGCACGGAGGTTGAGTTGGTCGTCACGACTCAGGAGAAATCGTAGTCCGAGGCCCACCGAAGTCTTGAACCGATCCACTGCGAATCTGCTTAGCCGGTCGGCGACTTGTCCCACGCCCACAAACCCGACGGCACCGATGCGCCGCCACACCGGAAGGCGATATTCGGACTGAAAAGCAAGCAATGTTTGGTCTCGGTACCGACCGGCAAAATATCCACGGAGCAATATGTCGCCGCCGAGTTGGGGAAGCCGATCGAACGGGACCGTGCCGTCCGTTGCCATCAAGAGTCCACGGAGGACCAACACGTGGGACGAGGTGACAGGCAGGTACTGACGGGTATCCAGTTGATAGCTGGTGAAGTCGTAGTCGCTTCCTATCATGCCATCAAAACGCGCAACACGCGCCTGATAGTAGCCGCCACGTCTCGGATAGATGATGTGATCGCGGGTGTCGCGTGTGAGAGAAATCCCCAACGAGATCATGCTACCATCGTCCACACCCGGAACGGCGGCGGTGGCGAGCAGACCTCTCGGTTCTGTCTCGACGAGTCGCCGGTGCGCTACGAGCAAGCTGCCTCCAACAAACCAGTCGGTACTGAAACGGCGCTGGAGATCGAGTTCGATGCTGAACAGACTGGAAGTGTAATCCTCTTCGGCGGCGCCGGAAGCATCGTTGCCGACTCCCCAGAACGTGTTGGGGAACCGCATGAACGACGCCGAGCCGAGCAACCTAACGTTACCTCGGCTGAGATATGCCTCGCTCGCGATCGACGCGATGATTTGGTTCTTGACCGTGTAAACGAACATGGGCTGCAGCGACGACGGTCGGTCGGTGCCGGGCAGGGTCTTGTAGACTTTCACCGTCGCGCCAAACGCTAGGTTGGTCTCGGGTGTGTAGAAGAAGAACGGGAACGGAATGACACTCGTCCCGGCTTCCGTGGCATTCTGCGCGTCGACCCCCGGCTGCTCTTGCGCCGTCGCGCTGGCGACCGGCACGAACACGAGGATGGCGACGAGAATTGTGGCGTGACGCATGGCGTAGTCCTGTGTGGCAACACACCAAGGGTACTGTGGGCGCGTCAGGTAGGCGTCAAGAAATCGTCTCGGGCATTCGATCGTGTGGAAGTCTCGTCGTCGGGCGGGCATCCTACGGGCGTCAGCGCAGCGGCGGGGCCACGAAGGCCATCGGCGACCGCTGTCCAGAGCGCCGAACGCATCGGTCCCGCCGGGGACGCCGTGGCCGTCGCAAACGGTCAGAGCCTCCACCCTCCGGAGGCCTGGAGCACCTGCCCCGTCACCCATCCCCGCCGCGTCGCTGGCAACAACGCGCGCGACGTCCACCGGCTGAGCAAGGCGCCCCAGCGGCGTCTGGCCGATCATCGCCTGTCACATTTCTGGATTCGAAGTGACGGGCGCGGTCATGTGGGTATCGGTCAGTCCAGGCGCCACGGCGTGTGGAAGGTGCGCGAGCGATTGGTTGAATAAACCCGGAGTCAACCAGATATCAGCCGCCAGAACTCCGAAGACGAGTGACGGCGTCGACTAACCGGCGACGTTGCCCGCGGGTCAGCATGTCCTGGCGGACGACGTCACGGCCAATGCGGGCCACAAACGAGTAGCCCCGCGGATCGTGCGCGATCCACTGTTCCCATTCCGCCTCATCGAGCCCCCGATCGACCGCGTCCGCATCGAGGCCGGAAAGCGACGCGAGGTCGCCTGGGGACCCGCGATCGTCCAACACCGACAGCGCCTTCAGCACTTCCTCTGCGTCGATAGACAACCGACGGAAGGCAACACGAATCGCGGCGGTGACCGCGTCGGGAAGATCGCTCGGGAGAGTCTGCTCCAAAGTCCGGAACGGCTCCGGCCAGCCCGGCGCAGTGTCCGTGAGTTCCAGTCCCGCTTTGACGGCATGCATCATCTCAATGGCCAGCAGAGGAACTCCGCCGGAGTCGAGCAATACCCGACGGACGAGGCGCTCCCGTTGGTCCGCCTCATAGTCGGGAAACCACTGTTGCACGAACTGGTCGATCCCTTCAGCGTTGAACGCATCCAACCGGACCTCCCGGCCGGGCAGGTCCCGGCCGATCCGTGAGTGCAGATCGTCGAGTTCCCGGGTGGTTGATCCCCTGGGCGCCGTGATCACGAGCAAGACCGGAACGTCCCGGGCGTCTCTCAGCATTCGATGCAGGAGTTCCATTGACGGCGCGTCCGCGTTCTGGGCCTCGTCCACGTACAGGACCACGGGGACGTTTTCGGCCGCCGCGACCACGAACTCGCTGAACGCTACGCCGAAATCGCCCACTCGCCCATCCGCAGACGGGAAGCGCTCACGAAGTTCTGGCACCGCGTCCGCCAGGGTCGCAAGGGCTGACGGGGAGGCGCCCACTCCACCCGGTGCCTCCATCAAGCCGGCTCGGAGCAGCGTCCGGGCGATGGACCGCGGAGCCCCCCGATCGGCTGGCACGGCACGCACTGTAACGGTCAGGGCCCCGGCCAGCAGGCACCGGCCGAGCAGCTCCTCTGCCAGACGGCTCTTGCCGGTTCCCGGGTCACCGCGGATGATGGCGGCGGTTGCCACCTGCTCGTGGACGCAGCCCTGCCAGGTTTCCATCATGACCTTCAGCTCGCGGTCGCGACCCACGAATGGCGCACGCCTTGGAGGTCGCGGCGTTTCGCCTTTGCGCCAGCTCGCGCCAGCCTTTTCCGCTCCGCTGCGGATTCGATCCACGAGGGTGAGCGTTTCGGTCTCGGGTATGCCGCCGACCTCCGTCAACCGCTCCGCGAATGCGTCAAACACGCCTAGTGCTGCAGTTCGGTTCCCAGCGAGTACCTGACATTTCATGAGACCCTGAACCGCCGCGTCGGAGGTCGGCGCTAGATGGAGAGCTCGGCCTGCAAATTCGGCGGCCTCCTGCAATCCGTTTCCGGCGAGCAGTCCGTCAATGGCCCGACACAGGGCCTCCACTGCTCTGCCCCGCCAGGCGTCCCGACGGATCTCCAACCACGCCTCGAACTCCGGGGCGCCCTTGATGACCAAACCCTCCGCAAATTCTCCGCGTACGAGACGCGCGGCGCGCCTCCACTCGTCCCGCGCGGTCATTCGATCAAACTGTTCGAGGTCCAGAACGAATCGGTCGGGCGCCAGCCGCACGTCCTCGTCCTGGGTCAAGATGGCATCGTCACCGAATTGACGTCGGAAGATCCTGGTGGTCTCGCGCAGCGAATGCCGGGCTTTCTCGGCGGGTCGATCAGCCCAGAACGTGCCGATAAGCGTGTCCCGTGTGGCGGACCGCTGGTCACGACAGGCGAGATACAATAGGACGGCCCGGTTTTTTTTCCACGTCAGCCCCCCGATGACGTCGGCACCGTCCTGTTGGATGTCGAGCGGGCCCAGCGTGCGTATTTCGATCATGTCGTTCGGGGTTGGGCGTCCGTGGGTTGGGTCGAGGCGATCATGCCGGCTGCCGGACGGGATGTCAACGGTTCCTGACCATGGCCTGACGGTCGCGCCCCAGATTGATCCTCACGACCCATCACTGGAGGGCACGATGCGAATACGACACCGCACCACGGTAACCAGCGCCTAACCACCTCACCGGGAGCGAAACATGGCAGCACCGACCCATGCGGTCGTTGCTGCTGCCAACCGCATCCGACCCAAGCAAAACATCCCGGCGACAGGTCCCGTGCAAGAGGCGGCCCGACCTTGGCGCCATACTCGTCGCGAGGATACTGCCGTCCGCACTAAACTGGATCATTGGTGGACTCGTGGAACACTGGTTGTCCGCGGGGTCCGACCAATAGCTCCCTGATCCCCAAAATTGACTGGTCAGCGTGGGGCCGGACCGCTAATTTTGGTGCCTCTCCCCCGAGGCTTGCTTTGTCCGAACCGTCCGAGCGCCTGACCGCAGCCCTCGCCGAGCGCTACACCCTCGTGCGGGAACTGGGTAGCGGCGGGATGGCAACCGTCTATCTCGCGCGCGATTTGCACCATGACCGTGACGTGGCGGTAAAGGTCCTCCGGTCCGAGCTCGCGTCAGCACTGGGCGTCCATCGATTCCTAAGTGAAATCAGAATCACGGCCCGCCTGACCCACCCCAACATATTGACGCTCATAGATTCCGGTGAGGCGGATGGTTTCCTCTACTATGTCATGCCCTACGTCGAGGGCGAGTCACTTCGTGGCCGTCTGAGTCGTGAAAAGCAGCTTCCTCTGGACGATGCCCTTCGGATAACCCGGGAAGTAGCCGATGCGCTGAGCTATGCCCACAGCCACGACGTCATTCACCGAGACATCAAGCCTGAAAACATCCTGCTCGAAGCGGGGCACGCGGTGATAATGGACTTCGGCATTGCGCGAGCCATAACGGCGGCCGGTGGTGAACGGCTGACCGAAACAGGCCTGGTGGTGGGGACGCCCGTCTACATGAGCCCGGAGCAGGCGGCGGGCGGTGGGGAGCTGGACAGGCGCACGGATGTGTACGCTCTGGGATGCGTGCTTTTCGAGATGCTCGGCGGTCAACCGCCGTTCACCGGCCCCACCACCGAAGCCGTCCTGCATCAGCATCTCACTGCCGACGCACCTCCGATACACAACCTCCGCCCCGCCGCACCGCCAGCGCTGGCGGCTGCGGTGGCGCGGGCATTGGCTAAGGCACCGGCGGATCGGTTCGATACCGTGGCAGAGTTTGGCGCGGCGCTGACGGTCCCGGACCCAACGAAAGCCGGAGCGGGACCACGCTGGAAGGGCTGGGCGGTGGCCGGGCTTGCCGTGGCTGTTCTGACCGCCGTCGCGTTGGGGATGAATCTGGTCAGGCCGGTTACGGCGGGCGAGCCCCGGATCGCGGTGCTCCCTCCTGAGCATCTCGGGACGACCGAGGACGAGTATCTGACCGAGGGCATCACCGACGAGATCACGAGTGCGCTGGTACGGATCAGCGGTATGCGGGTCGTTTCCCGCCTAAGCACGATGCGGTTCAACCAACGCGAGCTCAGCACCAGGGCACTCGGCGACGCGCTCGACGCCGAATACCTGCTCGGGGGGACGAATCGCACCGGGGTTACGCTGGCTGGCGCCCGTACGGTGCATGTCCTTCTCCAGCTGATCCGTGTCGCTGACGACGTGGAGCTCTGGACCAACAGCTACGATGTACAGATCGAGCCGGCGGAGATGCTCCGCGTGGCGGGCCAGATTGCCGAGCAGATAGCGGGAGCGCTCAACGTAGAGTTGCTGGAGCCGGAGCGACGGGCACTTGCGGCCGTCTCGACGGTGAACCAGCAGGCATACGAGTCCTACCTGCAGGGCCGGTTTCACTGGCGGAAGCGTACGGCCGAAGGGCTGCAGCTTGCTGAGGAACACTTTGACCGGGCCATCGCTCAGGACTCGAACTTCGCCAAGGCGTGGTCGGGCCTGGCCGACACGTATGCCCTATTTACGCTGTATGGCGTGCGCACCGTGTCGCCCGCGGAGGCGTATAACCGAGCCGAGAACGCGGCGCGCCGAGCGATAGGATTCGACAGCACGCTTGCAGAGGCACATGCATCGCTCGGGCATGCCATAATGGTGGCAGCTTGGGACTGGCCTGAGGCAGAACGCGAGCTTCTGCTAGCGATCGCGCTCGACCCGGACTACACAACTGCGCACCAGTGGTATGCAGAATACCTGAGGGCCGTTGGACAGTTCGAGGCAGCCGTGAGTGAAGCACGGTTGGCAGTGGACCTCGAGCCGCTGTTTAGCGTCTTCCGAGTCGAGCTCGCGCTCGCACACATTTCCGTCCGGAGCTACGATTCGGCGTTGGTCCAGTTAAAGGAGGCTGTAAGGCTTGACCCAGCCTGGTCGTTTGGGCACCTGAACCTGCTTTCGCTGTACGTCGAGCAAGGTCTGGTCAAAGAGGCGACTGAAGAAGCCACGCGCCTTGGGTTTCCTCCGGAAACCGCCAGTGAGCTCATCGAAGGGCTCACGGGTCAGATCAGTCCGGAAATGGCTGCGCGGGTCATCGCCGCCCTGGAGACGACGGTCACACCGGTACTCGCAGCCATGGCGTATGCCAAAGTCGGCCTGACAGACAGCGCGTTCGCTCGACTCGACAGAGCGTTGCAGGAAAGAGACGCGTTCTTACCGCTGCTCAAGGGTCACCCGTGGTTTGACTCGCTCCGAGCGGACCCGCGTTATGTGGACCTGCTGAGGACAATGGGACTGGAACCGTGATTTTTGGATGGGGCGGCGGATGTGCTGCCCCTTGGCAGTCATCACGGGCCCCCGACCAGGGCGGGCAGGGTCGTGGTGAGTGCCGGGATGTAGGTGATAAGCAACACCGCAACCGCAAACACGATCACCATCGGAATCACTGACCGGAACACCTCCGCCAGCGGTTTCTCGAACCGCAACGCCGCAATGAAGACGTTCTCCCCCATCGGAGGCATCAGGTAACCGAGTTCCGCATTGGCCAGGAACACGATGCCCAGGTGTACCGGATCAATCCCGAACGCTACTCCCATCGGCACGATCAGCGGAACGACGATTACGAGCGCCGAATAGATGTCCATCAGCGCGCCCACCACGATGAGGAACACGTTCAAGAGGAGCAGAAACATCCACGGCGATTCGATCGAGGCGGTCACCCATTCGACGGCTTTTGTCGGGACTTCCGCGTCAACGAGATAGTTGGTAAACCCCAGCGCGACCCCGAGGACCAGCAGAAGACCACCCACGAGGGCCCCGCACTCGGCGAACACCCGCGTGAGGTCCTTGCCGATCCTCAGGTCGCGGTGGATGACCACTTCGACGAACAGTGTATAGAACGCAGTCAGCGCCGCGGCTTCGACGGCGGTGGCGAGTCCGCTGAACATTCCTCCCAGCGCCACGACGGGAATGAGCAGTTCCCATTTTGCGTCCGAAACGGCGTCTCGGGCCTCGCGCCAACGGAACGCCGGACGAGGTCCCGTTCGTTTCGGGGGGGGGGCCTTGGCGATTGCCCACGCCCCCACCATGGCCACCATGAGGATTCCCGGAATGACTCCCCCCAGGAACATGTCGACGATGTCGACCTGCGCGATGATCGCGTAGAGAATGAGGGGAAGGCACGGCGGGAGCAGCAGGCCGAGCGATCCAGTCCCGGTCAACAAGCCGAGCGCGGTTCGCTCCGAATAGTTGGCGGCGATCAGCACCGGCATCAGGAGGCCGCCCAGCGCGAGAATCGTGACTCCGGACGCGCCGGTGAACGACGTAAAGAACGCGCACGCGATCGCGGTAAGCAGGCCTGGGCCACCGCGGATGTGCCCGACCAGGGCTTGAAAGAGTCTGATCAGGCGACGGGATGCCCCGCTCTCCGCCATCACGTACCCGGCGAGGGTGAACAGCGGCAGGGCCGGCAACGTGGCATTGGTGGAGAGCTGGTAGTGCTCCACCGTCACCGCCGCGATGGGAACTTCGGCAGCCCGAAACAACACCAGCGCAATGCCACCGAGGACCGTGTAAATAGGAGCGCCCAGGACCGTCGCACTCAACACGACGGCGAGGCCCAGCGGAACGAACAGGCCGCTGTCCGCCGGAATGGCATCCGCCAGCCAGGCGATCGCCAACGACGAGGCCAGAACGATGATTCGACCCCTCCAGGTGTCGCTGGCACCCCGAACGATACGCCACGCAACCAATCCAAAGCCGATGGGGATCGACAACTCCAGCACCCAGGCCGAAACGCCGTACGCTATCGTCGTTGCCGCTTCACGTTCCACGGCAACGAATCGCAGGCCGGCCAGGGTCAAGTAGATCGTGATCGCTACGCCGACCACCGCCGTGTATCCGCGCGCGACGGGACCGAATCGGCTTTTCGCCAACAGATCCC
>JADFPO010000196.1 GCA_022562295.1 Gemmatimonadota bacterium
CGCCGGCGGCCACCCTAGGCGCGGACCCGCGCGGTCAGTCCTGAGCGAGGAGGACATCATGGAAGTCGATCGCAGAGTTTTCTTGGCTACCCTGGGAGTTGGAGCCCTCGAGGTGATGACCCCCGAAGACAAGGCCGAAGCCCTCGAACACTACATGATGGACGAGCTCGACGAGCCGGCGGCTCCTGCCAAGCCGGAAGTGTCAGACAGCCAAAAACAGGACGGCCCCAGGGCCCCTCGTGGGACAGGCAGGCTGTTCATGCCCCGCGAAGGCCTCTACGAGCCCATGCCGGATAAGCCAACGCTGGTCGATTTCTACAACCTGCGTTTCGCGCCGGCCCGCCACGTGCTCCAGAGCGCGTCACATGCTTTGAAGACGGACCAGCCCGAGAAAACGGTGATGGCTTGCCTGCTGCACGACGTGGTCCTTAACATGATCAAGGTCGATCACGGGTGGTGGGGCGCGCAACTCGTCGAGCCCTATGTGGCCGAGCGAGTGAGTTGGGGGATCCGGTATCACGCGCCCCTGCGGTTCTATCCGGATGAATCAGTGGGCTATGAGTACCCCGAGATGTACAACCGGATGTTCGGAGAGGACTACGTGCCTCCCGACTACATCGAGCAAGCGTACAAGTACGCCCGAGCGCACAGTTGGTACATGGATGCGCGTCTTATTACGCTGAACGACAAATACGCGTTCGATCCCGATGCGGAGGTGTCGATCGAGCCCTTCATCGACATCATAGGGCGTAATTTCAAGCAGCCCAAGGAAGGGCTGGGCTACGACAACAGCCCGTCGGCGCACATGTGGCGGACGATCGCGAACCCGGATCGGCCGCTCTAGACTGCGTCGGTCATCGAGCGCGGAATGGGGAGGGGGGGCGCGGCGTCGCGACTAACGCCCCGCCCCTTCCTTTTTCTACGAACCCGGCTGCTGCTTGGCCAATCGATCCGTCGCCAAGCGCGGAACCTTGTTTCGATGAGCGATTCCGGCGATTGCTTCACTGGTGCAAGAATTAGGAGTGCTACAATGAGATCAGTGCGCGTGATTTTGCTTGCTGTTACCGCCGGCGCAATCCTTACCGCGTCGGGCTTTGCGCAGGAAGTTGTCGTTCCAGGTCCGTCGTTCGAGGACCTCCTGAGTCTCGAGCGCGTCAACTCGCAGAGGATCTCACCGGACGGCAAGAGCATCGTGTACACGGTTCGAACGACCGATTGGGACAAGAACCGCTACGACACCGAGATATGGCTCGCTCGCGACGCGGAGGACCCCCTGCAGCTCACAAATACCAAAGACGGTAACAGCACGCGCCCGCGGTGGTCGCCCGACGGTGAATGGATTGCCTTTCTGTCGAAGCGCGGCGACAAGACGCAGATCTACCTCATCCGGGCGGGCGGGGGAGAGGCGTGGGCGCTCACCGAAGCGAAAGAGGACGCGAGCGGTTTTGCATGGGCGCCGGACGGCCGGAGCATCGCCTTTTGGATGACCGACCCCGAGAGTGAGGAGGACGAGCAGAGGGTGAAAAAGTACGGTTCGTTTGCCGTGGAGGATGCGGAATACCGCCAGCGACATCTGTGGCTCGTCACCCTTCCGGATATCTCGGGCTCTGTAGAGGCAGAGCGGCTCACGGAGGGCGACGACTTCACGGTGTCGAGCTTCGCATGGTCCCCCGATGGAGCGCGTATCGCACTTGCACGCCAGCCCGACCCTTTGATCAACACCCGGATGCACGCGGACATCTGGATGCTCGACGTCGCGACTCGCGAGATGACCCCTCTCGTGACCGAGCCGGGTTCCGAGACAAATCCCATGTGGTCTCCCGATGGCCAATGGCTGGCATACCAGTCGTCCGGTCCGGACATAGGGTCGGCCTTCTTCAAGAACGGTTTCCTGTTCAAGATCCCAGCAGACGGCGGGACGCCGATCAGGCTCGCCGCCGATCTCGACGAGGACCCCAACCTCATCGACTGGAACAGTGGTGGGATCTATCTCGGCGTGCGGCAGAGGACCAAGCGTCAGATATATCGGGTGGATCCCAATTCGGGCCGCGCCACCCCGTTTGTTACGTCACCCGACAACGTTTGGTCGGTTCATTTCTCTGCCGACGGCGAGATGATGGCGCTCCGCTCACAGACACCTACCACTGTCGCCGAAGTGTACCGTTCCTCCGTGGCGTCGTACGATCCGGTTCGCGTCACGAACATGTCGGTGCAGATTGCGAATTGGAAGCTCGGCACGAGTGAAGTCATCGAGTGGACCAGTGCCGACGGGACGCGCATCGAAGGCGTGCTGCACAAGCCAAATGACTTCGACTCTTCCGTCAAGTACCCGCTGTTCGTGGTGATCCACGGGGGGCCGACTGGTGTGGACTATCCCATCGCGGTGACGGGTTCGGTGTATCCGATTCATCAATGGCTCGCCAAGGGAGCGCTCGTCCTGCGTCCCAACTACCGAGGATCGGCAGGGTATGGAGAGGCATTTCGTTCGCTAAACGTGGGCAACCTCGGTGTGGGCGACATGTGGGACGTGATGTCGGGTGTAGACCACCTCGTGTCACGAGGGATGGTAGATACGACTCGCATGGCTGCGATGGGATGGAGCCAGGGAGGTTACATATCGGCTTTCCTCACGACGAACACGAATCGGTTCGCCGCGATCTCGGTGGGGGCGGGGATCTCCAACTGGGTAACGTACTACGTGAACACCGACATCCACCCCTTTACTCGTCAATATCTGAGAGCGACTCCCTGGGACGATCCGGCTATTTACGCCAAGACGTCACCGATGACGAACATCACGCACGCCACCACGCCGACGTTGATCCAGCACGGGGAGTTCGACCGGCGCGTGCCGATTCCAAACGCCTATGAGCTGTATCAAGGTCTCAGAGACATGGGGGTGGAGTCGAAACTGATCGTCTACAAGGGATTTGGTCACGGCATCACCAAGCCGAAGGAACGCCTCGCCGCGATATGGCACAACTGGCAGTGGTTCGCGAAGCCAATTTGGAATGAAGAGGTAACGGTGCCAGTGGACGTTACGGAGCAAGAGCGAAACTAGCGCAGCGTGGCTCGCGATACGCGTATCTCTCCCGTGACGACGTGGGTGCGGCGTCTCGTTACGGTTTCCCTGGTACTGTCGGGTTGCTCCCAACCGGCCGATCAAGACGTCGTTCGCGTCGGGGCTGATGTCGACGCCGAGTCGTTGGACCCTCGCCTGCAGCGAAATACGACGGGGTTTCGAGTCGTCAATCTGATTTACGACGGCCTGTTACAGCTGGACACGAATCTCCAACCCGTTCCCGGCCTTGCGGAGTCATGGGAAAACCCCTCGCCGACGATCTGGGTGTTTCATTTGCGGGCCAACGTGCGATTCCATGACGGCGTGTCGCTGACCGCGGCGGATGTCGTCTATACGTTCGAGACCATTCTGGATCCGCAGCTGCGCGCTCCCCAGCGCACGCTCTATGTCCCGATCGATAGCATCGAAGCGGTCGACGATCGGACGGTTCGGTTCACGTTGCACGAGCCCTTCGCCCCCTTCTTGAGTTATCTGGATATGGGCATTGTGCCGCGACACCTCGCCGAAGCTGGGCACAACCTCGGGTCCATGCCCGTCGGCAGCGGACCATACAGGCTGAGACGCTGGGACAAAGGCAGCCGCGTGCTGCTGGAGGCGAATGTCGATCATTGGGCGGGCGTGCCGACGGTGACGCGGATCGATGTCGTTTTGGTTCCCGACAACACCGCGCGTGCGCAAGCGTTCGAGGCTGGCGACCTGGACTTGATACAGTCCCCGCTCGCGCCGCAAGACATCAAGCGGCTGGCGGCCGACCCTGGCTTCCAAAACAGCATGCAGCCGGGGCTTGCGATCACCTACTTGAACTTCAACACCAAATCGCCGCACCTTCGCGATCCGATGATGCGGCGAGCGATCAGCATGCTGGTCGATCAGGAAACGATCGTCACGCAAATCTACGAGAACACCGACGACGCGGCGGGATCGATCTTTCCTCCCACCTCGTGGGGGTATTCGAGCGAAATCGCGCAGGCGCCGTTCGATCCGGCAGGGGCTCGGCAGATCCTCGCCGAGTTAGGGTGGCGGGATACCGACGGTGACGGTGTGCTCGACCGGGATGGGAGACGGTTGGCTTTCCGGCTTGGAACGCACAGTGAGGACGTGAACCGCGTTCAAACAGTTGAATTCTTGCAGCACACCTGGACGCAAAACGGCATCGCCGTGAACGTGGAGATCTCGGATTGGCCCTCGTTTTCCGCCCGGCGCGATGCCGGTGATTACGACGTCATACTGCTGGGGTGGACGCAGGTAGTCGATCCCGACCGGGTCACGTTCGAACAGCTCCACTCGACGGGTGGACTCAACTGGGGCGGATACCGCAACCGGCGGCTGGATCGTTTGTTGGAGGTGGGGCGTTCCGCCCAGAGCCGAGAGGCTCGGGCTTCGGCCTATCACGACGCCGCACGCATCATCGCGGACGAGGTGCCCTATTACATCATTTCCTACCAGGGGTATCAGGTGTTTTTCAGCCACCGGATTCGTGGCTTCGAGCCTAATC
>JADFPO010000074.1 GCA_022562295.1 Gemmatimonadota bacterium
CCTGCATATGGGCCGCCAGCTCCTCGTCGGTACCGTCAGTGACGCGGACCGCCGTCGCGGGACGGTTACCACCGCCGAGCAGGAAATACGCCGTCGAAGCATCCCGTACCTCCACCCGCTGGAGAAAATCCGAGAACACGATTAGTGTCGGCTGCAGCTGCGCCGAGGAATGCGTTGTTCCGAAGCCGCCCGGTCCGAAAATGCTCACGAGGTCCCAACTGGGGAACGTGAGCCGTGCAGGCAGCCCGGAAACCCGGCCATCCAGATAGAGCATGGCGCTCCACTGGGCGAGCAGCGAGTCCGTCGACAGCCCCAACACGTTGGCGATGTTGGGCATACCCACTCGGCTGTTGTCGATGAGGGCCTGCTGGATCCCGGGCGCGCCGCCGGCGAAGCCCGGCCCGAATTGGTCGTTGATCCATCGGAGCAGCGACCACGTCACACCGTACCACAACGCGCGCGACGATCCTTCACACGGGAACGGCTCACGGATCTGCCACCCGCATTCGTGCGGTGCGCCGTCGATGGGGTTGCTGGGTGACGCTTGGTTGTTCCCGAAGTAACGGGCGAGGTCGCGGAACGGCAGCTCGTACCAATCGTTGGGGGCCCGGTCGCCGAAATTCAGCGCGATTGTGAATCCGTAGTTTTGGCCAGGGGTGTTGCCGAGCGCGGCGTGGCCCACGACTTCTTCGGCCAACGTGGCCTGCCCTTCCGCCATGAACAGAGACATGAATTGGGTTTCATTAATGAACAGGCGATGTCCGGCCTGGATGATGTGGGTGAATTCATGGGCGATGAGCGGCGGAGCGTCTTTCAACGCAGCTTCCCGAGTGTACACGGCGCCTGTCACCGCCCCCGGATCGGGGGCCTTCGCGTAATAGATCTCGGCCTGGTTGCTCGACTCGCACCGATCGGGCGTCAACATATCCGTCAGGGAGACGAACCCCAGCACGAATTGATTCGCTTCGTTGATGCGCTTGCTGATGAGGATGACGATACGGTCGTTGTCATCCAGGTCTGTGGGCGCCCCGAACTCGTTGGTGGCCGCCTCATAGATCACGTCGTCAAACAGGCCGCTCAGGGAATCGAAGTCCGCGCCCTCTAATCCTCCTCCCGGGTTGCTCCCGTCCACGACCCAAATCCCGCGCGTGCCGACCGCCCTGACCGTGCCCGAAACGGTGAAGAAGTCGGAGCAAATGTTGCCCGTTATGTCCGGGATCTTGAGCGCTACGGCATCACCGACCAGGACGTCTCGTGGAATACCCGCCGAAGAGGCCCTGACGCCCGCGGGCGCCCCAGCCGCTGCGGCGAGGGCTTCGCGCTGGGCGGCGCGAAGCATCACTTCGGCCTCGCGATGCAGGCGCCACCGCTCCAGCCGGACGCGGTCTGCCACGTACGCGGGGCCGGTGACAGGAGCGGCGGCCCGCAGCGACGTCCAGGCCGACGGCGACGCCGTTGCCCCACCGATGACCTCCCCCCGGACCGTCGCCACCGTCAGCTCGGCCCCGGACGCCGCCGACTGCACTCCCAACAAGTACTCCTCGTCGTTGGCCTCCGCCGCGAATTGGAAACAGAAATCCGCCGGCGTCTGCACGATCGTCTGCTCGCCCACCGAGAGCGTGACAAACGACACGGGTGCCAAGGGCTTGGTTTGCGCCGTGGCGGTGCCTCCATTCGTCGTGGTCACTACGACCGCGACGTCCCTGGCCGGCCGGCACGGCGTGCGCGGCACCACGAAGTCGATCGTCGATTCCGTCGCCGCGGTGATCTGACTCGACGCGCCGTCGACCGCAATGGCGATATCGGCGGTCGTCGTGTCGAAACCGGTTCCAGTCACCCGAGCCACTTGACCTTCCACCAAGGTGTCCGGCGAAACGCCGCTCACCGTCAGATTCGTGCCTTCGGCAAAGAAGGACAGTGGATTTTGGGTGATGCCTGGAACATTCGCATCCACCGTCTGTGCACCCAACTCGGTGCCGAGGGTCCACTGTGCTCGGACTTCACCCAGGCTATCGGTCGGGGCCGACGCAGGCGTAACCTCGCCGCAGCCAGACGTGACCGCGAACGTCACGTCCTGCCCGGCGACTCCGTTGCCGAACCGATCCGCCACGGTCACGGTGAGGGCCACCGGCAGTATCCTTCCGATTGGCTGTACCTGATTGTTCCCGGCTGTAATTGCGGCAGATTCCGGGACATCGGGAAGCCCCACCGCGGTAAACTCGGTACGGCCGACTCCCCCCACGGCCGCGATGAGCCGGTGCACCGCTCCCGCCGTCGTGCCGAGGGTCCACTCGGTGGAAGCCGTCCCGTCGGTTCCCGTCGTTACCGAATCCAAGCTCACCGTGCCACCACCCCCCGTTACCGAGAAGGTGACCGTGAGGCCGGCGACGCCGTTATCGAGAGCATCCTGAATCCTCACCACGATCGGCGCCGCCAGAGTCGTCGCTACCGCCGCAGTCTGCTCGTCGCCGGACGCCCTCGAGATCTCGGTCCCGACCTGGGAAACCATCACGTCCGACGAGCGGGACAGCGATCCGACCGATGCGGTCGCGCGGCCCGTCCCTATCCCCACAGCCGTCACCACCCCGTCGGCGTCGACCGTAAACACACTCTGGTCACTGGATTGGAACGTGACCGCCGAGTCGACAACGTTTCCCAACGCGTCACGCACGGTGGCTGTGAGGGCTTGCGTTTCGCCCAGGGCGTTGAGCGTCACGGTCGAAGGGATGAGTGTGATGGAGGCAGGCACCTGCTCTACCGGACTCGTACTTTCGCCACACGCATAGGCAAAGATGGACGCAACTGGCAAGACAACTCTGCGAAGCGATGTTGACATCCGTCTAATCACGACTCCCTGCGAGTGGGTGCGACGACACGAAACCTAGGGTAGGCCGGGAAGCGTGTAAAGCAAGGAAGCGTGGGGCCCATGCCGACCATCATCCCAATGCCCAACAGCCTTATGATGCATCCGTTCCACTCCTGCAAGTCCCTTCAGAACCGGATCGCGTGAACCAACAAGGCGCTCCCGATCCCAATCGCGGCTCCGCTCACGACATCGGACGGAAAGTGTCTGGCGGCCGCAACCCGTAACAGGCCGGTGGCGGCCGCCACTCCCAACACCCCGACGCGTGCCGCCACTCCGGTTCCCTTTTTGGACTGGCTGAGCACGTAACTCGTGGCCAAAGCGAACGCGGTGGAAGTGTGTCCGGAGGGCCAGGAACGTGTTTGCGCGGCCGGATCGGCGATGCCTGCGGCCCCATCGGTATACAACACCGGTCGGTTGCGGCCGACCACCTCTTTCAACAGGACGGTTACACCGACCGCCAGGACCGCCGACTCCGCTGAGGCCACGATTTGGGAACGTCCCGATTCCCTGGCTCTCGGTTCGGCCACCATCAGATCCAGCCACGTCGCCGCGGCGAGCCCAAAGAGGAACACCGTGCTGAGGTCGTCCCAGAACGGCCTGACCTCGGCCACGCTGAAACGATCGAAAAATGGGAGACTGGCTCTGTCGCAAGGGAGGCAGTCCGGCGGCCCGGCCTCGATACCCAACACATCCGGTGCCCAATAGAGACCAGCCGACAGACCCACGATCACCGCATCGATCCGGGTAAACGTGTCGGCCGCCGCGGCTTGACCCCAGGCCCCCCGCGGGACCGCTAAAGTGGCCAATAGCAGGAAGATGGCCCATCCTCGGACGGGCTTGTGTGACAGCAAAGGGGACGGTACTATCGTATTGTCCAGACCGGGCGCGATTGGGGTTGCCATGTCGTCGCAGTGCAACATCATCCTTGCAGAGTAGGTGCCGTGGACGCCCAGACCCTACAACACGTCCAGCTTTTCGACAAGTGTAAGAACTATACTGCCGCCCGGGACGTGCAATCCGCCGGATTGTACCCCTACTTCAAGCCGATCTCCCAGTCGGAAGACACGGTCGTCACGATCGAGGGCAAGCAGAAGATCATGATGGGGTCCAACAATTACCTGGGCCTCACCCACCATCCGGCCGTGCTCGAGGCTTCGCGCGATGCGCTCCAGCGATACGGCTCCGGCTGCACCGGGAGCCGGTTTCTGAATGGAACTCTGGATCTGCACGAGATGCTGGAAGCTCGTCTCGCTGAATTCTTGAACAAAGAAGCGGCACTGGTTCTCTCTACTGGCTACCAAGCCAACCTCGGCTTGATATCGTGCCTCGTGGGCCGCGGCGATGTCGTCCTGATCGACAAGCTCGACCACGCATCCATCGTGGATGGGGCCAAGATGTCTTATGGGCAGACGGAGCGCTTCGCCCATCGCAACATGGAACAGCTCGAAGCGTTGATGGTGAAGCATGCGGACCGCGGCAAGATGATAGTCGTCGACGGGGTGTATTCCATGGAGGGCGACGTCGCCGATCTACCTTCGCTCATCGCGGTGGCTCAACGGCACGGAGCGGCGCTCGCCGTCGACGATGCGCACTCGATCGGCGTGTTGGGGCCCCAGGGCGATGGGACCGCGGCGCACTTCGGCGTGGTGGACGACGTCGACGTGATCGTTGGCACGTTCTCCAAGTCTCTGGCCTCCATCGGAGGATTCATTGCGGCCACCAACGAGGTCATTCACTACCTCAAACACCGGTCGCGACCGCTGATTTTCTCCGCGGCGCTACCGCCGGCCAATACGGCCGGTGTGCTGGCGGCGCTGGAAGTCATGATCCGTGAACCTGAGCGGCGGGAGCTGCTATGGAAGAACACGCATCATTTGCAGACGGCAATGAAAGACCTGGGATTCGACATAGGCCCCTCCACGACCCCGATCGTTCCGGTCTTGATCGGCCCGATGGATGGCACATTCGTGTTTTGGCGTAAGTTGTTCGACGCCGGCATCTTTACGAACCCTGTCGTCCCGCCGGCAGTCAAACCGTCCGAGTGCCGCTTGCGAACCAGCCTGATGGCCACGCATACACCCGACCAGATCGACTTCGCCATCGAAACCTTCGCGAAGTTGGGTAAGGAAGCGGGGATTATTTGACGGATGGGGTGGCCGTGCACCCCACTCGCACGGCTTCCGACCTCAGGCGATTCATCGCGTTGCCATATCGGCTGCATCGAAACGACCCGTACTGGGTTCCGCCGCTGCGCATGGACATGCGCAAGATGCTCTCCCGCAAGAAGAACCCCTTCTTCGAACACGCAGAGGCGGAATTCTTCCTGGCCACCGACCGCCGAGGCGAGGTCGTCGGCCGCATCGCCGCGATCCACAACCGCTTGCACAACGAGGTCCACGAAGATACCGCGGGCTTCTTCGGCTTTTTCGATTCGATACACGCTCAATCCTCGGCCGACGCCCTGTTCGACGCGGCGGCAGCCTGGCTGAAGGAACGAGGTCTGACCGAAATGCGCGGACCGGCTTCGTTCTCGACCAACGATGAGTGTGGCTTGCTCATCGACGGATTCGACTTCCCACCCGCCGTGCTGACACCGTACACGCCGAGGGAATACATCGACCTCGTGGAGCGAGCCGGCTTCAGCAAGGCCAAGGACCTTTATCTCTACCAGTCGGTCAACGATCAGTTGCCTGCTCGCCTGGTCCGCGGAGCCAAATTGATCGCCGAGCGCAAGAAGATTACGCTGCGGTCGTTGAACATGAAACGCTTCGAGGAGGAAGTGGCGCTCATCAAGAAGCTCTACAACTCGGCGTGGGATCGGAACTGGGGATTCGTACCGATGACCGACGCCGAGATCGATCACATGGCGAAAGACCTGAAGGCAATCATCGTACCGGACATCATCGTCTTCGCCGAATGTCGTGGGGAGCCGATCGGCTTCGCTGCAGCCATACCGGATCTCAATGTCGCGCTGAAGACAAATCCATCGGGACGGTTGTTCCCCGGCATCCTCAAGATCCTGTGGAAGGCTCGCAAGATCACGCGAGTTCGCATCATGATGTTGGGACTGATCGAGCAGTACCGTGGCTCGGGAGCCGACGCGTTGATGTACCATTGGATTTGGGAAAAGGGGTACGCGCTGGGGTACCGCTGGGCCGAAGGAGGCTGGATCCTGGAGGACAATACGGCCATGAAAAACGGTCTCTTGCGTCTGGGATTCGAGCATTACAAGACCTTGCGGATGTTTCATCGCCCGCTGTGAAGGCGTTCGTCACGGGCGGCACCGGCTTCATCGGATCCCATCTGGTCGGCGCGCTCCTGGCCCGCGGCGACGAGGTGAGCTGTTTGGTGCGAGACCCCGCCAAGGCAGAACGCGTGTTCGCAAAGGACCACCGGCCGAGAACAGTACGGGGAACGTTGGACGACGTTGAGGCGTTGACGGACGGGTGCCGCGACGCCGATGTCGTCTTCCATCTCGCCGGGCTCACCGCCGCAAGAAGTCGGGCCGAATTTCACGCGGTGAACGCCCACGCCACGCGTACACTGGCGCAGGTGGCGGGAAGAGCCGCCCCCAACCTTCAGCGCTTCGTGTACGTCAGCAGCCTCTCGGCAGCCGGCCCGAGCGCGAGAGGCGCTCCGTTGACGGAACGGTTCGTTAACCAGCCGGTAAGCGACTACGGTTGGAGCAAGCTGGCAGGCGAAGAAGCGGTGCGGGCCAGCGGCCTCCCATGGACCATCGTTCGGCCCCCCTTGGTGTACGGACCCCGCGATACCGAGGTCTTGAAGCTCTTCAAGTTCGCCAAGCTCGGCGTCAGCGTTTTCTTCGGCGACGGATCGCAGGAACTGTCGTTCATCTATGGCCCCGACCTCGCCGAATCGCTCATCCGAACATTGTCTCCCTCATGCGTGAACAAGACCTTCTTCGCCAGTCACGAGGAGATACGAACTGCGCGCGAGTTCTCGGCGGAGGTGTATCGAGTCGTAAAGAGCGGCGAGAGTCGCCGCGGCCCAGTGATCCTGGCGGTTCCGGCCCCGTTGGCCCGCGGGATCCTTTGGCTGACCGGATCGGTGGCAATGCTGGCCCGGCGAGCAACCTTGCTCAACGCCGACAAGGCGAACGAGTTCCTCGCGGAGGCATGGACCTGCTCCGCGGCCGCGCTCACAGAAGCGACGCAATGGCGGCCCCCCACCGACCTCGCCGCAGGTCTCCGCACAACTCGCGATTGGTACGCGGAGGCACGGTGGCTCTAAACCCCGTCGACAAACTCCTCGGCGGTTACCTAGGCTTCGTCACGATCCTGATTCTGGCGCGAGGTCCGTTCGCCAACGGTTACGGTTGGCTGCTCGTCGCGCACGTGCTGTTCTACACCATGCTGTACCTCTTCACCCGGATCCGAGAGACCGACCGCGTGGGCCGCGCACTGCACACGCTGTACCCGATCGTCATGTTGCTGCCATTGTACACCGAGATCGGGGTGCTCAATGCACCGCTTGGCGCAGACACGGTGATGGCGAACGACGCGGTCGTGCAGAGATGGGAAGGCGCGATATTCGGAGGCCAGGTGTCGTACACCTGGATTCGTGAGTCTCCTTCGGTGTTCTGGTCGGGATTATTCCACCTCGCCTACTTCGCGTACTACCCGATTGTGACGGTGGGCCCCGTGCTGATGGTATGGCGGGGACGTCACCAGGACGCACATTTTGTCCTGTTTACGACCCTGCTGGCGTTCGTGGTATGCTACGTGACGTTCGTCCTGTACCCCGTGGGCGGTCCCAACTACGCTTTCGAACACCCAACCGGACCGGTGCGGGAAGTGTGGAGCGCCCGGCTCGTGTATCAAGTACTCGCCGGCGCCTCTTCCTTTGGTACCGCCTTCCCGTCGTCCCACGTGGCCGCGACCCTGGCAGCAACAGGGGCGTCTTGGATGGTGTGGAGACCGCTGGCAGCCGCGTTCGTGGTCCCAGCCATACTTCTGACGATCGGAACCGTATACTGCCAGATGCACTACGGAATCGATGTCCTCAGCGGAGCTCTCGTCGGCATCGGCGCTACCGTGGTTGCGGCGCGGACCTGCTTGCCGAAACGGTCGGAAACCGTCTCTCGTCCCTACGCCGCATAGAAAAAGGGCCGCCCGGCGCACGGCGGGCGGCCCGAGGATTGCACGATCGGGATGACTACTGTTCGATGGTCAACGTCGCTACCATCTGCAACAGCTCGTGCGGTGTGCAGACATAGTAGTACTCGCCCACCGGCGCTCCCGCGAACGAGATCTCGTAGGTGCTGTTGGGAGCCATCAGGAACGGGCCGTTAATCGGGCCGATCTTGTTCTCCATCGCCGCATCCAACACCTCAGCCGCCCCGTCGGGTATCCGATCGGCCTTGAACTGGACGTTGTGCGGCGCACCACTGACCATGACCCACCGAACCGTATCGCCGACCTTGATGGTCAGCTTGTCGGGCACATAGCGATACTCTCCGGCATCGTTCAACACCATTCGCACTTCATGAACGGCGGCAGGTCTTTCAGCGACCTCATCGGCCATCGACCGTTGGGCCCTGACCTCGAGGTCGCCACCGCCACAAACCAAAACCGTCAGCGCCATCGGTGCGACAAGCTTGCGCATGCTTTCAATCCTCCCGTGGGTACATTCCCAAAAGGGTCATTCGTACAAAGCGGACGAACACTCCCTTGGCGCCCGACCGCTTGTGACTGCTTTCACATAATCTAAACGGCCCCATGATCGACGGAAGCCCCGATTCGACGGGTTGCTTTCTGCGACAAATCCAAGAACTTCCCAGGGGGCGCAATGCGCTACCCGGCAACGACTTCCGGCTTCCCCGGCACAGACCGAGAGCCTCGTTTCCAGCAACCCGAGGAGCCCAACTCAAACGATGCCCACTCCCCCACCCTGCAGGAGTCTCGGTCGGCAGTGTCAAGAACTGGAGGTTACAGTCCGCATCTCCGACTTGGAGGACGACGGCAGAACTCTGCAGGACGCAGCGGCGACTTGGCTGATCGGTCATACCGAACGCATCACTTGGGGCTCTCCCTACGTCGCCAATGGCTTTTTGAAGGTAGATGCGACCATCCATGTACCGTGTCGTTATCTGGAAGCCGAAGGGGACGGGGCTCGATGCGCTGCACACGGCTACCGTGGCGCTGTTCCAGGCAACACGCGTCCAGCCGAGCGGGAACGTCTCCAGCTCGGCCACGATCGGTTCACGGTAGTTCATCGGGGCAAGCGCCGGCAGCTGCGGCTGCCCTTCGAAGAGCCGGCACCGCACTCTCTCCCGGTGATACAGTCCGAGAACCCCTGCGCCACGGCGCAGTGCCGAACGGCAGACAACAAACGCGGCGCCGCGTGTTGCCGCGATCTCACCCTGGAACTGGATCTCCCCAAACGCCAGAGGCGGTTGGAGGCACTCGTTCGGGCCAGAAAGAATCCCTACGTCTGCCGCGTGAACCGCGAGGACGACGACACGCTCGATTGCGAGGTCATCTCGGCTTGTGGGTACCTGGAGAACGGAAGCGTGAACTGTACCCTTCACGGCCGATTGCGCCCCAACGGAAGGCCCGCCAAACCGTCAATTTGTACCGATTGGCCAGACGACCTCGAGGACGACGAGACCGGCCACAAAGGGTGTGTTCTGCTATAACGCGCCCCCGAGCGAACTGGGGATGACCTGACCCACCTCGACCCACGGGAAATCGAGGACGCAACCCACCGGTACGAGATCCTCATTGCCGGGTTCGCCGGCGGCGGAGCGGCAACGTGCGATTCGATCGCACAGATGACCCGCACCCTTAGCGGCTGAGCGAAAAGCCGACCCTGGCGCACGCGGCCACCTGGCATTATTCCTCTCTCCGGCACCTACTCCAAGGCATTCTCCACGTCAGGCGCTCCGACATGACCGACCGAATAGCCGTTCCCGAAATCACCCCGGACGACCTCATCCATACAATCGAAAACGACGACGACATACAGGTGCTCGACGTGCGGCCCGCGCATCGGCTCGCCGACGGGCGCATCGACCTGCTGCCTGAGGACCGGTTCTTCAACATGGTGGTCTCTCAGGTGATGGCGCTACAGGATCCCGGCGAAATCGGCATCGACAAGAATCGCCCGGTCGCGGTCGTGTGCGCGCAGGGCAGATCGAGCCAGCATGTCACGATGTTCCTCAACGAAAAGGGGTATCAAGCCCGTTCCGTCCGAGGCGGCATGGCGGCATGGATGATGTCTGGCTACCCGCGGGACATGGCCGCGCCACCGGGCCTCGACCGCCTCACCCAGTTCGACCGCGTGGGAAAGGGCTCACTGGCATATCTCCTTGCCAGTGATGGTCAGGCGCTCGTCATCGATCCTGCCCGAAACACCGAGCCGTATCGGAAACTTGCTGACGAGATCGGGGCCCGGATCGTCGGTGTGGCCGACACCCACGTTCACGCAGACTACATCAGCGGCGGGCCGGCCCTCTCGGCCGAACTGGGCGTCCCGTATTATCTCCACCCATCCGACAACGCCCACGTGTACGACGGCACTCCCGGCAAGTTGGACATTGCTCCGGTGGAAGACGGTAGTGTTATCGAGATCGGCCGGTGCGCAATGGACGTGTTCCACACCCCTGGCCACACCATGGGAAGCGTCACGTATCGGATCGGCGACGCAGTCGCGTTCACCGGCGATTTCCTGTTCGTCAAGTCCATCGGACGACCCGACCTGGGCGGAAAGATAGATTCCTGGACCGGCATCCTTTGGAACAGCATCGTGAGGGCCAAGGAAACGTTCCCGGACAGCATGGCCGTCTACCCCGCGCACTATTCCTCGGACAGCGAGCGACGCGAGGACCGATCCGTCTGGGCCACGTTCGGGGAGATACGATCGGCCGGCGGACCCCTGGCGATCACCTCCGAAACCGAGTTCGCCGAGTGGGTCAAGGCCCATGCGGCGAGCTTCCCGGATGCCTATCGCCAAATCAAGGTGATCAACGTGGGTCTCATGGAGGTCTCACCTGAAGAAGCCGACGAGCTGGAGGTCGGGAAACACGAGTGCGCCGTGGGCTGAGTCGGGGGATTCGCACCAGAGCCGCTCGGCCGGGGGCGAGGGGATGCGTTCAGTTCCTCTCGTCCCCTTCTCGCGCCCAGCCTCGCCGGGTCGGATGTGCAAATCGCCACCTATCAGACGTCCTCAGGGTAACAACTCGAATGCGAGGACCTAATGAGGACCATACTTACGGGCTTTGCCCTGTTACTGGCCGCCGCCCCGGCGGTCGCACAAGGGTGGATCGAACCCCCACGACATATGCCCAACGGCACCGTGACCAAGCTGCGGACGGCGGTCCACGTCACTATTACCGGCCGGATTGCCCAGGTCGAGGTGGAGGAGTGGTTTCGCAACGACGGGCACGGCCTGGGCGAGGGGGACTACCTCTATCCACTCCCAGGCGAAGCGGTGTTCAGCAACTTTTCGCTTTTCCAAGGAGACCGGGAACTCCGGGGCGAAACCATGGATGCGACCGAAGCGCGGTCGATCTATGAAGAGATCGTGCGCCGGAGGCGCGATCCGGCCCTAATCGAGTTAGTCGGACATGGAATCATCCGATCCCGGATCTTCCCCATCAATCCTGGGGAAACCCGTAAGATCACCCTCCGCTACACGCAGCTCATGAACCGAGCGGGAGACGCTCTCCAGTTTCGCTATGCCGCGGGCTCACGGAACATTGCTCGACTCACTGCGCGCTCCCCACGCCTCGGCCATGGCCCCATTGGAGCGGATTCGGTCCCTCTCACTTTTGTTCTCGAAGCCGAAGCCGGCGATCGCTTCCGGGATCCCTTTTCTCCCACCCATCGAGTTCGGGTGGAACGCGAGGACGGCCACCTCAGAGTCCGGCCGGAAGAAGAGCTTCGGGGCAACTTCGCCCTGTTTCTTCCGCTGGCGCGGGGCGCGATCGGGGTGACCGTGGCGACCCACAAGCCGTCGACCGAACCGGGGTACTTCATGCTCACACTCTCTCCCGGGGAGGCAACCGACGCGGTCGAACCTCGCGACGTGACCGTGGTCCTGGATGTATCCGGATCGATGTCGGGAGAAAAGCTCGGACAAGCCAAGGCAGCGCTGAGGCAGCTCCTCGGCTCGCTGGACGGCCGTGACCGCTTCCGGCTCATCGCGTTCAACAATGCCATCACCACTCACCGGGCCGAATGGTCATCGGCTTCGGACGACGAGGTCGCCGCCGCACGCCGGTGGATCGATGCGTTGGCGGCGGACGGCGGTACCAACATCGCCGGCGCGCTGCAGGAGGCGTTCCGGCTTCCCAGCCCGGACGGCCGGGTGCCGTTCGTCTTGTTCTTGACCGACGGCATTCCGTCTGTCGGCGAGCGGGACCCCGAGCGGATCGCGCTCGGGGCCGAGGCCGCCCGTGGCCGGGCGCGCGTGTTCGCCTTTGGAGTCGGATACGACGTGAACACTTTCCTGCTCGACCGGTTGACGGCGGCAGGCCGTGGAGCGACTGAGTACATAGGGCCGGCCGAAGACGTCGAGCAGGCCGTCAGCGCCCTCGCCACCAAAATTCGACATCCCGTGCTCATCGACCTCGCGTTGGATGACACTCCCGTGCGATTCAGCGAGATCCATCCTGTTCGACTACCGGACCTCTTTGCCGGAGAAGAGTTGATCATCTTCGGACGCTACGACGCGATCGGTGACGACCGGTCGGGAACGTTGCGACTCAGCGGACGGCGGTCTGGCCGTGTCGAGCGATTCGCGACAGACGTGACGTTTCCGACCCACCAGCTCGCAAACGACTACATCCCCAGGCTGTGGGCCTCCCGAAAACTGGGGCACCTGGCCCGGCAAATCCGCATCGAGGGACATAGCGCCGATCTCGAGCGCCAGATACGGGATACGGCGCTGCGATACGGACTCCTATCCGAGTACACGTCGTATCTCGTACAGGAGCCTGAAATCGTGGCGTTGCGCGGCATGCCCCATCCCGTGCGTCACGGCGCGGGCGGGGGTCAGGCCAACCAATCCCGACTTCGTGCCCAAATGATGCTCGCTGTAGGCAACGTGGCCTCGCCCGATCCGACCGCGGCGCTTGCGCGCGCCGTGACGGGACGGGGCGCCGTCGAACGAGCAGAACGTGATCGTGCTCGGCGTGAGGTCGTGCGCGCAGCGGACCTTGTCGCTCTCGACGAGCACGCGGCCGGCCCAACCGATGCAGATGCGCGGATAGTAGCTGGGCGTTGGTTCACGCTCCAAGACAGCGTCTGGGTCGATCGCGCGCACAGCGATTCTCTGCCGGTCGTGGAGATCGAGTTGTACAGCAAGACGTACTTCGAGCTGTTGCGATATTTGCCGGAATTGGAGCGTTGGCTGACGACCATGGAACGGGTGCTGGTGGCGGGAAGCCGCACCAGCATAAAGACGGTCACAACACCTGCGACCCCGGTAACCGGTGTTGCCCTCGGGCGGCTGGTGCGCGAGTTCCGGGGCAGCTAGACTAGCCGCGTGGCTGTCGACTGGGCTGACGTGTATCGTCGGACGTACACTGACCTGGTTCGCTTCCTGCACCGTTTGGTGTGGGACGCGGACCGGGCTCAGGACTTGGCACAGGAAGCGTTCGCCCGTGCGTTGGGACAGACGCCGGACAATCCCCGCGCCTGGCTGTTTCGAGTAGCGTCCAATCTCGCACACGACGACGCACGATCGGCGATCCGACGCAAGAAGCATCTCGTCCTGATCAAGGGAGAAACCGAAACCCAGCAGGCTGTCCCCGATCCACAGGACCTGCTCGAACAACAGGAACGCGTCGAGGCCGTGCGGCGCTCGTTGGCACGATTGAGCGACCGCGACCGAGAGACCATTCTGCTCTGGAACGCGGGACTCAATTATCACGACATCGCGGCCGCCACCGGTCTGTCTGCGAGCGCGGTCGGAACGACTCTGGCTCGCGCCCGCCGGCGGTTGGTCGAGGCATACGACGCATTGGAGAAACACCATGTCGCACGTTGACGAGGGAAACATCCACGCTTACCTGGACCGGCAGCTCGAATTTGCCGAACCAGCTGCCCGAGAGGCGCTCGAGGCGCATGTCGCGGAGTGCGCCGACTGTGCGGCACTGCTCGACGACGCGCGTACGCTGCACGCGGAGGCGACGGCGGTCCTACGGATGAGCGAGCCGACCACCCAGGATCCCCCTCCATTCGAGGTCGTGACCGCTCGAGCCGAAGGCGGCGCGGGGCGTAGAACGCCCACGATCGCTCGCATGAGGACACTGGCATGGGCTGCCTCGATCGTGTTGGCCGTGGCCGTCGGGTGGTATGCACGCCCGTCGTTCACCAATCGGACCCGGGAGGCCGGCGTCCCGACCGCTGACGTGGGATTGCGATCGGTGGCCAGCGAGTTGCAGGTTGAGCCCGCCGCGGAGTCCGCTGCAGCTCGGGGAGCGGTGACATTCAATACTCCAGAGACACAGCCAACGGTTGCGCCGCTCGATCGGCGTGAGCTACAGGCAGCGGAGCAGGTCGTCGCTGCGGCGGTGCGCGACTCGATCGGGGTTTTGCAGGCGCGCCAAGCACTCGCGGCAGCGGAAGGGATTCGGGCGGACCGAGACAACGAGATCCAAGCGTTGGTTCAGCAGCGCCTGGCCCGCGCGGCACCGCAGCTTGAACGCGAACAGCGACGCGTGGCGGATGAGGTCGCCGAGATCGCCCCCGTTCGCGCTCGTACAACTCTTGCGGACGCCCCCTCCCTAGCGGAGGCAGACCAACTGGCAGGGGTTGGCGGGGACGGGTTCGCCGAAGGCGGTGCCTGGAGAGAAGTCGATCGCACTACCGCGGAACAGGTGCTCGGTACGGCGATCGTGGCTGTGGACGACCTGCCTATCGTCGGCATCTTCGTACCAGCATCGGGGCGAGCGCAGGTCCGCGTCCGGCAAACGCTGCCGTCGGGACGCTTGCTCGACCTGCACCTGCGGCGGGGGACGACAGCGGCCCCGGCGGCCGCGGCG
Source organism: Gemmatimonadota bacterium (assembly GCA_022562295.1). Classification (GTDB taxonomy): domain Bacteria; phylum Gemmatimonadota; class Gemmatimonadetes; order Gemmatimonadales; family GWC2-71-9; genus B3T1B10. The sequence continues at coordinate 14,877 of JADFPO010000074.1, forward strand.
GTGGCGACTTCCGGTGCTCCAGCCGAGCGGTCCGCCATCACCGATTCGACCGCGATGGTGATTCTTCGGGTGGGAGAATTGTTGGTGAGTGGCCGTGCTGCGGTTGGCCGCGATTCGCTGACGGCGTTACTCGGCCGACTGCGCGAGCCGCCTCGCCTGGATTAACTCGGCGACCACGGACACTGCGATCTCGGCGGGCGTGTCGGCACCAATCGCGATACCGATGGGTGTCTTGACGCGATCGAGTGCCTCAGCAGGGACCCCGGCCGTTAACAGCGCCTTGCGAATCACCGCCTGCTTGCGTCTGCTCCCAAGCATGCCCACGTAACTGGCTCGAGATGCGGCCGTTCGCTCGACGATGATTGCGTCGTAGCTGTGGCCACGTGTGGTGGCCAACACGTAATCGTCTTCATCGAGCGAGAAACCGTCCAACGCCTTTCCGAAATCGTCGACGATGATTTCGTGCGCCCCCGGGACGTTCTCCTGGTTGGCAAAGTCATCGCGATCGTCGACCACAACCACGTGGAAACCCGCGGGGGCCGCCACCGCTGCAATGGCGGCGCCCACGTGCCCCGCGCCGAAGATGATCAAGCGCGGCATCCTCGGTATCCACTCTACGAAAACGGAGCGTTCGCGGTCGATCAGGACGCGGCCCGAATGTCGCTCGGAAAAGGGCGTTAGGTCGAGGGAGTCCTTCGGACCCACGACAATGCGCTCGTCATTGACGAGCGCCACCTTCTTCGGATGGCCGTTCCACTCGAGCCCTGTCAATATCGTAATCGCGGCTCGCTCTTCGATGCCGCTAGCGACGGCCCGGCAGAGTCGTATCATCTCGCCGGACGGAAGGAGCGGCTCGAGGAACAGATCCACGGTCCCCCCACAAGACAGTCCGATGTCCCCCGCTACATCGGCATTCAACGTATGCCGGACAAAGTCCGGACTGCCGCGCTCCAGGGTGGACAGCGCCTGTCGAATGACGTCCGCTTCGACACACCCGCCCCCGATCGTTCCCATAGACCGCCCGCTGGGCACCACCAGCATCTTGGCGTCGCCAGCCATGGGCAACGACCCCCGTTGCCTGGCTACAGTGGCGAGCGCCGCCGGAGTACCAGTCTCCACGAGGCGGGCGGCTTCGGCCCACAGTTGGGCGTTTTCCTTCACGCGCTAAAAACCTCCGGCGCTGCAGATCCGCATCAATGTACAACCAACGCTCGGTGTTTGGTGAGTCTCCGCCGATCGACTCGGTCAGGTGGACCCACGGAAAGAATGAGGTCTCAGGTGTCGGGGTGCAGCGTGTCGATTCCGGCGCGTTAGAAACGGGAACCTGAAACCAGACACCTGAAACCTGATTCTCTCGGTGGATTCCATGGCCATCACGGGTGGAGCGGGGGGTCCGCACATCAGTCGTTCGTCATCCCAAGATCCCCGGATGAACCAGAAAAACGGTCCATCCGGTATTTCCGGTGAAAGTTGTCTCGACATGATGACCTTGATCGCGTCGC
>JADFPO010000075.1 GCA_022562295.1 Gemmatimonadota bacterium
GAAGAAGGGCTGGATGGCGCCCTCCGTTCCTGGAATCGGCCGGGCTTCGAGCTCGTCGATGGCGCGCACATAGAGTTGGGTGCCGCTGGCTGAGCGACCGCGATACACGAATCGCCAGCCATCGGGGGAGAACGCCACATCTGTTCCGGTTGTATTGGAAAATCGCTGATCTGGAGGCGGCGTCATGGCAAAGCGCACAGGATGTTTCTGACTTTCGGAGGCTGGGCGCAGCCAGCCCCACAACGCGACGACAGCAAGCAGCGTCGCGAGCGCAGTCGTGGCGATGCTCAACCGATTCCATGGCCCGCTTGCTGATGCACCCGCGACCGCCGTGGCTTGGGTCACCGGGAGCATGAACGCGGGGTTCGTGAGCGCCTCGGCGAACTCCTTCGCCGTCGCGAATCGATCCGCCACCAGTTTCTCCAGTGCCTTCCCTGTCGCGGCCGCAACGTGGGGCGGCACCGATTTCCGCAACTCCGTCACCGGCTGCACATCTTCCGTGACGATCTTCATGAGGATCGCTTGCGCCGAGGAACCCGTATGTGGCGGATCGCCGGTCAACATTTCATACAGCACGCAACCCAACGAATAGATGTCCGAGCGGTTGGTCAGATCCTTCTCTGCCGTGGCTTGTTCTGGACTCATGTAATGCGGTGTGCCGAGCGACATGCCGGTTTCGGTCATCCGCCCGCCCGCCGCCGCGCTCACGGCCAACGCGATCCCGAAGTCCGCCACCATCGGGCGACCGTCATGCAGCAGGATGTTTTCCGGCTTGATGTCCCGATGGATGACGTTGTTGCGATGGGCGTAATCGAGGGCGTCAGCGATGGCGGTAGTGATGCTCACCGCCTCTTCGATGCCGAGTTGGGTCTCGCGATTCAGCTTGTCGCGCAGCGTCTCGCCGTCGATGAACGGCATCACGTAGTAGAGGAAACCGTCGGCGTCCCCTGAATCGTGCAATGGCAGGATGTGGGGATGTTGGAGATTTGCGGTGGTCTCGATCTCCTGCACGAACCGCTCGGCGCCGAGCACCGCTGCCAACTCAGGACGTAATACCTTCACCGCCACCTTGCGGTGGTGCTTGAGGTCCTCGGCGAGGTAGACGTTCGCCATGCCGCCTTCGCCGAGGTGGCGCTCGATCTTGTAGCGGTCGGCGAGGGCGGTGGTGAGTTTTTGCGTGATTTCAGACATGGGATTACAAGACGGTCGGAGACGGTCTGAGACGGTCTGAGACGGACAAAGACGTCGAGGGTTCAAAATCATCTTGGACCGTCCTCGACCGTCCTTGACCGTCCTCGACCGTCTTCGTCCTCATCGTCATCTCACACATGGGGCTAAGATGGACCGTCTATCGGGTTTTAGCGAGGTTTCTGGATATGGACACGTTGACTCGGCGCCAATCCAGCTAGATCGTTTCCACCACCATGCACCTCACCCTCCGCATCCGTCCGCTCCGCGTGTTGCTCGCCGTCGCGGCCGTCCTCGTCCCGGCCTGCCTGTTCCGCGGGCAGCTTCTGCGTCTGTTCATGAGACCAGAGCCACCGCCGGCTCAAGAGCAGGGCATCTCGCTCGAAGACACACGCCCCGGGGAGGTCACCACGATCGTCACCGGCCTCGACGTGCCGTGGTCGCTTGCCTTTCTGCCCGACGGCGGCCTGCTGGTGACCGAACGGTCGGGACGGCTGGTGCACATCGTGGATGGCGAGCGCCGGGCCGAGGTAACCGTCCCGGGCGTGCGACAGAGGGGCGAAAGCGGCCTCATGGGTTTGGCACTCCATCCCCGCTTTGCGGAGAACGCATGGATCTATCTCGCGTTCACCACGGAGGGTACGTCCGGGCTGGAGAACCGCCTGGTGCGCTACCGCTGGACGGGAACCGGGCTCGTCGACGCGCAAGTGATCGTGGATGGGATTCCGGCCGCCATGTTCCACGACGGCGGCCAGGTGGCCTTCGGTCCCGACGGCTACCTCTACTTGACGACGGGTGACGCGACGCAGGGCGATCTCGCGCAAGACCGCGCGTCACTCGCTGGCAAGATCCTTCGCCTTACCGACGACGGCAGCATCCCACCCGACAACCCGTTCGGCACGCGCGTGTTTTCGTGGGGACACCGCAACCCCCAAGGGCTCGCGTGGGACGACCGCGGCCGGCTGTGGAGCACCGAGCACGGCCGCTCGGGTCGGCGCACGGGCCTCGACGAGCTGAACCTCATCGAGCCCGGAAGCAACTACGGCTGGCCCCTCTTCCAGGGCGACGCTACGCGCGCCGGAATGGAAACGCCCGTGCTCCACTCCGGCCCCGATTACACCTGGGCGCCCGCGGGCGCGGCGTATCTGGACGGCAGTGTGTTCTTCGGAGGCCTCAGGGGCGAGGCCCTCTACGAGGCGCGCCTCTCAGACGGTGCTGCACCCACGCTGCGCGCACACTTCTACGGTGACTTCGGCCGTATCCGCGCTACGATCGTGGGACCGGACGGAATGCTCTACTTCACCACCAGCAACGGTGACGGGCGGGGCCTCGTACGGGCGGGCGACGACCGGATCGTGCGGGTAGACCCGCGCGTGTTTCGCCAGTGAACCCAATCAAAGCCCACAGCCCACAGCTCACAGCCCAAAGCTCACGGCCCAAACCTCACTCCGCCAGCTCCGCCCTCACGGTCAGAATCAACGCCGCGCCCGACCCGGGCAACTTGAACGTCCCGAGCACCACCGTGTGACCGACCCCTAAGACAAGCGAGGTCTGGAACAGACCCGTCTCGTCACCAATGAGGTAGACGGAGAGTTCGACCACCGTCGAGTCCGGCGGACCCACGACCGAACCGATCGTGGCCTGGAGTTCGTATCTCCCGAAACCCGTGTCGCCACTGGCTCCATCAAACATCGTCTGGAACACCTCGGTACGCTCCAAACCCGTGACGGAACCCTCCGACCGGAGCTCATACCCCTCGAAACGGAACAGCTTGCGGAGCTCGGTCACCACCTCCGCGATTGCCGGATCCGTCGTGGTCCCGCCGTTGCCAAAAATGATCTGGAAATTGAGCGAGACGCTCTTGCGTGGCTGATCGAATTGCTCCAGCACGCGTGAAATCCTGTCGAGATTGTCGCGCGTTTCACGCACGGTGAGTATCCCCTGCACCGCGCTCAGCGTCCCCGGGGCACCCTCCCGATCGCCGTACACGTACGGTTCGATCAATTGCATCGCCACACTATCCTCGAGGTGCCGAAGCTCGAAAGAACGAGTGTCCAGGTTGGTCCCTCCGAAACATCCAAGAACAGCCGCCCCCACCCCAAGGACCACGGCGCTCGCAACAAAATGTCGTCGAATCATGCCAACCTCACTTAGTAGAACCACACTACGGTGATTTTTGGGTTGTCGGTCTTCAGCAGGATCGCATTGGTCGCGGGCGGCAGGCGGACGAGCGTCGGCGGGACTGCAATTGCAATCTCAGGTATCACTGCGTCCGAAGGCACCGTACCCGATCGGTCGCTCGTAACCAGCAGCGCGAGAGCGGCGGCCGCCGCTAACGGAACCAGAACTCCAAAAGCACGCGCACGTCTTCTGCGTCGCGTGGCCTGCGAGCGAACTTCGTCGAGAACTACATCCACGGTTCGCACGGACTCCATCGCACGCAGGCTATCGGCCAACCGCCGCTGACCCTCGACGATCTCGGACGCCACCGCCTGGCACCGCTCGCACGCAACTATGTGCGCGGCGAGCTCGGTTCCCGATTCGCCGGTGAGGTCCTCCACATCCGACTCGAGCATCTGTTCCAACGCCATTTCACAATTCACGGCCATACGCCTCCACCAGCTTGGGGTTGGACTGAAGAATTTTCTTTCGGATGAATCGCCGGGCTCTGAACAGATGCCCCCGCACCGTTGCCGGGTTCATTTGCAACATCTCCGCCACTTCCGACGACCGGTAACCCTGCAGATCGGCGAGATCGAACACCTCACGCTGCTTCTCGGGCAGTTCGGCAAAGAATATCCGCACCAGCCCCGCCGCCTCGGCCGCATCGATGCCGTCTGCCGGTGATGTGGACGCTGACGCCACAATATTGGGGGTGGGGTCGATATCACCCGTTTCGGTGGTGGCCTCGCGCCGACGAGTCCGGCGGTGATGGTCCACAACGGCGTTCGACGTGACCTGATAGGCCCACGTCGTGAGCTTGGAACGGTGATCGAAACGCTTGATGTGTTTGTTCACCCGAATCATCACTTCCTGGGTCACGTCCTGCGCGTCGTCGGCATTACCCATCCTCACAAGCGTCCATCGCGACACGAGCGGGTAGAGGTGCCGCAGCAACTGATCCATGGCATCGGCATCCCCGCTCTTCGCTCGCCGCACTACCCCGGCGGGGATCTCCGTACCGACTGCGGTCTTGTTCAACGGCACTCCGTGACGGCCCGTGTGTTTCTTAGACGGAGGTCGAGCAGAAAGTGTTTATTGGGGGAGGAGGGAAGAGGCCTCCCTCCTCCCTCAAACAATCTCCACGCCAGCGGCCTTTTCGATCACCTTGACCAGCTCCACATGATCGGCCTCTTCCCCAAGGGCACTTCTGGCCTCCGTCAGCGCGGCCTTGGTGGTGCGGATGACTCCGCTGGGCACGCCGCAATCGTCGAGTAGCTGGAGCGCTATACCCACGTCCTTGTCGAGCAGCGCCAAGCGAAAGGTCCTGGGCCAGTCTCGCGTCACCACCCTCTTGGGAAAGAGGTTCTCGGTCACGTTGGAGCGCCCGCTCGACGCGTTGATGACATTGAGGGCAACATCGGCCTTGACCCCGAACTTCACGAGCGCGGCCAACCCTTCCGCCGCGGCATGAATGGCGACAGCCAGCAGGGCTTGGTTGATGGCCTTCAACGCGTGCGCGGCCCCGACCCCACCCACGTGCTCCACCTTGCCGGAGTAAGGGGCCACGACTTCTCTAGCCTGGCTCACCCACGGCTCCTCCCCACCGAGCATGACCGTGAGGGTCCCCGCCTTGGCACCACTGGTGCCTCCGCTCACCGGGGCGTCGACGAAGCCGGCGCCAAACGTCGCGAGGCTTTCGGCCGCCGCGCGCGAGCCGGTCGGATCTCCGGACGTCGCGTCGACGAGCAGTTGACCTGAGCGCCAAGACCCTCCCACCGCCTCGACGATCTCCAAGACCTCCTCCGACGTGGGAAGGCAGGTGATGACGACATCCGTCTGCTCGACGACGGCCCGAGGTGAGTCGGCCGCTACGGCCGCGGTGTTCGCGGCAAACTCCTCCGCGCGCTCGATTGTTCGATTCCAGACCACCGTGGGGAAGGCCTTCGCCACGTGGGTGGCCATGGGGCGGCCGATCGCGCCCAATCCGATGAAGCCGACTCGCTTAGGAATGGTGACCTCCCTATGTCCCAGTCATACGACGGCGACGTGACAGCGGCGTGCTGCCTTGCGAAGATCGCGATCCATGGTGGCGATCGGTAGGCCGTGTCGCAGCGCGACATTGAGGTATGACGCGTCGTATGTGGACAGCCCCACATCACGGGCCAGAGCCATCACGTCCCCCAATGCTCGGCGTGCATCCTCTGGCTCGACGACGATCGGGAGCTGGCGCAGGAGCGCGATAAAGCGCTCGCTGTCGGCACGCCGCAGCCTGCGTCGGCGCTCGGCGACCAACAACACGTTGCCCACCTCGAGCGGCCAAATCGCCGGTACCATCGCCTCAGCCACCGTGAGGCGTTCCAGTACGGCATCCGCGTACTTGCCGGCCTCGTCCTCGAAACACCAAGCCATAACCACCGAATTGTCCACGACAAACGGACCACTCATCTACCCACGACCTTGCTCGATCATCTCGCGAATTGACAGCCCATCGAGCTGCTTGCCCAGCCGAAACGTCTTGAGGGCGGCGATTACTTGGTCGGGCTCCTCGACCCGGGTCCAGTCGGGCGGCTGGAGCACCGCCACCGGAACACCGTGCTTCGTGATGGTGATCCGCTCGCCCTGCTCGACACGTTTCAACAGGGCCGAGAGGTGGGTTTTGGCTTCGTAGGCACCAACGGTGATCATGAGAGGAAAGGTATAGACTAGTCGAAGACTAGTCTATACTCACGCACGGCGTTGGTTGGTCGACCTTTATGGGGAAGATGCTCGATCCAAGAAGCCAAGCCCTACGCAACAGAGACAAGGCGGTCCGGGATCACCCCGCGCCTCCCTTCGTGCTTTATGGCAATGTGGCTTCAGGCTGACAGCATCGCCTTCCGCAGCACCTTCAGCCGCCGCCGCAGCGAGCCGTCCATGACCCGATCGCCCACGCGCACGACGATACCGCCCAAGATGGCCGGATCATGCCGTAGGTGCGGGATAACCTCTTGGCCGAGCACTGCCTCGAGACGCTTGCCGATTTCGTCCTGCAGGCCGAGATCCGCCTCGCGCGCCACGACGACGCTCGCGTGTACCCGCCCGAACTTGATGTCGACCAGAGCCAGATACTGGCGTGCTATGGCACCGATCAATCCTTGGCGCCCGCGTTTCACGACCGCTGCGAGAAAACGAATGAAGGACTCCGGCGCCACGCTCGTGAGAGCGCGGCGCAGCAACTCCTGCTTCGTCTTCCTGGTAACCCGAGGCGACTCCAGCACCACTCGGATCGTTTCGTCGGCCTCGATGGCTCCGCCGACGCCCTCGATCAGCTCGCCGAACCGCTCCGCCTCGCCCGAACGGTCCGCGAGTTCCAACAACGCTTCCGCGTAGTTTCGGGCTACGGCCGGATTCCTCAACGCGCCTGCTCCAACGAATCGAGGTAGCTCATGACGAGTTTGCGGTTTGCCTCATCGTCCAGTTTTGCCTCGACGAGGCGGGAAGCCGCCGCCAGAGACAGATCGACCGCCTCACGCCGCAGTTCGGCAATCGCGCGCTCGCGCTCCGCCTCGATTTCCCGCTTGGCCCGGTCGACCAACTGTTCCTGCTCTTCGCGGGCCCTGTTGAGAATGGCCTCGCGCTCCGCCTCGCCAACGGTCTTCGCTTCGCCGATGAGCTTGGACGCCTCGTCCCTGGCGCCCGCGACCAGCGCCTTGTGCTCCTCCAGCGCGGCCTTGGCTTCCGCGTTCATCCTTTCCGCTTCTTCCAGCTGGTGCGCGATCTTGCGCTCGCGCTCCTCCGTCGCACTCAAGATGGCGGGCCACGCGTACTTCTTGAGCACGAAGAACAATGCGCCGAAGACGAGCCACGTCCAAAAGATCACGCCAAATTCTGGCTCGAACGGTGACGTCGGCACGTGCTCTTCGGCCTCCTGGAGCAGCGGCAGCCAGTACGGTAGCATAGCGTACTGGCTACGCGAGCTTGAACAGGAGGGCGAACACGAGCGCAATGATCGTTGCGCCCTCGAGCAGAATCGCGATCAGCAACGCCGCTCCCCGAATCTCGCCGCCGGCCTCGGGTTGACGGGCAATGGCCTCAGCGGTCTGACCGCCGATCCGCCCCAAACCGATCCCTGCACCGACGATGGCCAACCCCAGCCCGATGCCGGCACCCAACAGCGCGTTGGTGTTTTTCGCCGCCTCGACCATGGCTACCTGCTCGGCGTTCAGCACCACTTCCTGCAACATCATCAACATGTCGATCATTGCAGATCTTCCTTATGTGCACCGGGAGATCTCGGTTGTCTGCGCCTGCCGCTTCGAGCGCCGTCTCTCCCGAACGGCGTCTCCGCGGCGACCCGCCAACGGTCTGCGACCAGCGGGCCTTCCCCAACCACTCGGCCGGGTACGAACCATGAGGAGGTAGACGCTCCTCCCCACGGCGTTACGGCAAGTCGCGAGACGTTCGGTGTACGCTCACGACGACTCATCTATCCCCTACCCCCCATCCCCTAACACCTGACACCTGACACCTATCCCCTAACACTCAGTGCTCATGCTGCATCAACCCGATAAACACAGCCGTGAGCAAGGCAAACACATATGCCTGCAACATCGCAACGAATATCTCGAGCATCATGATGCCCAACAACAAAGTCGCCGCCGCGATCCCGATTCCCCAATTCCAAAAGGGCAGATGTCCGAACAGAAAAATGATCCCCATGATGGACAGAATCACTAAGTGCCCTGCCACCATGTTGCCGAACAAACGGACGCACAGGGCGAACGGCTTGACCATTTTCCCCAGGATCTCGATGGGAGCCATGAACAACGACATGGCGATGGCACCCGGCCCGGACAACCCGGGAATAGTTGGAAAGATCGTCCTCATGTAACCGGCCGGGCCCAACTTGAGGAATCCACCGATCTCGATCACCAGAAACGCGAGCACCGCCAGACCGGCCGTCACCGCCAGGTTCCCCGTCGGGGTCGCGCCGTGCGGGATCAGTCCCAGCAGGTTCATGTACAGGACGAAGAAAAACAGTGTCATGACGAACGGCGCAAACTTCGCTCCGTCATGGCCGATGTTGGCGATCGCGACGTCATTCCGTACGAACAACACCATCGCTTCGATCGCGTTGGCAAACCCTTTGGGAGCGTTCTCGTTGGCGCGTTGAGCCTCGAGCTTCCGTCCCGCCACCTTCATCGTCAGGAACACGAGGAAGGCCGCGATGAACAGGAACACGACGTGCTTGGTGGGTGTGACGTTGAACGGGCCGAACTGCAGGCTCTCCATCCGGCGCCACTCGAACATGAAGATGGAATACGAATCGGCAGCGTGGTGCAGCACGATCTCGCCGATGTCGATTTGCCCTTGTATCACTTCAGAAAACGCAGCTCCATGAAAAGCAGAGGGATCAGCACCCCGAGGTACGCAAACGCCGACGGGACGGGCGGGAACAACTCCCGGTCAAGCAACACCGCGGCCAAGAAAACACCGATACCTGCAACACGCAGCGCCATCCCGACGCCCCACCGACCCAAGAACCGGTCGAACGGCGCGCTCCACACCGGCCTCACGATCACGACCGCCGCGAACTGAATAATCGCCGCCAGTGCGCCGAACACCACCCCCGGCACGATCGCCGGCCGGCCCCAAAAGGCCCACAGAATCGCCGTCACGGCCGCCGTGAGCACGGCTCCAAAGCCGGCGAGCTTCAGCGAGAACCCTGACTCCCGGATTTCTCTGCCTTCTTGGCTTCGATATCCGCTTGAAGCTTCCAATAGACGTTGAGAAACCCCAGCACCGCCCCGGTGACGGTTCCGACGAGCGTGAAGAGCGGCGTGACACCCAACCACCGATCCAAGGCCCACCCACCGAACATGAACATGATGATCGCCCCGGCGAACGTCATGCCCAGCGCGACGAGCTCATATCCCTCGCCAATCTCGCGCCCGTGGCCTTGTGCCTTCATAAACCGGCCGGAAAGTTACCGCTTGTGAAAAATTTCGCAAGCAATTTCAGGGTGGCCTAACGACCACCGCCAGGGTAGGATTTACCTCCTCAATCCCGCAACCGACACCGCAACTTTACCCACCGGCGCGGCGTAGGACAGGTGCCACCGGTGAGGCCTTCATAGAGGGACAAATCGTGACTGCGGAACCCGTACGAGTCGAGGATCGCGATGTCGAACTGCTGGCCAGACTCGGCGAAGCGAAGAAGAGGCTGCTTCAGCAAGTGGGCCGCCGCATCGTCGGCCAGCACGAGGTTCTGGAAGGAATCCTTACCGCCATTCTCTCGAAGGGCCATACCCTATTGGTTGGCGTGCCCGGTCTGGCCAAGACGCTGATGGTCTCGACCCTGGCCGAGGCACTCGACCTCAAGTTCTCGCGCATCCAGTTCACACCCGATTTGATGCCGGGCGACATCACGGGCACCGAGATCATCGAGGAGGACCTCTCGACGGGAAAGCGGGCGTTCCGCTTCGTGCATGGGCCGGTCTTCGCCAACGTAGTGCTCGCCGACGAGATCAACCGGACGCCTCCGAAAACCCAGGCTGCTCTCCTCCAGGCCATGCAGGAGCACGAGGTGACGGCGGCCGGTACGACCTACAAGCTGCCGGAACCGTTCTTCGTCCTCTCGACCCAGAACCCGATCGAACAAGAGGGCACATATCCTCTCCCCGAGGCGCAGCTGGACCGGTTCATGTTCGAGCTGCGGGTCGAGTACCCCAGCGAGGCCGAGGAGGAGGAAATGGTGGAGGAGACCACGGGCGAAGAGGTAGCCACCATCAAGCCGGTGCTCTCGGGAGCCGATCTGATCGAGATGCAACAGTTAGTCCGGAGAATCCCCGCCCCGAAGATCGTCGTGCGGGCGGCCGTGCAGCTTGCGAGGATGACGCGGCCGGGTTCCGATCAAGCCCCTCCCGTGGTGAAGGAGTTCGTCGACTGGGGAGCGGGCCCCCGCGCATCGCAGTATCTGGTATTGGGAGCGAAAGCCCGGGCGGCGGGGGACGGTCGTCCGATGGCCGACCTAGAAGACTTGCAGCACGTAGCCCTCAGCGTGCTGCGTCACCGCGTGATCGTCAACTTTGCAGCCGAGGCCGCCGGCCGGTCGGCATCGGACGTATGCACGGAGCTCATTCAAGGGGGCGCCTGGATGGAGCCTCCCTCTTAGCGGTTCGGCGTCCGGAACCAATCGACATCCCAGAACACGTCCGCCCGAAGGTCCTCCCAGTCCTTCCGCACTTGGTCCATGCGGATCGTCGAGTACCCAACGTCCTCATACTGCGCCGCGGCACTTCCAAATGCGACGATCTTCCTGCCGTGGAGCGACCCGAGCAACGGGTTGGAAGCTGCCATGACGGCGCTGTACAAGATCATCGATGCCCGTTGGATGCGGCCGCCGTGCGCGAACTGGTCCACCTGCTCGGCGTATACCAGCGCCTCCATCGCTTCCATCTGAGAGCGGACCAGAGCGGGATCGATGCGGCCCGCAGTCTCCTGCGTTGCGGCGTGGACCTCCGTGCCGCGCTCAGCCATGGCGCCGAAGAACGACTGGGAGAGCTTGACCCCGGCCCAACCCAGTCCAAACACCACCGCTAGCTTGAACACCAGGCTGAGATTCAGAAAGCGCCTACCTCCGCTGGTGGCGACCGGCGCAAGGTCGGACTCGACAGGCCCTTCCAAACACTTGACGCAGCCCTCGGCCTCGTCGGGGTTGTAGTAATACCCGTGCTCGGGACACCTGATCGAATGGGACTGTCCGGCCATCGGAATCTCCCGGTGCAGTGATTCGGGGGAGGAGAGGCTCGCCAACGCTCGCCTCGTCGGGCACCAAGTTCTCACTTCTCGGCGCGACCGGCAAGAGATTACGGAGGCCTTCACACGTCCTGCACTTCGGCCTCGATGCTGGGGCTTTTTCGCTCCCGTACCCTTCGCTAAATTTCTTGTATGACGCTCGCGCTGCCTGTGTTGGAAGAAGGGACTCTCTGCACCGAGATGGTGGAGGAGTTGCATGCGGAGATTCGCTCTCTGGCACGCGTTCGCGATGCGGTCATTCTGGCCCACAACTACCAACGCCCCGAGGTGCAGGATATCGCCGATTTCGTCGGTGACTCACTAGGGCTGTCTCGCGAAGCGGCCGCCACCGATGCGGATGTCATCGCGTTTTGTGGAGTCCACTTCATGGCCGAAACGGCGGCCATCCTCTCTCCCCAGAAGCGGGTCCTGCTACCCGACCTCCGCGCGGGCTGTTCGCTGGCCGACACGATCACGGCGGACGATGTGCGCCGCTGGAGGTCGGAGTTTCCAGACCACGTCGCCGTCGGATACGTCAACACCACGGCCGAGGTGAAGGCCGAGTTGGATTATTGCTGCACGAGCGGCAACGCGCTGGCCATCGTCGACGCCATTCCCGAAAACAAGGGCATCCTGTTCCTGCCGGATTTCTTTCTCGGTGCGCATATCAGGCGGTTGCGCCCACAACGGGAGATCGAGGTATGGATGGGGGAGTGCCACGTGCACAAGGGAATCAACGCTGGCACCGTCAACGCACGCCGCGAGGAATATCCCGAAGCTGAAGTACTGGTGCATCCCGAGTGCGGATGTGCGGGCCAGCTGCTGTACGAGACCGGGTTAGGAGACGTCGATCCTGCGGGGCTGCACATCACATCCACCGAAGGCATGATCCGGCTGGCACTGTCGCGACCCACGAACACTTTCATCGTGGCAACCGAGGTCGGCATTCTCCACCGCATGCGGCAGATGGCCCCTGAAAAAGAATTCATAGCCGCGGATCCGACTGCTGTATGCAATTACATGAAGACGATCACCCTCGAAGGTCTCCGCGACTCGTTGCTACTGGATCAACACGCTGTGACGGTCCCCGACGACATTCGGGACAGGGCTCGCGCCGCGATCGACCGCATGATCAGTATCGGATAGCTCGCCGGCGGGATTCATGCCGATCTTTTCCTCCATCGCACACTCCCTTCTTTGCGTGCGGCGCTCGTGTACGGGCACGAGCACGTCGGGAGGTTGAGTGGAGCACGCCCACGGTGATTTGAGCACCGGCGTCAAGGACCCCGTGTGCGGCATGACGGTCGATGCCAGTACGACCAAACACAGGCACACCTACGACGGCCTGACCTACTACTTCTGCTGCTCCCACTGCGCCGAGCGGTTCCGCACCGATCCCAACACCTATCTCGCCAAGACAGATGAAAAGCCGGCTACCACCGAGGCCGGTCCCACACCCCCACCGGCGGCTGACGGCGGGATGTACAGGTGCCCGATGGACCCCGAAGTCAGCAGCGACAAGCCGGGTGCGTGCCCCAAATGCGGCATGGCGCTGGAGAGATCCCCCACCGCGCCACCCGCCACAGCCACGCAATACGTCTGTCCCATGCACCCGGAGGTGGTCGAAGACAAACCCGGCCCCTGCCCGAAGTGTGGCATGGCACTGGAACCTCGCACGGTGACGCTCGACGAAGAACCGAACGCCGAACTCATCGACATGAGCCGGAGATTCTGGACGAGTCTCGTCTTGACGCTCCCGGTGTTCGTCATGTCGATGTTGGATATGCTGGCCGGCGGCAGCGAGGGGGGGGCGGCGCTGCTCGAGTGGCCGGGAAGGTCGTGGGTGGAGCTGGCGCTCGCGACACCCGTGGTGCTCTGGGGCGGCTGGCCATTCTTTGTCCGTGGGTGGCAGTCGCTCGTCACACGCAACCTGAACATGTTCACGCTCATCGCGTTGGGCGTCACTGTCGCCTACGTCTACAGCGTGGTCGCCACCGCTCTGCCGGGCATTTTTCCGAGTTCGTTTCGCGATGCATCTGGCGGCGTAGACGTGTATTTCGAGGCCGCGTCCGTCATCATCACGCTCGTACTCTTGGGCCAGGTGCTCGAGCTTCGGGCGCGCGATCGTACCGGCGCCGCGATTCGGGCCCTGCTCGGCCTGGCGCCAAAAACGGCGCGCCGCATCGCCGACGACGGGTCCGAATCCGATGTGGCGCTGGATCTCATACAACCCGGAGACCGACTGCGCGTCCGCCCCGGGGAAAAGGTACCCGTGGACGGCGTCGTGGTAGAGGGCAGTAGCTCGGTCGACGAAGCGATGATCACAGGTGAGCCAATTCCAGTGGAGAAATCGGTGGGCGACACGGTCATTGGCGCGACGATCAACGGCACGGGATCCATCGTCATGCGCGCGGAGCGGGTGGGTGCGGACACGCTCCTGGCGCAGATCGTGCAGATGGTTGCGGAGGCGCAGCGCAGCCGCGCGCCGATTCAAAAGCTGGCGGACGTCGTGGCTGGGTACTTCGTGCCTGCGGTGGTGACGGTGGCGCTCATCGCCTTTGCCGTTTGGGCCTTGGTGGGACCCGAGCCTCGGATGGCGCACGCCATCGTCAATGCCGTGGCGGTGCTCATCATCGCCTGCCCCTGCGCGCTCGGCCTCGCCACGCCCATGTCCATCATGGTCGCCACCGGCAGGGGCGCATCGCTCGGCGTGCTCTTCAAGAACGCCGAGGCCATTGAAGTCTTACAGAAGGTCGACACGCTGGTAGTCGACAAGACCGGAACGCTCACCGTGGGAAAACCGGCGCTGGCAACCGTGATTCCCATGGCGGGATTGTCCGAAGATCAGTTGCTCCAACGAGCCGCGAGCCTGGAACGGAACAGCGAGCACCCATTGGCGGCGGCTATCGTAACCGGTGCGGAGCAGCGCAATTTGACCCTGTCCGATGTGCTGGATTTCGAGTCGTTAACCGGCAAGGGCGTAACGGGCTCCGTTGGTGGCGAGCGCGTCGCTCTGGGCAATCAAGCCCTGATGGACGACCTGGGAATTTCCCTGGATGAGATGGCGGAGCGCGCCGACACCGCTCGATCCGAAGGGCAGACCACGATGTTCGTCGCGCTGGACGGCGCGTTGGCCGGCATGATCGCCGTCGCCGACCCCGTCAAGGACACGACAGCCGAAGCGATTCGACGTCTGAAACAGGACGGCATCAGAGTGGTCATGCTGACGGGAGACAGTCGCGTGACGGCCGAGGCGGTCGCCGGACAGTTGGGAATCAGCGACGTGGTCGCGGAGGTGCTGCCCGATCAGAAGGCCGCGACGGTGAAACGACTGCAGAGCGAGGGACGCGTGGTGGCGATGGCCGGGGACGGTATCAACGACGCACCGGCTCTAGCGCAATCTCACGTCGGTATTGCGATGGGGACGGGCACCGACGTCGCCATGGAGAGCGCCGGCATCACACTAATCAAGGGAGATCTGCGCGCGATCCTCCGCGCTCGGTGGCTCAGTCGAGCCACGATGCGAAACATCAAGCAGAACCTTTTCTTTGCATTCCTTTACAACAGCCTCGGCGTGCCGATCGCCGCGGGCGTGTTGTATCCGTTCACCGGCCTACTCCTCAGTCCTATGATCGCCGCGGCTGCCATGAGTTTCAGTTCGGTTTCGGTGATCGGCAATGCGCTAAGGCTGCGAAGCGCAAAGATACAGTGAGTAGTGAGTGGTAAGTAGTGAGTGAAAGTCAATAGAATACAGGCTGCCCCGAGGCCACAAGACCTACTCACTACTTACCACTCACTACTCACGAGTCTTACGGCCGTACTATGATTCAGCTCGCCCAAGGCAACATCGTAGAGCAAGACCTGGACGCCATCGTGAACGCCGCCAACTCAACGCTCCTCGGCGGGGGCGGTGTTGACGGAGCCATTCACCGGGCTGCGGGCCCGGAACTACTCGAAGAGTGCCGCACCCTGGGAGGCTGTCCGACCGGTGAGGCCCGGATCACCGCCGGTTACCGGTTGCCAGCGCGGCACGTAATTCACACCGTGGGCCCCGTCTGGTACGGTGGGAGTCGGGGCGAGCGCGATCTACTGCGGAGCTGCTACATCAAATCCCTCGACCTGGCCGCTGAGCATGGGCTGGCTTCGGTGGCTTTTCCGTCGATCAGCACCGGAGCCTACGGATACCCGATCGAATCCGCCTCCGCCGTCGCCATCACCACCGTAAAGCAGTGGCTCGAGGACCCGAGGTCCGTAACTCTCGTGAGGTTGGTTTGCTTTAGCGAGGAGGACTACGAGGTGTACGAGGGGTTAGTGAGTGGTGAGTAGTGAGTAGTAGGCCGAGAGCAGTGTGCAGGAACGAGTGAGTGGGAGTCGGCATGCCAATTGGGCCCGGTCGGCCACGCCGAATGCCGCACCGACTCACGACTCACTACTCCCTGCCGGGATACCTCCAGCACCCCGGATCCCACCTGCGGCTGTCCGCCAGATGAAAAATCTTCCACCCTGCCGATGACTTGTGGAGGTGAAACGCATCGACGCCGCAGTGGCTGAAATTGCCGTCGGTCAGGATGTCGTATTTGGTCCAGAGCATTGCCAGGTTGCCGTCGATGCGCACTTCCCAATCCCACACGCGCTCGTCCAAATGGGCGGTCGCGCGGCCTATCGCCATCACAAAACTCTCCGCAGTCGAATACGCCACGCTGTCTCGGCCCGCGGATGCCAGCGTAGCGCCGGGAGCGAACACTCCTCTGATCTTGGTCGTGTCTTTGTCACGCATTCCGTCAAACAGGTCGTGGACCACCCTCACGACCGCCTCCTCGTCCGCCATTTGCGCGCTTGCCCTGGGAACGGGACACAGAACGACGGCCACGACAAAGACGGCCGCAAACCCCGATCTGCCTCTTCTCTGCATTACGATTCCCTTTCGATTTGAAACAGGCTTGTGCCCACCTCCCCCAGCGCACGCTTCCCACCTTCACCGTGCCACGCCCGCGTCCAGGAAGATAGTCATC
The DNA here is from genome assembly GCA_022562295.1 of Gemmatimonadota bacterium. Lineage (GTDB taxonomy): Bacteria > Gemmatimonadota > Gemmatimonadetes > Gemmatimonadales > GWC2-71-9 > B3T1B10. The sequence continues at coordinate 16,139 of JADFPO010000075.1, forward strand.
GGGCGCCGCCGAAACTACTCACCACTCACTACGTTTGACACGTGCAACCCTGCGTCGCATACTCTCGCTTCTTCACAGGGGAAAAGCGCCATGCCAGCACTCGTGCTGTCACAGTCCGAGGTCCGCAAGCTACTGCCGATGGAGACGTGTATCGGATTGATGGAGCAGGCGCTTGCCACGCTCTCCAAGGGCGACGCCATCAATC
>JADFPO010000076.1 GCA_022562295.1 Gemmatimonadota bacterium
GATTTCAGATTGCAGATCGGCGATTGCAGATTGAGTGGGTGCCAAGAATCGCCGATCTCAAATCGCCAATCTGCATCGCAAATCACGCAGACCGTCTCAGACCGTCCCCGCCCGTCCTAGCCCGTCTTCGACCGTCAACCCCCGCCTCCGCGCCCCCACCCCCATCCTGAACCAGCGATGCAGCACCACCACCGCATAGTTCACCACCACGCCCACCGTCCCGAAGTGCAGCCCGCCCAAGCTCTCCAACGGACTGGCATAGAGCGCAACCGTCAGCACGAGACCGGTAATCAAACCGGCAAGGATATCCCGGACGTGGTAACCTCGCAGGTCATCGTGATCGTGCATGGTGCCAAGGATGAATGCGGGAGAGAGCTGTATCAGGATTTCGAACTTGATGATCAGAAGGCCCCACAACGTCATTCGGGGTAGCAGCGCCAGCCCCACGAGAAGCGCCATGACACCGATGCTGAAGACCGGCGCCCATCGCAACAACCGATCTGTCTCTGCCGCGTCGAGTCCCTTCACCCGAGCCACAAAGTCCTTCGTAAAGATCGACGAAAGCGACAGCAGGCAGGAATCGGCGGTGGACATGATAGCCGCGACGACGGCCATCATTATCATCAGTACGGGATAGTACGCCAGCGCGTCGCTCTCAACGAGATGCGAGACTACCCGGAACGTGACCTGTTCCGATTCGACGGGCCCCAGATGCGGGAACAGCACTATTCCCACGGCTCCGATGAACATGACCGTCGTGGCCGCAAAGAGCGGGATCACCGCCAACGCGGCGAGTGCGTTTCGGAGCGGCCTCAGACGTTGGGCCGCAAAGATGCGCTGTATGGCCTGGGGATAAAGCGGCGCCCCGAGAGCGAGTAACAAGAAATTGCTGAGCCAGACGAAGCACACCGTGAGCGACGGGTTGGCGACCTTCTCAGGATCCAATAGCCGAACGGTTCTGAAAACCGATGTGGGCGAGCCCACCTGAAGCCACATCAGAATGACAATGAACGCCAGCCCGATGATCAAGAGCGCACCCTGCATCACGTCCGTCCACGCGGCTGCCCGCATTCCACCCAACAACACGTAGATCAGCACGATCACGGCCCCTCCGACCACCGCCGTCCAGTACGGAATCTGCCCCTGGGTAAATCCCGAGAAGGCGATGCCCAATGCGATGAGCTGGGCCAGCAGGAAATTCATCAACACCACAGCGAAGATTGCCGCGGAGAGGTAATTGAGCACCGGGCTCCGGAATCGATCGTGCAAGAAATCGGTCGGAGTCAGGTAGGCCCTGCTTCGAGACAGCGCATACAAGCGCGGGACGAACAACGTGAATCCAGCAACGATTCCCACGATGAACGTGACGCTCATGAAATACGGCAAGCCTTCCCGATGAATCTGGCTCGGGAAGCTTAACAGCGAGTTGCCGCTGTATTGGGTCGCGAAGAGGGTAAAGAGCAGGACGCCGAAACCGATCGAGCGTCCCGCGAGAAAATAATCGGCGAGCGTGTCGTCCTGCCGTGCCTGCCGGCCCATCGTGCCAACGACCAGCAGTACCACGATGTAGAGCGTGCACCAGAACAGCAGATCGAAGGCGAGGTCAGTCAAGGTCCTCGTCCTTCCACAGCTTGAGGATCCCCCAGACAGACACCGCCGAGAGGCCCGCGGTGAACGCCATGCTCGACCAGAGCCACAGCGGGACACCCAGCACGAAGACGGTGGGCCGGCCGACAAACCAGATGGGCACAGCGCCGATCGACATGATCGCGGCCAAGGCCAAGAAGGTCACGTGGCGGCGTGGCTCGTCCATCGCGGGCTCCTAGTTCAGGCTCCGGAAACTAAGTTAGTGAGTGGTGAGTCGTGAGTAGTGAGTGGTGCTGTACGTTCCTACCATCCCTACCGTCTGCTCGACTCCCGACTCACTACTCACTACTCAACTAGCTCCCACCCCCCCAACGTGCTAAATCTCTCTCTACCCTGTTCCCCGGGAAACCCACATGCGTATCAGATTCATGCTTCCCGCCGCCGTAGCTGTGGCGACCACTTCCTGCGCAATCGTCAGTGCCGACCCCGAAGCGGGGCGGGACGCTCAGGGCACCAACGGCGCCGTGACGGCCGGCCATCCTTTGGCGGCCGAGGCCGGCCTTCGCGTGTTGAGGGACGGCGGCAACGCGATGGATGCCGCCATTACGATGGCGGCGGTTCTCGCCGTGGCCCGGCCCCACATGAACGGGGTCGGCGCAGACATGTTTCTTATCTACTACGACGCGGCAACGGAGCGCGCATACGCTCTGAACGCGTCGGGTCGGTCGGGCAGCGCGTCGACTTTAGCCGACCTGCGGAGCCAGGGCCTGGAGGAAATGCCGGAAACAGGTCCGCTCAGCGTTTCGGTGCCCGGGGCCGTGGGCGGATGGGGTGAGGCGTTGAGCCGCTTCGGGACGATCTCTTGGGAAGCGGCACTGGCTCCCGCCGTCGAGCTGGCCGCGGCAGGACTCCCTGTGTCGCGGCGGCTCTCGCTCGATATCGCAGGTCAGGAACAGAAGCTACGTGGAGAGCCCGAGGCGGCCGCGATCTTTCTGTCCTCCGGTGCCCCACCCGAAGAAGGTTCGACGATTGCCATGCCCGATCTCGCGGCCACGTTGCGTCGCATCCAAGCCCAAGGCCCCCAGGAGATGTACACGGGCGAAACCGGGCGCCGCATTGCCCGCTACCTGGCCGAACGGGGCGGTCTGTTGCAGGAGTCGGATCTGGCAGCGTACGAGCCGGAATGGACGGAACCGATCCGCGGCGAGTACCACGACCTCGAGGTCCTCGCGTTCCCACCCAACACCCAAGGCGTCGCATTGTTGTCAGAGCTGGCGATGCTGAACCACATCGACCTGCCGGCACTCGGTCACAACAGCGCGGATTATTTCCACACGATCGCCGAGGTGATCCGCATCGCCGTCACCGATCGGGACTCGAGTGTTGCCGATCCTGACGCCATGCGCGTCACCGTAGAGGAACTGCTGGACGCCGATCGCCTGGCACGCCTGGCGTCTCGCATCGACCCCGCTGGTTTCGCCCCAGGGGGAGGAACCGAACCAGCCACCGACAACGATCATCCCAACACGGTGTACCTCTCGGTGGCCGACCGAGATGGCAACGTGGTGTCATTGATACAGAGTCTGTTCCATTCGTTCGGCTCGGGACTGGTCGTACCCGAAACCGGGGTGGTGCTGCACAACCGCGGCTCGCTGTTCCGGTTCGATGAGCGTCACCCCAACGTGTTCGCCCCCCGGCGACGCCCTTACCACACCCTGTCGCCGGCCATGGTGCTGCGCGATGGGAAACCATGGCTGGCCTTCGGAACACCCGGCGGCGACGGTCAGACGCACACGTTGATCCAGGTACTCAACGACATCTTGCTGTTCGGGATGACGCCGCAGGAGGCGATCGATGCGCCGCGGCTGCGAAGGCTCCCCAACGGCTCCCTGGCCATCGAAGACCGCGTAGCGAGTGAAGTGCTCGCCGAGTTGTCGGAACGGGGGTACCTCGTGCTGCCGCGGAGCGGGTGGACGGCAGAGTTCGGCGGCGCCGGCGCGATTCTCATCGATCCCGAAACGGGCGCGAAACGGGCAGGGGCCGACCGCCGCCGCGAGGCATGGAGCTTGGCATACTGAAATAGAGGATTCGCATGTCTACGAGACGATCATTTCTTGGAATGTCGGCCGGAGTCGGTGGGGCAGCCGGCTTCGCCATGCTTCGGCCCAACACGATGCACGCTTGGCTGAACGTCCCTCAAACCGACGCGCCGCTCCGCATCCTGATTCTCGGGGGAACGCGATTTCTCGGTGTCGCACAAGTGCAGTACGCTTTGGCGCGCGGGCATACGGTCACCTTGTTCAACCGCGGCAGAACGAACACCCATCTGTTTCCCGAAGTCGAGAAGTTGCGTGGTGACCGCAACGACGATCTCACCGCTCTCCAAGGTCGGGAGTGGGACGTGGTGATCGACAACTCCGCGTCGGTGCCGCGGTGGGTCGAGCAGTCGGCTGGCCTGCTACGGAACTCCGCAAACCAATACATCTACGTCTCTTCCCTCTCCGTCATCGCCGACAACAGCATCATCGGCTCGGACGAGACGACCGCCGTCAAGCAACTCGACGACCCGACCGTCGAACAGGTCACCGGGGGAAGGTACGGAGGCATGAAGGCCCTCTGCGAGCAACGCGCCCGGGAGGCGTTCGGCGATCGCGCAATGGTCGTGCGGCCCGGTCTGATCGTGGGGCCGATGGACAACACCGACCGGTTCACCTACTGGCCCATCCGCATCGATCGAGGTGGTGAGGTCATGGCGCCCGGCAACCCGACTCACCATGTGCAGATCATCGACGTGCGTGATCTCGCGTCGTGGATGGTGCGGATGGGAGAAGACAACACCTCGGGCGTCTACAATGCTACCGGCCCCGCATCGCCCATGTCGATGGCCGAGATGCTCTATGGGATCCGCGCGGCGACCAGTGCCAACGTCTCCTTTACGTGGGTCAACGCCGATTTTCTGGAGCAGCACGAGGTGCGGCCGTGGAGCCATATGCCAACGTGGATACCGCCTCGCGAGGGCATGGAGGGCTTCAGCCGCGTGAACTGCTCCAAGGCCATCGCAGCAGGATTGACCTTCCGGCCGCTCGCCGAGACCGCGAGCGACACGATCACGTGGTTCAAGACGCTGCCGGCGGAACGGCAATCGGAAATGGGCGCGGGACTATCGGCGGAACGGGAAGCGGAAGTGCTCGCCGCCTGGCAGGCACGAGCCGGGTGAGCCCGATTCACCAAAGTACAGACGACTGAAGGAGATGGTTGATGTCGACGTCTCGTAGAGATTTTCTCCACATGTCGGCCGCCGGTGTCGCGGGGATGAGCCTAGCGGCCTCTCGACTCGAGCTCCGGTCGACCCATCCGCAGTCGGCGCTGCGGATTCTCGTGCTTGGCGGAACCGGATTTATCGGCCCGCATATGGTGCGATATGCACTCCAACGCGGGCACACCGTCACGATATTCAATCGTGGGAGATCCAACACCCATCTCTTTCCCCAGGTCGAACGACTGATCGGTGACCGCGAGGACAACCTCGAGTCGCTCAAAGGCCGTAACTGGGACGTGGTGATCGACAACTCCGCGACCGTCCCGTGGTGGGTGCGCGATACGGCACAGCTTCTCAAAGATTCGGTGGATCGGTACCTCTTCACGTCGACCCGCTCGACGTACTCCGATTTTACGCAAATCGGACTGAACGAAGACAGCCCCCAACACGACCCGGATCCATCGGCTGTCGACGAGCGGCGGAGCCAGGGATACGGACCCAACAAAGTGCTGTGCGAGCGTGAAGCATTACGCGCTTTCGGCGATCGGACCCTCATCGTGCGACCCGGCCTCATTGTAGGACCCGGGGACAATACGGATCGATTCAGCTATTGGCCGATACGGGTCGACAAAGGCGGCGAGATGCTCTGTCCGGGAGACCCCGAGAACCCGGTCATGTTCATCGACGTGCGCGACCTCGCCGAGTGGTACATCCACATGCTCGAAAACAGCACGGTGGGCATCTACAACGGACTGGGGCCCGAGGCACCACTGTCGTTCGCCGAGATGATTTACGGGTGCCGGGCCGTCACGAGCGCCGAGGTTTCGTTTACGTGGATCGACACCGACTTCCTCTTGGACCGGGGCCTGCGTCCGTATAGGGACTTCCCCTGTTGGATGCCGGCCCGCGGCGATCGCGCCGGTTTCCAGCGGTTCGACCTGACTCGACCGCTGGCGGCCGGACTCACCTATCGCCCGCTGGCGGTTACGGCCAGGGACACGCTGAATTGGCACAAGACGCGGCCCGTGGAGCGGCAAGCCACGCTGCGGGCGGGCCTGGCTCCGGAACGAGAGGTCGAGATCCTCGCGGAGTGGCATGCGAGCCCCAGGTGACGGGTGTCTGGTGTCAGGGATCAGGGCCCGCGTCGCCGACAGCCATGACCTGAAACCTGAAACCCGAAACGCGCCCTTTCCATGTTCGTGAACGCACTCAAGAAGGTCGTCCCCGTCCGGGACGAAGAGGTCAAGGCGATGCTGCTGGCCACCGCCTACGGCTTCTGCATCCTGTTGAGCTATTACATCCTCCGGCCGGTGCGGGACGAGATCAGCTCGGCCGATCGGGGGAATCTCCAATACCTCTGGACCGCCGTGTTCTTGGTGATGGTCTTCGTGGCCGTGCCACTCTACTCGGCGGTCGTCTCGCGATTTTCACGCGGCGTGTTCATCCCGCTCGCGAACCGTTTCTTCGCCGCCAACCTCATCATCTTTTTGGGCGCGCTCTATCTCCTACCGGAGAGCGCGCGCCCGTGGATCGACCGGGTCTTCTATGTGTGGACCAGCGTGTTCGCGCTGTTCGTCGTGACGGTGTTTTGGGGATTTGTCGTGGACCTTTTCGAGAACGCCCAGGGAAAGAGAATCTTCGGGTTCATCACCGTCGGCGCCTCTCTGGGTGCAATCGTCGGATCGCTCATCACCGCATCGCTGGCCGGCGTGATACCCGTATTCATGTTGCTGCTGATCGCCGTGGTCCCGCTCGAAATCGCCTCATGGTGTGCTTCCTATCTGCACCGACAATCCGGCCGCGAAGATGTCGCCATGCGCAAAGAAGAAGCCGAGCCCGTTCGGGGCACCGCTTGGAGCGGCATGCAGGTCGTTCTGTCGTCACCGTATCTGAGCCGCATCGCGCTGTTCATCGCGTTAATGACCTTCGCATCCACTATGCTCTACTATCAACAGGCCGATTTGCTTCGCGACGCATTCCCCGATGACCGGGCCGGTCGAACAACATTGCTCGCCAAAATCGACCTGGCGGTGAACATCATCACGATCTTTACGCAGGCGTTCCTTACCGCGCACATCATCCGAACACTGGGCATCGGTCTCAGCCTGGCTCTCATTCCTGCGCTGACGGTTCTGGGTTTCCTCAGCTTCGGCTTCTACCCACTCTTGGCGGTGTTGATCGGCGTCCAAGTGCTGTACCGATCGGGGCGGTACGCCATCGCGAAGCCGGCGCGGGAGGTACTCTTCACCGTGGTCGGACGTGAGGAGCGGTATAAGTCCAAGGCGTTTATCGACGCCGCCGTGTACCGCGGCGGTGATCTTGCCAGCGGATGGATCTACACGGGGCTCGCCGCCGTCGGACTGTCGCTCGGCGCGATTGCCCTGGTAGCCGTCCCGGTCGTGGCAGTGTGGGCCATCACAGGGTTCGCTCTCGGAAGCCGGCAAGAGACGCGCGCGCGAGAGGTCGCTGCATCCGCCGCCTAGTCGGCCGGTTCAGAAGTTCGGGTCTTTAAACCAGGGAAAACGATCGGCCCGCCGCGCTACGCTTACGCGAGGAGAGTGGTTCATGACGATTCAGCACTTGTGCCCCCCCCTTCTACGATGAATCGCATCGGTCGGCTCGGACTCCCACTCCTTCTCGCCGTCGGTGGATCGGTGCCGCTGACGACCGTATCAAACCGCGGATCGCGTGCTCCCGACATCACGGATACACCGGCAGCGAGACTTACGGTAGAGACGGTCGCTTCGGGGCTCGATACTCCCTGGGATCTGGCTTGGGGCCCCGACGGCGTCATCTGGGTGACCGAGCGTCCGGGAACGATATCGCGCGTCGATCCGTCGACGGGGCAGGTCACGCGCGTCGGGCGCATCGATGTGGTCGAGGTGAGCGAAAGCGGGTTGATGGGCATTGCGTTTCACCCCGACTTTGCGAACCAACCGTATGTCTACGTCGCGCACTCCTACGGCAGCCGCCGCAACATTCGGAATCGACTCGTGCGGATGCGGTTCGACGGCGCAAGACTCGGCGCACCGCAAGTGTTGGTGGACAACATTCCCGGCAATCGCAATCACAATGGCTCCCGGCTCGCGATCGGCGCTGACCGTCTCCTTTACATGACCACCGGTGACGCTGGCAGGGCCGCACGTGCACAGGACCGCGGCGACGTGGCCGGCAAAATACTGCGTGTCACGTTGGAAGGCCGACCTGCGCCGGAGAACCCTTTTGGTACACTGGTTTATTCCTATGGCCACCGGAACCCACAAGGCATCGTGTTCCATCCGGTGACGGGCGCCCTGTACATCGCCGAACACGGCCCGAGAGACAATGACGAAGTGAACCGGGTAAAAAAAGGCGGAAACTACGGATGGCCCGCCGTGCACGGTTTTTGCGACGGCGATACCCGCGGAGAGGAAGCCTTTTGCCGGAGTAACGACGTCGTGGAGCCGGTGACGGCGTGGACTCCGACGGTGGGCGTGTCGGGAGCAGACTTCTATGACGGGACGTTGATTCCCGGTTGGAACGGTAGCCTGCTCGTCACATCATTGCGCGGGCAAGCGCTCTATCGTTTGACACTATCGGCTGACGGGAGCACGGCCACCGAACGCGAAGTCCTGTTCCGAGGAGAGTACGGGCGGCTGCGGGACGTGCTGGTCGGGCCGCGGGGCGAGGTCTATCTCGCTACCAGCAACCGGGATGGGCGCGGGAATCCGGCACGGGACGACGACCGCATCCTGCGGATCCTTCCTTAAGTATTTGGTTACCACACATATTCTCAGTCGTAGGCTCTGGAAAAACAGGAGGCGGAAATGAGGCTCTCCCGACGTGATCTGGTCAAACTCGGTGCCGGCGCCGGCATGTCCTTGGGCTTGGGATGGCGACCCACGGTCGGCCAGACAAAACCTCTCATTCAAAAACCGATTCCCTCTTCAGGTGAGATGATCCCGGTAGTGGGGATCGGCACTGCCAGACGTTACAACGTCGAAACGGAAGCGGAACTGGCGCCCATCCGAGAGGTGCTGCGACGCTATCCCGACTTGGGCGGCCGGTTGATCGACACCGCACCAGGATACGGACGCGCCGAGACCGTCGTCGGCCGGTTGGTGAACGAGATCGGCAACCGCGACAGGATGTTCCTCGCAACCAAAGTCGCGGTCGGAGGTCGGCGTGGGCAGCCCGGCGGTGACACCATCCAGGCCGGCAAGGATCAAATGGAGCGGTCGATGCGCCTGTTACACACAGACAAGATCGATCTGATGCAGGTCCACAACCTGAGGGACGTCGATACGCAGCTCGGAACTCTGCAGGAGTGGAAGCAGGACGGCCGCATTCGCTACTTAGGGATCACATCGACCTCGTCACGCCAGTACGAAGCGTTCGAGCGTGTCATGCGAGAGTACGAGTTGGACTTCGTTCAAATGGCCTATACGATCGACAACCGGGGTGTCGAGGAGCGGTTGCTCCCGCTGGCGGCCGATCGCGGGATGGCGGTGCTGGTGGCGTTGCCTTACGGCCGCGGCCGGGTGTTCCGGGCGGTGGGCGGCCTGGACAGTCCGTTACCGGATTGGGCAGCCGAGATCGATTGTGAGAGTTGGGGTCAGTTCTTCCTGAAGTGGATCGTCTCGCACCCATCGGTCACGTGCGCCATTCCGGGAACCGCCAAGGTGTCGTATCTCATCGACAATCACGGTGCGGCGAGGGGACGCTTACCGGATGCGGGAATGCGGCAGCGGATGTTGGAGTTTTTTGAGGGATTGTAGGCAAGGTGTCAGGTGTCGGGAAGCACAGCCCTGACACCTGATCCCAGACACCCGAAACCTGACTAGTTCCCCACCTCCACCACAATCTCCGCCAAGCGAGCGTCGATCGTTTCGCGCGACAGCCATCTCCCGCGTAACATCACGCCGGCTTGCTCGGCAGCGTTTCGCACGTCGACGAGTGGATTCGCGTTCAATAAGATCAAATCCGCACGACGACCGATGGCCACCGTGCCGAACGAATCTTGGGCTTGGAAATACTCGCCGACGTTCTTGGTCCCGGCTTTCAAGATCTCGTAGGGCGACATGCCCGCACGGGCCATGGCCTCCATCTCGGCGTGAATGGAGAACCCGGGCACGCTGAAGATCTGCGGGGAGTCGGTGCCCATCAGAATCCCGACACCGGCGTCGCTCAGGGCCTTGAGAACGGTTTCCCTATTACGGGCGTGCGCAGTGGCAAGCTCGATGTCGAAGTTGGGATCTTGTTGCACCCGCTCCATCCGGTTTGTCCAGCCGTCTACCTGACGCGCAGGCCAATACTTGAGTTCCGGACTCGCGCGCATCTCCGAGATGTCACCCAAACCCACGATGCCCCGTTCCCACAGGACCATCGTCGGGACGACCCACGCGTTGGCGTCCTTCGTCATCTGGATGACCTGGGCGAGGAGCCCATGATCGATCGGGCCGTCGATGCCACCGGCGTATTGCAAGAAACCGTCCAGGTGATCGAACGTCTCCTGCCCCATGGTGATCGCGTGGATCAATCCGACATCTTCCGGCACATGGCCGCCGAAGCGAATCCCGACCTCCGCCGCGGTGATGGCCATGGCATCGTATTCGGCGCGAGTCAGTCCCGGGTGCACCTTCAAGAGGTCCCAACCCTCATCGTACTGGTCTCGGACGCGCCGCGCGGCTTGCTCCGGCGACCGGATGGAGCTGCCGTTGAAGCTCGGTCCCGCCAAGTACAACGTCGGGCCGATGATCTCGCCACTGTTGGTCCGGGCCTTGAGAGCGAGTTGCCCATCTTGGCCGAGCATGCCACGCACCGTCGTCACACCGTTCGCCGCGTAGAGGAACATGACCGTTTCCGCAAATTCACCGCTCGGTGTGTGTCCGTGCATTTCCGCGAAGCCAGGCATCAGAAACTTGCCACTGCCGTCGATCTGCACCGCATCGGGTGACACGGAAACCATACTCGCCGGCCCGATGTCGACAATGCGCCCATGACGGACGATGACGGTGTGGTTTCGCAATATGCGGTCGGCATCCATCGGAATGACGTGCACGTTCACGAACGCGGTCGTACCGAAATCCTGTTGCGCGGCTGTCGCGCTGGGCAATGATGCATCGATCGCCGCCAACGCGACGGCGCTTGTAACGCCGACGAACAGCCTACCATGTGACACTCTCTTCATCTCAGACCTCTCGGAAATAATCAGGTGTCAGGTATCGGGTGTCCGGGTGCGTCGGAATCGACACGATGCCTCTGCCACCTGACATCTGACACCTGGCACTGATACCTGGCACCTGGGAAACGCCGGATGAACCAAATAAAAGACAACTCGCGCTTTAGCGACAGGGAGTAGCGAAACCTACGGTGCCGGGGGTGCCGGGGGTGCCGGGGTCTCGAATTCGCCCGTCCACAGACGCATGGGTCGGCGACGGTACCGTGTGACGGTCCACCACACCACAAGGAAGCCCATCACAACCATACCCCACACAGCCACCGGGTGCATGCGGAACAGCGCCGCCAGTCCAGTGCCCGACACGGTGAAGACGATGGCACCGGGAAGGATGCCGGCCGCGGTGGTCCACACGAACGTCCAGCGGGTGATCGACGTGAACCCCGCTCCCCAGTTGATCGCGGTAAACGCCACTGCCGGGATGAGCCGCAGGGTGAGCAGCCCCGGCCATCCGGCCGAGTCCACGAGCCGGTCGGCCCGCTCCAGCAGCGATCGCTTCACGATCCGCTCGCTCAACGGCCGACCGAACCGACGGGCCAACTCGAAGCTCACCATGGCCCCCACAAGTGCTCCCAACCACGTAATGGCGGTCCCGACGATGGGGCCAAACATCATGCCGTTCAGCATGGCCGGCAGCTCCGCCGGAATGGGGAGAATGGCTACGACGACCATGAGCAGCGGCGCCAACACGTAGCTCCATCTCCCGAATCTCTCCATGAACGACTCGGTGCGATCGTCCCCCTCCCCACCATCCTCGGGTTGGGTCTGAACCGCAGCCGTAACGACTTCCCCCTCCCCCTCCCTCTCCCCTTCTCCCTCCCCATGCGCCTCTCGAGCCGGCGATGGTGCGGCCGCCAACAGCGTCACGGTGAGAGCCAAGTAGACAGATCGGGGTCGCATTCCCTCAATGTACGCCGAACGGACGCCAATGTTTCGGCCCATCCCAACCACGCATAGAGAGCGCCGGACGCTAAAAGCTGATAGCTGGCGGGGCGGCCGTAGGGCTAGGGAGTCTCCCTCCCATATCGCAGCCGCACCACCGAAGCCCCCCCGTCCGCTGTCAGGGTGACCACGAACAGGTCGTCGTATTCTTCCTCGGTGAGATTCTCGAACGGGCCGGCCCCGAGCGCGTTCACCACGCCCGGAATCGTGTTGCTGTGCCCCACCACCAGCACCACGTCTCCGGCGTGGTCGCGGCGGATGGTCGCGGCGATATCGTCCACCATCGTGCGCGTCGGCGGCGTGACGGTGATCTCGATGCCGAGCTGGTCGGCAATCGGTTGGGCCGTGTTCCGCGTTCTAAGGAATGGAGTCGAGTAGATCGCATCGATATCGAGCTCGCCCAAGACGTGCGCCAGTGTGCGCGCTCGCTCGCGCCCGGCATCACTCAGTTCAGGATCGCGATCGGCTGGATCACCGCTTTTTTCGGCGTGACGCACGAGAATCACGGTCGTGAGCACCTGAGCCGACACCGGCGTGGACACCAGGCTCGCAGCGAGTGCGCAAACAAAAGCGGTGCGGAAGATCATCATCTCAGCTTTCCTTTTCGCCTCGTCGTCGATTAGCTATCAGCTATCAGCCCGCGTAACTTAGCGTGATTCGTCCCCTACGCTACGGATGCGCACCTGACGTGGCCAGTTCCGTATCGATCTCCAGTCAACTGGTAAGTACCGGATAGATCTGGCGTTCTTCCCGCAGCACGCGTTCGATTTTCTGCACGTAGGGCAGTGCGGGACCCAGACGCACCTTTGCGTCGGCGAAGTCGAAGGCGGCAACCGCCGTAGCTCCGCCGGTGATGTGGGCATCGGCCAGCAAGGTAACGGCAGCCCGCCGATTCTCCGCGTCGCTGCTCTCGCTGAACTGTTGCGTCAGATGACCGAGCGCGTCGAGCGCACGTTGGCTGGCTGCGCCCCGAGCCGCCAGCGCGCTGCCCAACATCTGAACTACGACGCCAAGTACCGCCACACCCAACAGCGACAAGGCCAGGAACGCTACCGTCCTCCGCGAAATACCGAGTCCCAATGCACGATTGGCCGCAGGAATGGCGAACAGCGTGAATATCGCGAGGACAGAGACCAGATATCCGGCTCTGGTGCGTTTGGGTTTCGGGGCGGCTTCTGCCACGACCTTGTCGTATTCGTGAACCAGCGCGGCCACCTCGTCCCTTGAGGGTGGGGGTGGGAGTGGGGGTGGGGGTGGGGGTGGGTCGTTCATTTGGCTCCGCCCCACCTCCCTCCCCGCCGGCACGGACCTTCCGTCATGCCTCATCGAATGTTCCACCCATTGACCGGCCCGCCATGGAAGAACTCTCCGGGCGTCATCACCCCGTTCCGCTTGAACACCATTCCGTCTTTCATTACGAATTGCACGTCGCGTAGCGTGTCTATGTCCTCCAGCGGATTGCCGCGCACGGCTATCAGGTCGGCTGCGAAGCCGGGCCGGATGGGCCCGCGGGTGTCTTGCGTTTCACTGACGCGGTAACCGTTCGTGGTCATGGCACGCAGGATGTGGGCGGCCGGGATTCCCGCGGCTTTCCACGTCTCGATGAATTCGATCGCCACTTCACCGCGTGTCATGCCGGGGATGTAGTAGTCGGCATCGGTCGAGAATGTGAGCGGAACGTTGTTTTCGTACGCGTTCCGGAGACCCGCAACCGTCCGCTCATAGCGCGCGGCCGTGGTGTGTCCAACCAGCGTGAGGGGCGTCTCGGTGCCGGCGCGGAAGATTCCTTTCTCCGCCATCAGCTTGTGATTCTCATCGGTAAGACCGCGGTCGTGTGCGATGGACCAGATCCCCGCTTCGATCGCGCGCCGCGCGCCGTCCACCGTCTGGACATGCCCCTCGACCTTGAGGCCGGCCTTGGCCGCTTCACTGATGAACAGCCGGATCTCGTCGGTGGTGTACCCCCACGGCTTGCAATCCACGCAGATCTTGATGACCGTCGCGCCGAACAGAGCGTTCTGGCGCACCGCCTTGATGATCTCGTCCTCCGTGTCGGCGTCGAGATATTCCGGATACACGATATTCTTCTGCATCGCCATCTCGGGTGTCGGCCAGAACTGTCCGCCCATCCCGCCGATGATGATGCCGGAGTTGATGATGGTCGGCCCGGGAATCCACCCCTGCTCGATCGCAATCCGCAGCGCCGTGTCGGCGTAATCGCCGGCGTTCCCCATGTCGCGCACGATCGTGAAACCCGCCGAGAGCATCTGCATGCCGTTCGACGCCGCTTGGATCGCGCGGAGCGGCGTGCTCTCGAGCACGTACGTGAGATAGTAGATGTTGCTCTCCGGCTCTTCCTTGTACGTGAGCGCGAGGTGGTTGTGCGCGTCCACGAGTCCGGGCAGCACCGTAAGCTCCGAGAGGTCGATCACCTGGGCACCCGCCGGGATGGGGACGTTGGACCCGACGGCGGTGAATCTCCCGTCTTCGACGATAATGATCTGGTTCGTCGCAGCAGTGCCCGCCTCGGGATCGATGAGACGGCCGACTCGGAGCGCCGTGACCTGGGCGGCGGCCGGAGACGCTGCGAGCGCCAACGCCACAACGGAGAACGCGACAGGGATTTGCTTCGCTAGGTTGCGCATGAGATGACTCCTCGGAGAAAACGCGGACGGCGGTCTACAATGCGGTCCAAGATAGGGCTCGGTCGGTCGGTCGGCTATCGGCGACCTCAACCAGCTCCGGCTCTCACCCCCCCCACCCAAGTTGCCACAGAGGACACAGAGATCGCCGAGCCGCCCGACCCCCATTTCGTTGTTGGTTTCTTCTCCGCCGCTGACACCGAAAACCACCAACAAAGAATTGGGGAAGGGCGGGGATTCTGTGCCCTCTGTGCCCTCTGTGGCAAATTGGGGATGGGGGGTGAAGCTGGTCGCCGACCGCCGTCACTCGCCGACCACGCCGCCATTCCCTATCTTATCCCTTCATGGCAGACCCAGTGGAACGCCTCAAAACGGCCCTCGCTGACCGATACGCCATCGAGCGAGAGATCGGCCAGGGCGGCATGGCCACCGTCTACCTCGCCGAGGACGTGAAGCACCACCGCAAGGTAGCGGTCAAGGTCCTGCGACCGGAGTTGGCGGCGGTTCTGGGTGCGGATCGGTTCCTGCGGGAAATCGACATCGCTGCGAAGCTCCAGCATCCGCACATCCTGACGCTGATCGATTCCGGCGAAGCCGACGGATTCCTCTATTATGTCATGCCGTTCGTGGACGGCGAATCCCTCCGCTCGAAGTTGGCCCGCGAGCGCGAGCTTCCCATGCAGGAGGCCGTGCGGATCATTCGCGAGGTGGTGGACGCGCTGGTCAACGCCCACGCCATCGGGGTGGTGCACCGGGACATCAAACCCGACAACGTGTTGCTCTCCGGCCGCCACGCGGTGGTGACGGATTTCGGCATCGCGAAGGCGGTGAGCGAGGCGACGGGCGCGCAGCAGATCACGACGGCCGGGGTGGCACTCGGCACGCCGGCGTACATGGCGCCGGAACAGGCGGTTGCCGACCCGAACGTGGATCATCGGGCGGATATCTACGCGGTGGGCGTGATGGCGTACGAGATGTTGGCCGGAGAGCCACCGTTCGCGGGCGCGAACCCGCAGGCCGTTCTCTCGGCGCACGTGACGGAGACGCCGAAGGCCGTGACGGAGTCGCGCACGACAGTGTCGCCGGAACTCGGCGCCGTCATCATGAAGTGCCTGGAGAAGAAACCGGCCGACCGGTGGCAGTCGGCCGAGGAGCTACACGTCGAGCTGGAGAAACTCACGACCCCCAGCGGTGGCACGGCACCGGTTACCGCGGTCACGACAGCGCCGGCACGCCGCCGAGGGGTGGTCACGGCCGCAATCGCAGCGGGTGTCGTGTTGGCCGTGGCGGGTTTCTTCGCGTTGCGTGGCGGCGGATCGCCAACCGTCATCGCATCGGGCGACCGGCTGGTGGTGATCCCGTTTGCTCCGACCAACGAAGACTCTGCCCTGTCCCGTCTGGGTCGGGATCTCGTCGTGCTCCTGACCCGCAACCTCGACGGCGTGGGTGACATCGAAGTCGTCGATCATACGACCGTGCTGGCGAAGACGGGTGGCGGGGGCAGCGATCGCCGGTACTCCCTCACGGAGGCGGCCGAGATCGGACGCCAGCTGGGTGCGGCCACCGTGCTGCACGGCACGCTGCTGCGGGTCGGCGACCAGGTCGTCCTGGACGTCGGGTGGTTCGAGACGGATGGCCTCAAAGAGATCGCCCGCGCCTCGGCCCAGGCGCCTGTCAACGAACATTTT
>JADFPO010000077.1:0-6616 GCA_022562295.1 Gemmatimonadota bacterium
GAGGAGGAGCCTCCCGCCAGTCAGTGTGAGACGTTCAATACCACGGACTACAACGTCGACGGGAGTTGTTTCGATGCGCAGCCGAGGCCGAAGGCGGCCACGATCGTCCCGTTGACGCCCGAGATCGAGGGCCGTCCGTTGCCCGCGACGCTGGCCATCAAGGTCAACATAGATGGGACCGTGGCGTTGGTCCTGTCCATCACAAACTCGGACAATGCGGCGTTTACGCAGGCAGCTCTCGTGTTTGCCAGGAGCATCGAGTACAACCCCGCCCAAAAGAACGGTCAGGCGGTGGTTGGATGGACCCAGCAGGTCTTCTACCCGGGGCGGCGCGAATAGCGCTTTGATGGCCTCCGGGTCCGGCGACCTCACGCGGTGGGTATTGAGTGGCCGGTCCCTCGAACTACACGTTTCATACCCCATTTCTCGCTCCCCTCAGACCCCTGCGGCTCGTTTCATCGCATGGGACCAGCACTTAGCACATGGGCGTCTCGCTGCCACTCTGAGTTTGGGATGTTATATTTGTGATGTGGATTGTGTGATGTGTGGACGAGAGTGACCCGTGGGGTGCCCTTGCGTGACTCTGAGGCGTTGCTACCTTGTCACCCCGTACCCTCAAAATATCCGCGGCGGCCCCGCGTTCAGATACCGCTTTCCCATCGTCACTAAGCTTCGGGCACACAATGGCCAAATCCTCTTCGACTATCTCGCCTGAACTGAACGCAAACGCAGTCACGGTTCTCCAGCGCCGCTACCTCATCAAGGACGACGAAGGTCGGCCCATCGAGGAACCGGCGGACCTCTACTGGCGAGTCGCCACGACCGTGGCAGCTCCCGATCGGCGTTACGGGGCGAGCGAGGGGGCGACCGAGGCCGTGGCCGAAGCGTTTTACGAGCTCATGGCGAAGCGCGTGTGGATGCCCAACAGCCCCACGCTCATGAATGCCGGCAGGCCGCTGGGGCAGCTCTCGGCGTGCTTCGTGTTACCGGTGGACGACTCGCTGTCCAACTCGGTGAGCGGCATCTACGACACCCTCCGCAACATGGCGTTGGTGCACCAGTCGGGTGGTGGCACCGGTTTCGGGTTCTCCCGGTTGCGGCCGGCGAATTCCGTGGTCCGTTCCACGATGGGTGTCGCGTCCGGGCCGGTGTCCTTCATGTCGCTGTATGACGCATCCACGGAGGTGGTGAAGCAGGGTGGCACTCGTCGCGGCGCCAACATGGGGATCCTCCGAGTGGACCACCCGGATATTCTCGATTTCATCACGTGCAAGGACGACACGAGCCAGATCACGAACTTCAACATCTCGGTAGCGGTGACCGACGATTTCATGGGCGCTGTGGCGCAGGATGCGGATTACGACTTGATCGACCCCCGCGATTCCGAGGTCGTTGGGAGTCTGAACGCGCGGGACGTGTTCGCGAAGATTATTCACGGAGCGTGGAAAACGGGCGAGCCAGGCGTATTCTTTGTCGATCGCGCGAACCACTACAACCCGGTACCGCACCTCGGGAGCTACGAGGCCACCAACCCGTGTGGTGAGCAGCCGCTGCTATCCTACGACGTCTGCAACCTCGGATCCATCAACGTCGGGTTGTTTGTGAAGGACGGTGACGTCGATTGGGATGAGCTGAAGAAGGCGGCGCACCTTTGCACACACTTCCTCGAGAACGTGATCGACGCCAACAAGTATCCGCTCCCCCAGATCACCGACCTCGCGCAGCGAATTCGCCGCATCGGCATCGGGATCATGGGATGGGCTGACCTGCTGGTAGATCTCCGGATCCCGTACAATTCCGAGGAAGCGGTCCAGTTTGGTAGCAAGCTCATGCAGTTCATCGACGAGGAGTCCAAGGTTGAGAGCGAGCGCCTGGCGGTGCTACGTGGAGTGTTCCCGGAGTGGGAGCGGAGTATTTGGGGGCCGGACGAAACCTGCGCGAGGGATGCCCAAGGCGGACGCATCCGGCCGATGCGGCGGCTTCGCAACTGCAACCTGACCACGGTGGCCCCCACGGGCACTATCTCCATCATCGCCGGGTGTTCATCGGGGATCGAGCCGTTGTTTGCCGTGGCCTTCATGCGAAACCAGGCCGGCGTGTTGATGCCGGATGTGAACGAGAAGTTCGTCGAGATTGCGAAGCGGGAGGGCTGGTACTCCGAGGGCCTCATGCAGCGGATCGCCGAGGCTGGGCACATCCACTTCGACGACGTGCCGCAGGAATGGCAGCGAGTGTTCGTCACCGCTCATGATGTTACGCCGGAGTGGCACATTCGGATGCAGGCCGCGTTCCAGGATCACACGGACAGCGCGATCAGCAAGACGTGCAATTTCCCCGAGAACGCCACCGAAGACGATGTGCGCGCGATCTATGAATTGGCGTATTCGCTGCAGTGCAAGGGCGTCACGGTATACCGGGACGGCAGCCGCGACATGCAGGTTCTCTCGACAGGCTCGACGGCCAAGCAGGTGGTGGAACAGAAAGGCGGCGCAGCCGCCCGCGATGAGACGGCGGAGCTGAAAGCGACGATTGCCGAGTTGGAGGCCGAACTCGCGCGGACCAAGCAGACGCTGCATGAGGTGGAAAGCGAGAACCTCCAGCGGCGGACCAGGCGTTCGCGTCCGGAACTGCTCCGCGGGTCGACCCGTCGGGTAGAGACACCCATGGGGAAGATGTACGTCACCATTACGGAAGACGACCAAGGTCAGCCGTTTGAGGTCTTCATGACTCTCGGCAAGGCGGGCGGTGCTTTGATGGCGGACGTCGAAGCCATCGGGCGGCTCATCTCTCTCGCTTTGCGCTCCGGGATTCCGCTCGGCACGATCTACCAACAGCTGCGCGGAATCTCTTCGGACCGCATCATCGGGCTCGGACCCAACAAGGTGATGTCGGTGCCTGATGCGGTCGGCATCGCGCTCGAGAAGTGGATGCAGGACAAGCAAGGCGTCCAGCAGGATTTGCTGGAGGACACCGCCCGGTCAGCCGACGTGCCCGTGGGTGTCGTGCCGCCGCCGCTGGGCGAGGCGGGCGGTGAGCTGGTGCAGTACACGCACGTGGAATCCGGGCTTTTCACCGGTGCGTGCCCCGATTGCGGGTCACAACTGGAGTTCGCCGAGGGGTGCTCAAAATGCCACACGTGCGGCTTTAGTGAGTGCGGTTGATATCGCACGAATGAGCCGCCGATGACCTCTGACGCCGCGGACGTTTAGGGCGCTTCGTTCGTCGGAGTCTGGCTGCCCGGCCGCTCCCTAGCTTTCTCTGCCGCCTCGCACCAGGGTTTCTCCATGCGCAGGTTCCAGCCGCCCCATATCCTCCGTGATCTGCGCGAGGAGCGCCGAGCGATGGGGTGGAAAGGGCTCCTGAGGCGGCGTGGGTGGAAGCTGGTGCTCATCGCCGTCGTGTTCTATGTGGTGCGCGACGTGATCCTCTACGTGCTCATCCCGATTGCTGTGGTCGTGGGCATCACGAAGTAGAGCCATCAGCTACGGATCTCGCTGACGCTGATAGCTGACAGCTGACCGCGGCTGCTATATTCAGAGCCCATGGCAGACATTCAGCGCAGGCAGACGGTTACCGTGTTGGTGGGTGACATTCCGATCGGATCGTCGCATCCGGTCGTGATTCAGTCCATGACCAACACCGATACGGCCGACGTGGACGCGACGGTCGAGCAGGTAGCGGCGCTCGCCGAGGCCGGCTCGGAGCTCGTTCGAGTCACGGTCAACAACGACGAAGCGGCTCGCGCCGTTCCACACATCGTGAACGCTCTCGGTGCCGATGGCATCACGGTCCCGATCATTGGGGATTTTCACTACAACGGGCACCTTCTCCTCACCAAATATCCCGCGTGCGCCGAGGCGCTGGCGAAGTATCGTATCAACCCGGGCAACGTGGGGAGCAAGCGACGCGACGAGCACTTTCGCGCCATCGTCGAGGTCGCGCTCCACCACGACAAACCGATCCGTATCGGCGTCAACTGGGGATCGTTGGATCGTAATATCCTGACGCAAATGATGGACGAGAATGCCGCGCGGAGCGAGCCGCTCGACGCGCGGGAAATCACTATCCACGCCATGCTGGAAAGCGCCATGAGGTCGGCGCAGCTGGCGGAGAAGATCGGGCTTCCCCACGACCGGATTCTTCTGTCGGCCAAAGTCTCTCGGGTGCCCGATCTCGTGGACTGTTATCGCCGTCTCGCGCCGCTCTCGGACTACCCGCTTCACTTGGGACTCACCGAAGCCGGGATGGATACCAGGGGGGTAGTGGGGAGCGCGGCCGCGCTGGCTATCCTGCTGCAAGAGGGAATCGGCGATACCATCAGGGTGTCCCTGACTCCTGCTCCCGGAGGGGATCGCTGTGAAGAGGTGCGGGTGGCCCAGCAAGTGCTGCAGTCGCTGGGAATACGGACGTTCCAGCCCGACGTGACGGCGTGCCCAGGGTGCGGGCGTACCACGAGCACCTACTTCCAGGAACTGACCGAAGAGGTGGAGCGCTACCTGAAAAAGCAGATGCCCGAATGGCGAAAACGTCACCCGGGCGTCGAGACCCTACGCGTTGCGGTCATGGGTTGCGTCGTCAACGGTCCTGGCGAGTCGAAGCACGCCGATGTCGGCATTTCACTGCCCGGCACGTTCGAAGAGCCCAAGGCACCCGTTTATGTGGACGGCACGCACACGGTCACGCTGAAAGGCGATCGGATAGCCGAGGAGTTTATCGACATTCTCAACGAGTACGTCGCCACCCGATATCCCTCTCCAAGGGTTGCAGCACAGTCGATTTCCGGTAGTTAGCGAGAGCACTTCAGGCCTGCGTGTTGAAGGCTCGGAGTTCTCCACAACAGGTGCCTGTGATCAGACGTCGGTCTGATTAGGGAACAACGAATCTTTTCCACAGATGTGGAAGCTGCGGTGTGGAGAGCGCGTTGTTGTCAACACCCCGATTTGGTAGGGTCAGTTCTGGACGGACTGAATCTCAACAGCGTGTGGAATGCGACGGAGGGCCGGTGTGGGAATGGGGAAAACAACGTGTCTCCCCCCCCCGGGGGCCGGTTGGTGATTCCAGTCGTGGTGCTTGGACCGGTGGCGGGGGTCATCTCGGGGCCGTGGGTTTGGGACAACAGTTTGCGCATGGGGTTCGAGATGGGATGACCGCACCGCACGAAGCTACCGCTGACTTGCTGGAGCAAGCCCGCCGCGTGGTGGTGCTGACCGGGGCGGGCATGTCGGCCGAGTCGGGAGTCCCCACATTTCGTGAAGCGCAAACCGGCCTGTGGGCGAGATTCAATCCGGAAGAATTGGCCACGGAGCGTGCGTTCCGGGAAAATCCAGCCAGAGTGTTTGGCTGGTACCTGCAACGGTTGCATGCGGTGCGCGCCGCGGAGCCCCACGCTGGTTACCGCGCGTTGGCACACCTGGCCCAGCGGTTTCGAGACGGGTTTTGCATAGTCACGCAGAACGTAGACGGGCTCCATGCCAGGGCCGGGAGCCGGAACGTCGTTGAGTTGCACGGGTCATTGGAGGCGTTTCGCTGCATCGAGTGCCAACTTCCGTTTCCGGCCGACCAGATCGGAGGGTTGGACGACGTCCAAGCCGAAAGGCCACCTCCGACATGCCGCGAATGTGGCAATTTGATCCGGCCTGGGGTGGTGTGGTTCGGTGAGTCGCTGCCCAGCGATGCGATCGGGCGCGCGTGGCGAGCCGCCGAGGAGGCCGATGTGGCGCTGGTTGTCGGGACGTCGTCGCTGGTGTATCCTGCGGCAAATCTGCCGGCCGTGGTGCGTGGGCGTGGCGGCCGAGTCATCGAGATCAACCCCGACGAAACGCCGCTGAGTCCGAGTGTGGATTTGTATTGGAGTGCACCCGCAGGTGAAGCGTTACCGCTGCTCGCGGAGGCGTTGGCTGGTTCGCAGGAGCGTCGTTGACGCTGTCCAGTCCGTCGCGTCGATCGTCGATGTGAGCCGATCCGGTGGCTTGGTGACATCGTCAGCCGCGTCGCCGTTGGGGTTGTGGTATGAGATGGGAGCGGGGCCGTGGGGCGAGGCCCGGGAGTGTCCGAGATGAAATACGATCCGCGATTTCGCCGCACCAAGATCGTTGCAACCGTTGGGCCGGCCTCGAGGGACGAGTCCACCCTCGAAGCCATGATCTCTGCGGGAGTCAACGTGCTGCGCGTCAACAGTTCACACGGGACTGCGGAGTCACGCGCCGAGCTCATGGAGCGCATCCGCACCGTCAGGGAGCGCATGCAGCAGCCCGTTGGAATTCTGGTCGATCTGCAGGGGCCGCGCATTCGCGTGGGACAGCTTCGGGAGCCGCATTCGCTGGTAGTCGGCTCGGAGGTCGTGTTCGCTCCGGAGCACGATGCCGGGTCGGACGAGATTCCGACGACGTACGCCGCCCTCGCGGAGGATTTGTCGGTTGGGGCTCGTATTCTTCTGGACGACGGTTTGTTGGAGGTCGAAGCAACGGCTATCGAGGGCACCCGCGTGAGAGGACGCGTGATTCATGGCGGTGAGCTCAAGAGCCACAAGGGTATCAATCTGCCCGGAGTGGTCGTTACCGCACGCGCTGTCAGCGAGAAGGATCATGCGGACATCGCATTGGCGCGCGAGCACGGC
>JADFPO010000077.1:6714-8030 GCA_022562295.1 Gemmatimonadota bacterium
CGCCAATTTCGTGGGGTTGTCATTCGTCCGTCTGCGCCAGGACGTGGACGACCTGAGACAAATGATTCCGAAGGATATGCGAATCGTCGCGAAGATCGAGCGCGCGACGGCCCTCGACGACTTGCACGGCATCATTAATGTAACGGACAGCCTCATGGTCGCCCGGGGAGATCTCGGCGTTGAGCTCCCGTTCGAGGAGGTTCCGCTGGCCCAGAAGCGGGTCATTCGGCTCGCGAACCAATTCGGTCGGCCCGTGATTACGGCTACGCAGATGCTCGAGTCGATGCTCACGAAGCCGCGGCCCACGCGGGCAGAGGCGTCGGATGTTGCCAACGCCGTGCTTGACGGAACGGACGCCGTCATGTTGTCAGCCGAAACGGCGGTAGGGGCCTACCCGGTCGAGGCTGTCACGGCGATGGTGCGCATCATCGAGGAAACGGAATCGGCCGGGTTCGGGGACGCTGCGCCCCAGCGGCAACGTGTTGAACAGTTGTTTGCCGAGCAGGGACCGGACACGCCGGATGCCATCGCCGCGGCGTCGTGCGCGGCGGCGGAAATGCTCCAAGTCCCTCTCATAGTGTGCTTTACTCACAGCGGTTTCACGGCCCGCAAGCTCGCAGCGTATCGCCCTGCCGTGCCGATTGTCGGCCTTACGACCGAGATGTCGACGTACCATCAGTTGGCGTTGACATGGGGCGTGCACCCCGCGCTGGCCGAATCGGTTCCCACCTATGAAGAGATGTTGGGCATCGCACGGGAATACCTGATGTCGCATGGATACGCCAGTGAGGGGGACCGGGTCGTGGTTACCGCGGGTGTTCCTTTCGACACCCCCGGAACTACTAACCTCATCAAGGTCGAGGTGGTGTAGGTGCGCGCCGTTGTATTGGGTTCCGGCACGTCGATGGGTGTCCCGGTGTTGGGTTGCGACTGCGACGTATGTTCTTCGAGCGATCCGCGTGATCAGCGGACCCGCGTCGGTGTGGTGGTGGAGAGCGACGACGGCAAGCGGGTCTTGATCGACACCCCGCCGGAGCTGCGACTTCAGCTGTTGGCGGCGCGGGTGCGTCGTTTGGACGCCGTGCTTTTCACGCATGACCACGCCGATCACGTCCACGGCATCGACGATCTCCGTGCGATCTCGAAGCGCGATGGCGAGTTGTGCTTGTATGGACCGCCGGACACGTTGGAGCGGATGGGGCGTCGCTTCGATTACATCTTTGACCCCGCTGTCATTCCGCCGCAGGGCACGTTCAAGCCCAACCTCCGGCGGGTGCCCATCGAACCTGGCACCGAGGTCGAGGTGGCCGGCATGA
>JADFPO010000077.1:8129-16134 GCA_022562295.1 Gemmatimonadota bacterium
TGGTGCTGCCGATCGCGCTGTCTCATGGCGTGATGACGGTGTATGGGTATCGGTTTGGATCGTTTGCCTATCTGACCGATGTGAAGTCGGTTCCGGCCGAGGCCATCGACGCGTTGCGTGGAGTGAGCGTACTCATTCTGAACGCGTTGTTCGAGCGGCCACATTCGACCCATCTGTCGATTCCCGAGGCCATCGACGTTGCGCGTGCTGTGGGCGCTGATCGGACTTTTCTCACCCACCTCACCCACAACTTCAGTCACCAAGAGTTGTCCGATCGCCTTCCGGATGGCGTCGAGCCTGCGTACGACGGTCTCACGCTGACGTTTTGACGCTCCCGAATGCGCCGAGTAGATTCCTGAGACGAAGTAGGTCCGATCGCACACCGTCCGCTGGCCGCACGACCAGCGAATAGGGGGATGTATGAGTGATATCCGGAGTGACAATCCCGTCGTCATCGTCGAGCGTTCCGAAGGTGGGCTCGCTGGGTTTCTGGTGGGCATCGCCGTGGGTGCTGCGCTGGGATTTCTGTTTGCGCCGAGGACGGGCGAGGAAACCAGACAACAGTTGAAGAATACGGGTCGGCGCCTTCGCGCCGCGGCCGCCGAGCGTGCGGAGGATCTGCAAGACGTCTTCGGTTCCGGGTACGAACGCACGCGCGAGCGCGTCGGGGAGGGTTTGGATCACGCGCGGGAGCTGATCGACGAGAAGCGCGATCAAGCGCGCGATGCGGTGGATGCCGGCAAATCTGCTGTGAAATCGGCCCGATCGGAACTGGAGCGACGGCTGGCGAAATCAAAGGCGAATCGGCCCCGGGCAGGCCGGAAGAACGACGGCGCCGAAGCGGACGACGACGGCGTCGAGGCCGACGAGGAGGAATAGGACGACGCGACGCTCGATGGGGGGGCCGGGACCCTCGCGCCGATGAACTCCTCCTGCGTCATCGACCTGCGAAGCGATACGGTCACACTTCCCTCCAAAGGCATGCGCCGAGCGATTGCCGACGCGGAAGTCGGCGACGACGTCCTGGACGGCGACCCCACCACCAAGCGTCTCGAAGACAGACTCGCAGAGTTGCTGGGGCACGAGGCAGCCCTGTTCTTCCCGACGGGGACCCAGGCCAACCAGACGGCTGTTGCCCTGCACGCCGATCGGGGTACCGAAGTCGTGGTGGAGGCGAAGTCCCATTTGCTGCATTACGAACGGGGGGCAGCGGCTGCGTTCTGGGGTGTACAGCTGCGGGAGGTCGTCACCCCAGACGGGATCCTCACCCCGGACCTGGTTCGTGCAAAGATCCGTGACGGTTCCGCCGACTTCCCGAGGACCTCGGCAGTCGTGATCGAGAACACCCACAGTGAGGCCGGCGGCAAGGTCACCGATCTGGCAACCATGCGCGGATTGCGCGAGTTGTGTGATGCCCAGGGCGTGGCGATACATATAGACGGCGCGCGACTGTGGAACGCCGCGGTCGCCACGGGCGAGCCGCCACACCGACTCGCGGCGTTTGGTTCCACGGTGATGGTGAGTTTCAGCAAGGGGTTGGGATGTCCTGCCGGATCGTGCCTGGCGGGGCCCAAGGACCTGCTGGACGCCGCCGTCTCGATTCGGCGTGGGCTCGGCGGTGGTATGCGCCAGTCAGGGATGCTCGCGGCAGCGTGTCTGTACGCGCTGGATCACAACATGGAGCGCTTGGCGGATGATCACGCCAAGGCGATGGCCGCCGCGGACATCCTCGCCGATCATTCGGAGCTGTCTGTGGGGCGTCCCGATACCAACATCGTGATGATCGATCTTCACAACCGTCAGGCGGCCGACGCGGCGCAATTGCTTTCCGATGCCGGCGTGCGTCTGTCGGTGTACGGACCGCAGCGCCTGCGTGCCGTGACGCACCTCGGGGTGAGTGAAGCGGAAGTGCGGCGGGCAGCCAAGACCGTTGCCGAAATGCTTGCTTAGGAGGGCTGTGTGAGCGTCGTCATCGTCGGAGCCGGGGAAGTCGGGTTTCATGTGGCCGAGCGACTGTCGGGGGAAGGGCGTCAGGTGGTCGTTGTGGACAAATCCCTGGATCGCCTCGACTATGTGCAAAGTCGCCTCGACGTCGGCATCATCGAGGGAAGCGGGGCGAGTCCCGCAGTGTTGGATCGCGCCGGTGTTTCCGATGCCACGCTGTTCGTAGCCGTAACCAGTGACGACGAAGTGAATCTGGTGGCGTGCATGGCGGCCCAGGGCAAATCCGACATGGTGAGGGTGGCCAGGGTATCGAACCCGGATTTCTACGCCGAAACCGGCCGTCTCGGCCCCGAGCGCTTCCGGGTCGATGTCATGATCAACCCGGAGCGCGAGCTGGCACTCGATACGTTGCAGCTTCTGCAATCGACCGCGGCGACGGACATCGCCGCGTTTGCGGACGGGAAGCTGCAACTGATCAGCCTGCAAGTGACGAGTGACGCCCCGGTCGTCAATCGTACCCTCGCCGATATCACGGCGACCATCGGCGACGTGCCGCTGTTGACGGCCGCCATCGAGCGGAACGGGACGACGCTCGTGCCTGACGGGTCCGCGGTGTTTCAGGCGGGGGATCAGGCCTACGTCGTCGCCACCGCGGACGCGGTGCCGAAGGCGCTCGAGCTGTGCGGGCACGTGCACAAGGAGCTGAAGCGCGTGATGGTGGCGGGTGGCAGCACGGAAGCCTACTACCTGGCCGAATTGTTGCAGCAGCACAACGTCCACGCGACCATGCTGGTTCAAGACCGCCGGCGGGCGCAGGAACTCGCCGAGAAGCTGCACAAGGCGCTCATCCTCAACGGTGACGCCACCGACGTCGAGCTGCTCGAAGCGGAGGGGGTCGGCGAGATGGACGCATTTGTCGCGCTGACCGAGGAGGATCAGACCAACATTCTTTCGGCGCTGGTAGCCAAGCACGCGGGTGCCAAGCAGGTCGTAACGCTCGTGAACAAGATCGAGTACGTTTCGCTGGCTCGGCGGATCGGTCTCGACGCGGCGGTGAGTCCGCGACTGTCGGCGGCGAACGCGATTCTGCGGCAGGTGCACCGCGGGAGCGTGACCCGCGTTTCCACGTTCAAGGAAACCGACGCCGAGGCGATCTCGTTCTCCGTCTCGGCGGCGTGTCCGTTCGTGGGACAGCCTCTCCGCGACATCCGGTTCCCGAGGGGGGCGATCGTGGCTGCGATCCTGCGCGGCGATCAGGTGATCGTGCCCCGAGGGTCCGATGAACTCATGGTGACGGACACGGCGATCGTTTTCGTCCTGCGCGACGCGGTTGCGGCCGTGACCAAGCTATTTCCTTCCTGAGGGAGCGTGGCGCCCACATTGACCGTGCGGTACCTTACGAATGCCCCAGGTCCGAGGGGCGCGTGCCCGCGAACCGCGTCAGGACCGTGAAGGTAGCAGCGCTAAGCGATCGTGAGCGTCGCTTCGGGAAGCCTGGGGCATCTTTGTCCTCCGTGAAATGACACATACCGCGCTCGCCCGAAAATACCGCCCTGCGCGATTCGCAGACTTGGTTTCCCAAGAGCACGTCTCGAGGGGGCTCGCCGGCGCCGTTGCGAGGAACCGCGTCGCGCATGCGTACCTATTGGCCGGTCCGCGCGGCACGGGTAAGACCACAGCGGCCCGCATCCTCGCCATGGCGCTCAACTGCAAGCGGAGGGCGGAGTTGTCGAGCGGCGAGCCCTGCGGGGAGTGCGAATCTTGCCGGCGCGTGTGGTCCGGAGCAGCCAACCTCGACGTGGTGGAAATCGACGCGGCCAGCAACCGCGGGGTCGACGATGCGCGTGACCTGCGTGAGCGCGCCATGTATGCCGCGAGTACACCCGATGGCTTCAAGGTCTACATCATCGACGAGGCGCACATGCTCACGCGGGAGGCGTGGAACGCGCTGCTCAAGATTCTGGAAGAGCCCCCTCCCCAAGTTGTGTTCGTCTTCGCCACGACGGAGCCGCAGAAGATCGCGAACACGACGAGTGCGGTGCTCAGCCGCCTCCAGCGGTTCGACTTCCGCAACATTGGCCCCAAGGCCATCGCGGGCAGGCTTCGCCAAGTCGCGGATGCCGAGCAAATCTCGGTCGAGGACGATGCCCTCTCGCTGATCGCCACGGTGGCGCGAGGCGGCATGCGGGATGCCCTGTCCATGCTCGACCAAGTCATCGTATTCGGAGAGGGATTGCTCACCGCCGCCAGAGTGCGCGAGGCGCTGGGCCTCATCGATGAGGAGACGTACGGCGAGGTCCTGACGATGGTCGCCGAGCGTCGCTCGGCCGATGTGTTCCCGTTCGTCGCCCACCTCGTCGAGCAGGGGGCCGACCTGGTCGAGTTCGTGAGCGGCGTGGGAGAAACCCTGCGCGCGTTGATGCTGGAGCGGTTGGGGGGCTCAGCCGAGGGCTTGACCGAGACCCTGCGGGACGTGCTCGCCCGGGTGCGGCAGGACTTCACCGAGGGCGACGTGCTGCGGATGCTCAGGCTCCTCGAAGAGAGCGAGGAGTCGATCCGGCGCAGCCCCAACGTCAGGCTCCACGTCGAGACCCTGCTGCTGCACTGGACGCTCTTGGACCGGACCGTAGAGATTGCCGACGTGCTTGCGGCGCTGAATGCCGGGGAGTGGAGGGCCGCCCCTGGTCCCCCCCCTCCAGCGGGCCGGTCCCGAGCCGCCGGCGCCACAGCGGCTAGCTCGCGGGCCTCAGATTCTGCCGCAAGACGGTCGGTCCAACCGGCCCCGGTGGGCACAAAAACGCCCGCCCGGGCGCGATCGGCGGCAAAGGCCCCTTCCACGCTGGAGGAACTCCGGGCGAGGTGGGGCGAAGTGGTGGATGCGCTCGGGGAGCAGAATCCGCTCGTCCGCGAGTCGCTCGCCTCGACCGTGCCTTCGAGGCTGAGCGATGACGAACTCACGCTGGACCTGTCCGACGGCGATGTCCAAGAGGAGGGGTTGAGGCGCCATCGGGCTCTCATAGAAGACGCGGTATCGCAGTCGATGGGACGGCCCATACGGGTGGTTTTCAACCTGCCGAGAGTGGCAGAGGAGGGGGGGGAGGGCGATGAACCACGGAGGCAGACTCAGGAGGACGATCGGGACGCGCGGTTGGGGAACCACCGGGCTGCCGATCCCACCCTCGATGGGATGGCCGAGGCGCTCGATCTGGAACTCACCGAGTAGCTTGCGAGGTATTTGCGGCCGGGGTAGTTTCGGAAGCTGGTAACTTTCGCATTTGCATGGATATATGACGGATTTCTCTCAGTTGTTGCAGCTCGGTCAGCAGATGCAGGGCAAGATTACCCAGATGCAGACGGAACTCACCCAGCGCTCGGTCACCGGGACGGCCGGCGGTGGGATGGTCACTGTCACCGCGGACGGCAAAGGCCATATTCGAGACATCAAAATCGACCCGGGCATCGTGCAAGACGGGGACGTGGAAATGTTGGAGGACCTTGTGACCGCAGCCGTCGCCGATGCTCAGCGGCGGGCCGAAGAGATCTACAAGGACGAGTTGCGCAAGGTCACGGGAGGGTTACCGCTACCCTTCCAGTTGCCGCTCTGACCGCGTGTCGGCCATCGAGGAGCTGACGGCGGAGTTGGCGAAGCTCCCCGGGATTGGTCGGAAGACGGCGACGCGCCTGACCTTTTTTCTGTTGAAGCAACCCCCGGGTGCCGTCGAGCTCCTCGCGCGCTCGATCCAGGCGCTGGCGCAGCGGGTTGCACCCTGTTCAGCATGCGGGAATTTTTGCGAATCGGATCCGTGTGCCATCTGTACGGACGCCAAGCGGGATAGAGGCATCGTGTGTGTGGTGGAGGAAGCGTCGGACATCGATGCGATCGAGCGGTCGGGCGAGTACAAGGGGCTGTACCATGTGCTCGGCGGTCACCTGTCGCCGCTCGACGGGGTGGGTCCCGAAGAACTGCGCATCGAAGCCCTGCGGCGGCGCGTCGGCAACGGTGCGAATATCCGTGAGGTGATCGTAGCGACCAACCCGTCGATGGAGGGCGAGGCGACCGCCACGTATTTGCACGGGGTGCTGGCTTCAGAAGGTGTACACGTGACCCGCATCGCGTTGGGGCTCCCCGTGGGGGGGGATCTCGAATACGCGGATCGACTCACCATCGCTCGGGCGTTGGCCGCGCGACGCGAGATGACGGCGTAATGGGGCCCAGGACGAGGGCGATGTTACTCACGTTCGGTCTGGGCACCGTGGTGGGTGCCGTGCTTGCCCACGAGTCGATGGGGCGGCACCGAGCCGATCTGTTCAGTCGCCGACCCCTGCGGCGGCTGTCAGCGCTGGGCTATTTGAGCGGCCATGCGAGCGTCGAAGCGGTTCGCCTCTTGCACGATTACTTGGCCTGGGAGCCCCATCCAATACTGCGGAAGCGGGCAGACGCCATGGTGCGGCGCATGGAACGAAACTTGGGTAAGGCGAGGTCCTGAATGACCGGTGCGGGAACATGGTCTTTAGGTGAATCCGACTACGAGCGAATTAACGAGCACCTGACCGAGTTGCTCAAAGAGTGCAATGCGCGCTGCGCCCTGGTGGTCGACCGAACCGGGCAGCTGCTGGCGAACGCCGGTGAAGAGCTGTCGTTCGATCCGACGGTTTTTGCGTCGCTCACGGCGGCCGACTTCAGCGCCAACGACGAGCTCGCGAAGATGATCGGCGAACCAGAATTCGCGTCGCTGTTCCATCAAGGTGAAAAGGAGTCGATGTACCTCGCCGACGTTGCGCGGCGAGTCATTCTGGTTGTGCTGTTCGACAAGCGAACCACCGTGGGTTTGGTGCGGCTTCGGGTGAAGCAGACCGTGCAGGATCTGTCTGCCTTACTCGATGAGATGTTCAGTCGGGCCCCCGGGCAGGCGGACAAGGGAGGGCCGCTGGACGGTGCAGACGACGAAATCGACAAATTATTCGGCAAATAACGCGAGGGTACGATCGTGTCGATGATCAACTACGCCTCGCGCGAAATCAACTGCAAGCTGGTCTATTACGGCCCGGGCTTGGGTGGCAAGACGACCAATCTCGAGCACGTATACGGCAAAGTCGCTCCCGAGCAACGGGGGAAAATGGTGTCCCTCGCCACGGAAACCGAGCGGACGCTGTTTTTCGATTTCCTTCCCGTCGACCTCGGGACAATTCGCGGATTCAAAACGCGGTTTCACTTGTACACCGTTCCCGGACAGGTGTACTACAACGCGTCTCGCAAGCTCATTCTCAAGGGCGTCGATGGCGTGGTATTTGTGGCCGACAGCCAAATGGAGCGCATGGAAGCGAACGTGGAATCCATGCAGAATCTCTACGACAACATGTCGCAGTACGGGTACGACCTGACGAAGTTGCCGTTTGTCATCCAGTACAACAAGCGGGACTTGCCCAACGCCGCTCCGATACCGGAACTGCAAGAACAGCTGAACCCCGGTTGGGAGGTCACCGACCCTGCCAAACAGCGCGTCACGCCCGATTCGGTCAACGAGGGCGAATTCCTCATCAGTCAAGTCGACGGCACTTGGATTGAACGCGCCCCGTACATGGAGTCGATCGCGTTGAAGGGCGAGGGAGTCTTCGAAACGCTCAGACACGCGGCAAAGCTCGTTCTCAAATCCATGAACTAGAGCCACCGCGTGATCTGGACGCTGCCAAACATCCTGACGCTTTCGCGGATAGCCCTGACACCGGTCATCGCGCTGCTGCCGTTCATCAATGGGTGGGTCCCGAAGTTGATGGCGCTCCTCGTGTTCTTGGCCGCGGCCATCAGCGACTTCTATGACGGGCGCTTGGCCAGAGAGCGAGACGAGGTGACCGACCTGGGCAAGCTGCTCGATCCGCTCGCCGACAAGTTGCTCCTCTTTGCCACACTGGTTCCCATCTACTGGATCACCCGGTATCCCCTGCGGCAATACGAAATTCCGTGGTGGGGAAACCTGCCGTTGATGGTCGCGTTGCTCTTGGTGGGGCGCGAGATAGCCATGACCGTGTTTCGGCAGGTGGCGAAGACGCGTGGCGTGGTGAT
>JADFPO010000012.1:0-30284 GCA_022562295.1 Gemmatimonadota bacterium
TTTCTCCAGCGGGTGGAGGTACGGGATGCTTCGACGGCGTATTTCCTGCTCGGCGGTGGTAACCGTCCCGCGACGGCGGTCCGCGTCACTGACGGTACCGACGAGGAGCTGGCGGCCCATATGCAGGTGTATCTCGTGCGTGTGAGATGATGCCCGGCCGCTTGTCGGGAGATGTCAGACGCGGGCCGGCGTCACAAGAGAATGGCGATGAGGATCAGCGTGAGAACGACGACCAGCCCGGCCAGCGCGGCGATGGCCATCACCAAGCCGGCCAACACCCGCCAGCCAAGGCTCCGGAGGAATTCGAGAATCCCGATTAGGAGAATACGCTTCAGCCACTCCAGTATGATTCCCATTGATGGTCCCTACGTGCCGATGATTGTGAGGTTTCGGTCCGCCTCGAGCGCGAGTCGACGTCGAGCCTCGGGCGCGGTCGGTGTTCCCGGACGCCGGGACGACGATCATCCTCGGCGAAACAAACGTCGCTTGTTTAGATTGCCGCTGGCAACGGGGCGGTAGCTCAGTTGGGAGAGCACCGGCTTTGCAAGCCGGGGGTCGTGGGTTCGAGCCCCATCCGCTCCACTCCGCCGACTCGTGAGGCCATGCCGAAAGATGGGGGTGGGCGCTGCTTTTCGCCCTCCGGAGTACGGCCACCGAGGAGTACAATTTCAAGCCGTCACCCGAGACCTAGCTCGGCTCAGGCATGACGATGATCGTCATGGCCGACGTCGAGGGCCGGAAACGCCTCGAGGAGATCGTGGAGTGAGGAGTCCGAGGTGGAGGGGTCGTGGGCGGCGGCGATCGAAGCCTCGGCCGCCGCCCCCTTGGAGCTAGGTAGCCTCGGCGAACCGCCTCGCAACTTCATCCCAATTCACCACGTTCCACCACGCGGCGATGTAGTCGGGTCGGCGATTTTGGTACTTGAGGTAGTACGCGTGCTCCCATACGTCCAACCCGAGGATGGGCGTTTTGCCTTCCATCAGCGGGCTGTCCTGATTCGGGGTGCTGTAGGCTTCGAGGGCCCCGCCGCTCACCACCAGCCACGACCAACCGCTGCCGAAGCGCGTCGCGCCGTTTGCCGAGAAGGCGTCCTTGAAACTCTCGAAACTCCCAAACGCGGCGTTGATGGCTTCGGCCAGGTCTCCCGCCGGTTCACCTCCCCCGGAGGGTCCCATGATCTCCCAGAACAGCGAGTGATTCGCGTGGCCCCCGCCGTTGTTGCGGACCGCGCCGCGGATGTCCTCCGGAACCGACTCAATGTCCGCCAACAAATCGTGCAAAGCCTTGTCATGGAGGTCCGGGTGGCTGTCCAGAGCTGCGTTCAGCTTGGTGACATAGGCGTTGTGATGTTTGCCATGATGGATCTGCATGGTCTGTTCGTCGATGTGTGGCTCGAGCGCCGCATGGGAATACGGCAAATCTGGAAGCTGATGTGCCATCAGATGACTCCTGGTAAACGGTTTTCAGTCGTCGTAATTAGCATGCTTGGAATCGGAAGGCAAGCTCCGCACGAACGGCTGCGTTCCCGAACAGGACAGGTATGGTTGCCTCTTGACGCGTAGTCAGCAACATTTTTCCACGGGCGCTGCGGCCCCCGCGAATCCTGAACGCGACGGGAGGATTGAAATGAACTCTAGCAATGCGGCGCTGCCCGCCGTGGGTGAGCCTGCTCCCGATTTCACTCTGCCCTCGACGGATGGGACCGACGTCACCCTGTCGTCTTTCCGCGGGAGCACGAAGGTGGTGCTGGCATTCTTTCCGTTGGCATTCACCGGTGTGTGTACGGCCGAGCTGTGTAGCTTTACGGAGGACCATACGCAGTTTGCGAACCTCAACGCCGAGGTATTGGGGATCAGCGTGGATTCGGTGCCTACGCTGGTCGAATTTCGAGCAAAGCACGACATTGAGATCACGCTGCTGAGCGATTTCAAGCGGGATGTATCGCGCAGCTATGGCACTCTGTTAGAAGATATGTTTTTTTCCAGTCGAGCTTATGTCATTATTGATCAAGCGGGAATCGTGCGGTGGACGTTGGCCGAGACCGAGCTGGGGCACAGGCGCGAGAACACCGAGTTGCTTGGCCACCTCGAATCGCTACTTTAGGAGTCATACGATCCCGACCATGACGCCGGATTTCCCATCATAACATGACCGACGCAGAATCCGTCTCCACGACCGAACAAGAGGCCATGCCGGCGCTTGATGCGCTTGCCGAGGTGTCGTCGTATCTGCAGGCCGGTCTGGGCTCCGACGAGGTCTTGTCCGGCGTCGTTGGGGTAGTGCGCCGGAACCTCGACCTCGAATACTGCCGCATATGGATTCAGCGGCGTGAAGGCGGTGGGTATCGCGCGATTGTTCCCGCCGGAGACGAGCCGCCGGCGCCCGAGATCGCGTCCGAAGTCGGCCGATGGCTTTCGGAGGAGGCCATCGAGAAAGGAGCGGAAGGTCAGGAGATTCGCTTCACCCTCTTCCACGACCGAGAGGCGATTGGGTTGCTCGAGGCCAAGGCTCGCGAGGGACTGTCGCCAGTACTCGCGCGGCGCGTGTTGGGCATCGTGGCCAACGTGCTGGCGCCTTGGCTGTCGTCGATAGAGTTGTCCGAAGATCTCGCCACGGAGGTGGCGTATCGGACGAGGGAGATGGAGGCCCAACGACGGTTTACGGTCCGGATCATCGATTCGCTTCCGCTAGGCCTGTACGTAATCGACCGTGACTACCGGATCCAGGCGTGGAACCACACTCGGGAGATGGGTAGCCTGGGCATTTCGCGCGACGATGCCCTTGGCCGCGAGGTGTTTGATGTTCTCAGCCGCCAACCGCGTGATCTGTTGCAAGAGGAATTTGACAACGTCTTCGCGACGGGCCGGATGGAGCAGATGGAGATCGGTTCGACGGCGACGGGCGAACTGCGACACTATCGCATCAGCAAAATCCCCATGCGGTTGCACGACGACGAGATCACCCACGTTATCACGATCGGAGAAGACATCACGGAGTGGCGGAGCATTCAGCAACAGGTATCACAAACCGAAAAGCTCACGGCCGTGGGGCAACTCGCGGCCGGCGTGATGCACGAGATCAACAATCCCCTCGCAACGATCGGTGCGTGTAACGAGGCCTTGATTTCGCGCCTGTCGGAGCTTCCGCCGGCGCCCCGGACGACCTTCGACGAGTATCTGAGGATTGTAGAATCGGAACTC
The DNA here is from genome assembly GCA_022562295.1 of Gemmatimonadota bacterium. Lineage (GTDB taxonomy): Bacteria > Gemmatimonadota > Gemmatimonadetes > Gemmatimonadales > GWC2-71-9 > B3T1B10. Next base: position 3,201 of record JADFPO010000012.1, read on the forward strand.
AATCGGTGTCAAGCAATCATCGACGGCTTGCTCGACTTCTCGAGTCCCAAGGCGCAAGCCAAACAATCGGCGGCGATGAACAGTATCGTCGAAGACGCGCTCTTTCTCATCAAGCATCATGACCGGTTTCGCCGGATCAAGCTCGTACGGCACCTGGCCGAATCCGTGCCCGACGTGCTGGTCAATACGCAGCAATTCATTCAGGTTTTTCTCGCCCTCATGATGAACGCGATCGATTCGATGGAAGGTGAGGGTACGCTCACGGTTACCACCGGCATGAATCCTGATCGCTCGGACGAGGTGATGGTCGAGTTTGCGGACACAGGGGTCGGTATCGACAGTAAAGATCTACCGAAGATCTTTGAGCCGTTCTTCACCACGAAGGCGCCGGGAAGGGGGACGGGACTCGGATTGTCGATCTGCTACGGAATCGTGCAGCAACATCAGGGGCGGATCGTGGTGGATTCGCAATTCGGACATGGTTCGTCGTTCCGCGTATTCCTCCCCATCGCCGAGAGCCTTGCAGAACGGCCATGAAGGTTCTCGTCGTTGAGGATGACAGCACGGTTGGTCGGTTCGTGCAGCGCGGCCTGGAAGAGCAACGAGTAAACGTCGATCTGGTTGCAGACGGCGCTGAGGGCCTCGAGCGCGCCTCGCATGGGGAGTACGACGTGATTGTGCTCGATCTTCGTCTTCCAGGGCTCCCCGGGCAGGAGGTGCTCCGCACCTTGCGCGACCGGGGAGTCGCGACGCCCGTCCTGGTGTTGACGGCCCAAGATGCGGTGGAGTCGAAGGTCCAGGCACTTCGCAGCGGCGCGGATGACTACGTGACCAAGCCGTTCTCGTTTGAGGAACTGTTGGCGCGGGTGGAAGCTCTGGGCCGCCGCCCTCGCTCCATTGCGTCACCGACCATCGAAGTGGGAGATCTCTCCATCGACACGGGCAGCCGCGAGGTCAAGCGCGGCACGGTGTCGATCGACCTCACGCCCAAGGAATACGCCGTCTTGGAGTACCTCGCTCGCAATGCTGGGCGGGTTTTATCTCGCACCCTCATTACGGAATACGCGTGGGGCTACAACTTCGATCCCGGCACCAATATCGTGGACGTCGTCATCAATCGCCTCCGTAAGAAGATCGATGTGGCCGGCCCCGACCGCTTGATCCACACGGTCCGCGGCGTCGGGTACGTGCTGCGCGGCTAAATGCGAACGATCCGCGGGCGGTTGGCCGTCGGCTACGCCATCTCGCTCGCCGTTAGCATGTTCGTGTTCGCCGCTAGTATCTACGTCGCGCAGTGGCCGGAACGATTCAACCAACTCGACCGGCGGGCCGAACTCGTATCGGATCTCGTCGCCGACATCGTCGCCGAAGCGTCGCAGCGGCTCGACCGAGTCGTTACCCGAAATCCGAGTACGAATCAACCTGGGCTGGATGAGGGTGTTGCCGCGCTGCTCGAATCGGTCCAAGACTACGTCATCATTCTCGACTCCGGCGGAACGATCCTCTACACGTCGGAGGCGCCGCGCGCGAGCCTGACGGGTGCTCAGCTGGTGCGTCTCGCCGAGGTGGCCCGCGATCCGGTTCCGCGAGGACACTTCGGCGTGATCGATCTCGGTCCGCCGGTGGGGCAGATTCGATACTACGTACGGCCCATTGCCAACGCCGGTCCTAGCGTGGCGAGCATTCTCGCCGGTGCGCCCACGATCGGGGTTGGGGCCCCTCGGCTGTTGGTGGGAATCCTTACGAGCGCCCCGATTATCCTGATTGCGTCCATCATTGTCGGATATGTCATCGCCGGCCGAAACATCAAGCCCGTCGACACCATCATCGACGAGATCGAGGCCATTACCGACGGCCGGAGCTTGCACCGTCGTGTGGTCGACATGAAAGAAACCGAGGAATTGGCGCGTCTTTCGACCACGCTCAACGCCATGTTGGTCCGGCTGGAGCGCAATTTCGTAAGCCTGCGACGGTTTACGGCCGACGCGAGTCATGAACTGAAGACTCCCCTCACCGTTCTGCGGGCGGGAGTCGAACGGGCGATCACGCACCCGGCGACGCCCCCGGTGGTGATGGAGGTGTTGGAGGAAACGCTCGTGGAAGTCAATCGGATGAGCGAGATCGTCGACTCGCTCCTCACGCTGGCCCGGGTAGACGAGGGACGTGCTCCCTTGCATCTGGAACCCACCGATCTGCGCGACTTGCTCGGGGAGATCGCGGAAACGGCCAGCATTCTGGGCGAGCACGCCTCAGTCGAAGTGTCCGTGGGAATTCCGGAGTCGCCCCTGGTGCTACCCCTCGACCGCGCTCGCGTGCGACAACTGCTGCTCAATCTCCTCACCAACGCAACGAAGTACACGCGCAAAGGCGGGAGCGTGACCATCACGTGCGCCGCCGAAGCGGATTCGGTGGTCGTGAAGGTCGTCGACACGGGCGTGGGGATTGCCGCGGGCGACCTGCCTCATGTCTTCGACCGGTTTTGGCGGGCCGATGCCGCCCGGAGCCGAACCGGCCAGCGACCCGGAACCGGTCTGGGCCTTGCGATCTGCCAGTGGATAGCCGAGGCACATGGCGGTTCGATCGAGGTGCAGAGCCGCCGGGGGGAAGGGACCACCTTTACCGTTTCGCTTCCTCGAGCCGACGTGGGCTAGGTTTGAAGCGGAGCCATCTCAGCGCAAACCCTGGCGGTGACTGTTCTGATGATGTAGAATCGCCGTGTTCTGATGACCGGTTTCGCACGATCCGGGAGGCTGACTCCGATGGGTCCCGGCCTCGGCCGGGGATGTGTCATCCGGCTTTCATGGTTTTGTAACGTTTGTTCCACCGCTATGCCAACCATGTAACGGTCGTGGCGGATACATTGGTATCCAAGTCTTGCGTGGGAGGACGCACGTGTTCGATAATCTGATCGTATCGAATCCTCAGAGGAAAGGTGGGGGAACGGGCATTTCCAGCGCCGTTATGTCGATGGGCTTGCACGGTGCGCTCGTCTGGGCAGCCGTTGTGGCGACCATCTCGACTCAGGAAGACGCTGAGGATTTTGTGGAAGACACAACCATGGTGTTCCTCCAGGAAGAGGAGGAGCAAATCGAAGAAGATATGCCGGAGTTGGAGATCGAGGCACCTCCCGAAGGATTCCTGACCCTTATGGCGCCGATCAACATTCCTACCGAGATTCCGCCGATCGATCTGACACAGACGTTCGACCCGCGAAACTTTTCGGGTATCGGTGTGGAGGGTGGCGTGTTCGAGGGCGTGGTCGGTGGGACAGGGCCTATCGATCTGACCCAAACGTTCCTGGAGGCGGTGGTTGACGAACGACCCGAACGGTTGTCGGGACCGGTACCCCGCTATCCGGAGATGTTGCGACAGGCTGGTGTCGAGGGCATCGTGCTCCTCGAGTTCGTGATTGACACGTCGGGCAGGGTACCGGAGGAGAGTGTCAAGATACTGCAGTCTACCAATAGAGCGTTTGAGGCACCGGCGAGAAACGTGATCGTGCGAAGCCTGTATCGTGCGGGACGCGTGCGAGGGGTGCCGGTTCGTGTGTTGGTGCAGCAGCAAATAGGCTTCACGATTCAGCGCGACGAGTAGCTGTGCCGCGAGGCAGATAGAGGATTACAGACGTATTTGAACCCCCACTGGAGAACAGGGAGGCTTTAAAGCCATGGAGTTATCACTTCTAACATTATGGGACGATGCCGGCGGGTTTTCCCGGGGCATCATCCTCGTGCTCGCGGTGATGTCGGTGTATTCGTTTACGGTGGGCGGGGCGAAGTGGTGGCGGTTCTACCGCAGTAAGGCGCAAACCAAGAAGTTCGCCCCCGAGTTTGCGCGCTTCCTCGAGGAGGAGCAGCTCGATGCCGCGATCGAGCTGGCAGTGGTGCAGAAGCGCTCTCACGTGGCTCGGGTGTTGGGAGAAGCGTTAGCCGAAGTCAAGCCTCTCTTGATCGACAAGTCCACGGTAACGAGCGCGGACATCAACGCCGCCGAGCGGGCGGTCGAGCGGCAGATGCTGATTTTGCAGGCCGACCTCAAGAAGGGCCTCGCGGTTCTGGCGACGGTCGGAGCGACGGCGCCGTTCGTGGGCCTCCTGGGCACCACGATGGGCATCGTGAACTCATTCGTCGGCATGGCCACGAGTGGCTCTGGCGGTATTGCCGCGGTGTCAGCTGGTATCGCCGAGGCGCTCATCGCGACGGCGTTCGGTCTCCTGGTCGCGATCCCGGCCGTGTGGATGTACAACTACTTCACCACGGTGTTGGAATCGATTTCCGTCGAGATGATGTACACCTCGAAGGAGCTGATCGACTTCATGATCAAGAGCGTTGGCAGCGAATTCGGCCGCTCGATCTTCACCAAGGAGTTCCAGGCCCAGCAGGGCGGTCCTAGCCCGGCGCAATAGCCGGTCGGTCCCCTTAGGAATCTTGTAAACGAGGAAACCGACTCATGGCTATATCCCTTGGTGGAATAGCAGACGAGGTCAAAACGGAACCGAACGTGGTGCCGATGATCGACGTCATGCTCGTGCTCTTGATCATCTTTATGATCGTGACGCCAGTGATTGCCGGCGGGTTCCGGGCGACCATGCCGGAGGCGAAAAATATCACATCCCAGCCCAAAGCAGACGGCGATATCATCTTGGGAATCGATCTGGATGGCACCTACTACCTTGACAACGGTGGCGGGGAAACCTCGATGATCCCCCACGATAGCCTCCCGAGCTATCTCACGCAGATCTACGCGGAACGTACGCGGGATAAGATCATGTTCTTCCGCGCCGACCAGAATCTGGAGTACGGGTTGCTGGAAGACGCCATGGAGCACGCTCGCGCTGCCGGTGTGCGCGTCTTGGCCGCCATCTCCAAGTCACCCGCGGCGGGGAGCTAATGGCCGGTGCATCCATGGGCGGACGCGGTGGTCTGACCAACGAGCCCAATGTCGTTCCGATGATCGACATTCTCCTGGTGCTGCTGATCATCTTCATGATGACGATCGTTCAGGACCGCAAGGCGATGAACGTTCAGATCCCGCCCGAGGAACAAGTCGAGCGTCAGGCGGCGGAGGAGAGCGATCAGATCGTGCTCGAGTTGCTTGAGGATGGGGGGTACGCCATCAACACGGCTCCGTATACCAAGTCGCAGCTCGATGCGGCACTACACGAGATCTACGACAATCGGCCGGCCAAGCTGATGTTCATCAAGACGGCGCGGAATCGTCTGTATCAGGAGGTCATTGAGGCGATTGATATCGCCCGCAGTGCCGGGGTTCAGGTGATTGGCTTCACGCCCCCTGACAAAAACGCCGACGAGGGCGGTTAGCCGTTAGTCAAGCCTGATCCGTTTTCGCATCACGGATCGGGCGTGCGACGTGAAACATTCCGGGCGCCACGACCGTTCCTTTATGGAAAGGTTAGGGCGCCCGTGGTGTATATATTGTCCTTATGAGACCTCGGCCGAGGATTCCCCGTGCCCAGATGCCGCAGCCGCGACCGTTCGCTCGTGGTTTCTTTCCCCTGTCGATCGCATTCCATCTGGTCCTCCTGACAGTTCTCTTGTGGGAGCAGAGTGCCGAGATCGATACCCGTCGCGCCGCGGGGTACCCAGGCCTTCCGGGGGGTGGAGGGGGAGGGGGTGGTCCCGAAATCACGTATGTGGCGCTGGCGCCACCGCCAGCCGCACCCGCCGCAGCTACCGCAGTTCCCATTCGGACGGTGACGATGGTGCTCCCGGTACTGCGCGTCACGGCCATCACGCGCCACGAGCCTCGCGTCATAACCGATCTTCCGCTGAACGCGCGTCTGATCCAAATGGCCCGCACCATCGGAGCGGGCGCAGGCATTGGGGGAGCGCGGGGAGCGGGCACCGGATCCGGCGGTGGTGTTGGGAGCGGAGAGGGCACGGGATCCGGCAGTGGGGTCGGCCCGAGGTCAGGCGGGGAGGGCGGCACTGTCTTCCCGCCCGAGGTTCGTTATACCTTTTTGCCACCGCTCCCGCGGCCGGGCTCGGTTCAGGGCCACACTTATCAGGTGCGGTTCGCGGTGGATGAGCAGGGGCGCGTGATGGATGTCGAGGTCGAGCCCCGGATCGGCGATGGAGGGTATCGCAAGAAATTCCGCGAGACCATGTTTCGTTTTCGATTCGATCCTGCCACGCTGCCAGATGGCACGCGCGTGGCCGGAACGGCGGTGCTGGTTTTCACGCTGTAAAAAACCCTAAGCCAGTTTTCACTCATGGAGGCGTCGGCATGCGTCGTTTGATCGTGCTGATGGTGGTCGCCGCCGCGTCGGCAGGGGCGGTTGGGCAGGCGCGTTCGCAGCAAATCGAGCTCGACGGGCCGGCGGTCTTTCTTCGTGGCGTAGGTTTTTCGATCACGATGACTGCGCCAACGGCAACCGCGCCGGTGCGGGTCACGGCGAGGTTTGCCGACGGGCGGTTGCTGGCCGACACGGTGATCGCTCCGGGTAGCTCGGTCGTTCTCGGTGATGTGGTCGTCGAGCGAGGCAGCGCTGCTCCCCTGAGCTTTACCGCGGGAGGCGAGGTCTCCCTGATGGATCGCCCAGTACTCCCGGGTTGGGTCAGCATCCTCCCGCCACTGGTCGCCATCGGCTTGGCTTTGATGCTTAGGGAAGTAATCGTCAGCCTGTTCGCCGGGATCTGGATCGGTTGCCTTTTCCTCAGTGGGTACAATCCGCTCACCGCCGTTTTTCGCGCGGCCAACGAGTTCGCGAGGGGCGAACTCGCCGATCCGGATCACGGGGCGATCATCTTGTTCTCGCTGTTGCTCGGTGGGATGGTGGGGGTGGTCATCAAGATGGGCGGGATGCGCGCCATTGTGGATGTGATGGTCCCGCTCGCGACGACGAGGGCGCGCGGCCAGCTGGTCACGTGGGGTGCGGGGCTGGCAGTGTTCTTCGACGACTACGCCAACACCCTCATCGTGGGCAACACGATGCGCCCGCTGACCGATCGGTTGAAGGTGTCGCGTGAGAAGCTCGCGTACATCGTGGACTCCACCGCGGCACCCGTAGCGGCCCTGTTCTTCGTATCGACGTGGATCGGCTATCAGCTGGGGCTGATCGACGACGGGTTCGAACTCGCTGCCGCGCAGCACGCGGGCAACCCGGAGTTCGCGGCCCAGCTGGCATCGGTGTCGGCCTTCGATGTGTTCCTGCAAGCGATCCCGTACATGTTCTACCCGATTCTCGCCCTCTTTACCGTTGCCGTCGTCGCGGTTTCGGGTCGGGATTTCGGGCCGATGCTCGAGGCGGAGCGGCGTGCCGCGTCGGGGGGGGGAGTGTTGAGACCTGGGGCTCAACCCGCCGCAGACATCGGCGGTGATCTGAGCGAGCTGGAATCGGCACCCTCGGGTCGGTGGTGGAACGGCGTGATTCCAGTGGCGGTCTTGATCGTGACCGTGCTTGCGGGGCTTGTCGTGACGGGATACTCGGCGTTGCCCGAGCCCGAACGGGACGCTCCGTTCTTCACGCTGCTGCGAAGAGTCTTTGGGGGATCGGATCCTTTTTCGCCGTTGCTGTGGGGGGCTGTTCTCGCGTGTATCGTGGGGATCACGCTGGCGGTGAGCCAGAAAATCCTTTCGCTCCGCGCGGCCATCGAGGCCTGGTTGGGAGGCCTTCGCGCGATGCTGATGGCGATGATCATCCTCGTCCTGGCGTGGTCGCTCGGAGCGGTCACCGGGGCACTCGAGACGGCCGCCTACATCTCCCAGCTGCTGTCAGACACGATGCCGGTGTTCTTGCTCCCGGCGGCCGTGTTTGTCGTGTCCGCGCTCATCGCCTTCGCGACCGGGACATCGTGGGCCACCATGGCAATTCTCGTCCCGCTGGTTGTGCCGTTGTCCATTACCATGGCCGGCGGACTCGACTTAGCGGCGGGCGGCCCCGAAAAGGCCATCGTACTCGGGGCGATCGGATCGGTGCTCGCGGGGGCCATCATGGGAGATCACTGCTCACCGATATCCGATACCACCGTGCTGAGTTCGACCGCATCGAGCTGCGACCACGTGGACCACGTTCGAACCCAGCTTCCGTATGCGGTGTTCGTGGCCGGCGTAGCACTGGTCCTGGGAGTCGTTCCGTCGGCGTTGGGGGTGCCGCCCATGGTATGTTTGGCGGTGGGTGGGACGGTCGTGTGGGCCGTATTCCGGTTCCTGGGACAGAAAGTCGAGGAGGCCGCGGCGGGCGAAACGCAGATTGCGGATTAAGGCTGGTCGACCGCAATGCGAGTATGCGCTTTGCGGTGAAGCAGACTCGACTAGGTACGCAGTGCTTGAACGGCCAGACGGAGCGCCCCAGACGCTGGATCGACGGCCCCGCCGCATACCTCGACCGCGGGCGCCCGCGTGGCGAGTTCCGTCAGCAAGACCCGGCGAACCGCAGTATCCGGAACTATCAATCCCCCATGCAACGCCACTTGCACCGAGCTCCGGTGGTCGAATCGGGGCAATAACGCGACCACATGATCGGCGAGGGATCGTCCGGCGTCTCGCACTAGCGATACGGCCACTTCGTCGCCCCCATCGGCAGCATTGCAAACGGCCTCGGCGAGCCCTGCAACCTGGTCTGTGCCAGCCTGTTCGATCCATTCTTGGAAGTCGCCGTTCGACTCGGTAGCGGTCGCCGCCCACAGGGCATGTTCGAGAACCGTTGCCGGTCCGCGCCCCTCGTGTGCGCGTAACGCTGCTCCAATGGCCCCGCGTCCGAGGCTGAACCCGCTTCCGTCATCGCCGAAACGCGGTCCGTGACCGCCCACGCGGCATACTTCGCCGGCCGGGTCGCGAGCGTAGGCGATCGAACCGGTGCCGGCAATGAGTACCACGCCCAACGCAGCCGGGAAGGCGCTCTCGAGCGCCACGGCTGCGTCGGTCGTGACCTGCAGTTTCTGGGCGATCTGCTGCTCGGCTAGTGCGGCGTGTAGGGCGTCGCGGTGCCTATCGCGCCCCGCGCCGGCAGCCCCTACCACCAGCGACGCGATCGGCGCCGCGAACGCGGTTTGGTCCAGCGCATTTCGTACGGTGGCTGCGATGGTTGCGGCGGCGGCGGAGGGCCCACTTGTTGCCGCATTGGCGTGCGCTCCGGTAGAGCGGCCCAGTTCACTGCCAGACAGATCTCCGATGACGGCGACCGTGCGCGAGCCCCCTGCGTCGACACCCGCCACGATTGTCATGCGGAGGACACCGCCTGGCGTATCCGAGAGGAGGTGAACCCAACCACGAGGGTGATGGCAGTGCCGAGTGGCACGTACCAAGGCCAGGCGAGATCGGCCGCAAACTCACCCGGCTTGACGAACACGATCACCAGCATGGCCACCGTTGCCACGACGATCGCAGCGACGGCGTCGGGTTGTTCGCTGCGTCGAACGACGCCGGTCATGATGTAGGTGCCCAGCAGTCCTCCGTAGGTGATCGAGGCGATGGAAAGGGCCAACTCCACGACAGGTGTCCCGTTGGATCGAAAAGAGAGCGCCCCTACCATGAGAACCGCCGCCCAGGCGACCGTCGCCCACCGGCCCACGCGGAGGAGGTGTTTGGGATCGCGGCTGCCCGTGAACGGGGCATAGAAATCGTGCGTGGTCGCCGAGGCCAATGAATTCAAGGAGGAACTCAGGGTGCTCATGGCCGCGGCGAGCAACCCGGCGACCACCAACCCGGCCAGCCCCGCAGGAAGGTGATCGAGTACGAACCGAGGAAAGATTTCGTCGCTGGGCATCACGCCGTCGTCGGCTCCAGCTGCCCAAATGAGCGCCCCCACAACGAGGAACAGGGCGAACTGCCCGATGACCAGGATACCGGATCCGATCAAGGCCTTCCGGGCGCCGCCCAGGTCCCGAATCGCGAGGATTCGCTGAACGATGATATGGTCGGTCCCATGCGACGCGGCGGATAGGAACGCGCCGCCGATGATCCCGCTGGCAAAGGTGTAGGGAATGGTCAGTGAGCTGCTCCATTCGAAGACCTGCAGTCGGCCGCCCTCGGCGGCGGCGGCGAGTGACTCGCCGAATCCTCCCGCAAGGTTCGCCGCGATCACGAGCGCCACGACGCCTCCGAGCGTGTACAGGGCCAACTGCATGACGTCGACCCACACGACCGCTCGTATTCCCCCTGCCCACGTGTAGGCCAGGGTGGCGAGTCCCACGACAAGGATGCTTAGCGGAATCGACCAACCGGTCACGATGGCAAGCGGGATGGCCGTGGCAAACACCCGCACGCTGTCACCCAGCGCGCGGATGGTCATGAATATGCCGGATGCCAAGCGACGGGTGAGCACACCGTAGCGCGCTTCCAGCCGTTGATATGCCGTATCCTGCTCTCCGCTGAAATAGCCGGGCAGTAGCCAGATGGACACACCGATGCGGCCTACTAGGTAGCCGAATGCCAACTGCAGGAAGGTGAGATTGCTTCGTGCCCCGAGGCCGGGGACGGAAATAACCGTCAGTGCCGATGTCTCGGTGGCGACGATCGATAACATCACCGCAACCCATGGCATCTGATGACGCCCGAGAAAGTACTCCGTCGCGTCGCCCGTCCGGCGTGCGAAATAGACCCCGACTGCGATGACGGCTCCGAAGTACACCGCCATCACGGCGAGGTCGAATGTGCTCAATGGAGCGCCATACGAAAAAGCGGCCTGCGTCTACCGCAGGCCGAGGAGGACATCTTTGCCGCAATCAACGAGTTAGGAGCTAAAAGAGCTGCCGCATCCGCACCCGCCCGTGGCACTGGGATTGTTGAACGTGAACCCGTTGCCGTTCACGTTGGATACGTAGTCGATGCGCGTTCCTTCGAGGTACTGCGCGCTGAATGCGTCGATGAAAAATTTGAGCCCGTCCTTCTCGACGATGATATCGTCGTCGAGCGGTTGCTCCTCGATGTTGAGTCCGTACTTGAACCCGGCGCATCCACCAGGCATCACCGATACTCTCAAACCGGATGTCTCTGCAGAAACCTGCTCAGCGTCCATGAAATTCCTGACTTGGGCCGCGGCCTCGTCCGTGAGGCTCAGGTTCACCGTCATTTCTGGTCGCTGTACAGTCGTCATGTGTTTCTCCTGATGGCAAAGAAACTTACGAAGGCGCGTTTTTTAAGTCAACGAGGAGATGCTGTGGGAAGGTGATGTGATAGGTCTGGATGGCCTCGATTGGTCAGCTCGAAGTTCTCGAGGATTTCAAAAGCTGCCGTCCGTGATGGCCTCGACGACCATGTCGGCGACGATGCCACGGAGCGGGAGGAGCGCGCGATTCTCCCGCGTGGGGTGTACCCTGTTGGTGAGGAGAATAATAAACAGATCCCGTTCGGGGTCGATCCAGATGGATGTCCCCGTGAACCCCGTGTGACCGAAGCTCGACGCGCTGAGCAGGTGGCCTGAGCTAGCTCCGCCGCCTGGAGTTGGGGTATCCCAGCCCAGGGCTCGCGTGGAGCCCTCCGGGCCCGGCTGGCGCGCCGTGAACTGCCGCACCAGCGCCGCGGGCAGTTTTGGCGCGATCGCGTCTGCGACACGGTCGTGGTACGAGTCGAGCAACCAGATCGCGAACCGCGCCAGATCCGGGGCAGTCGAGAATAGCCCCGCATGCCCGGATACCCCCCCCAAATGGGCGGCATTCTCATCGTGAACTTCCCCGCGGATCATGCGACCACGCCAGGGATCCTGCTCGGTTGGCGCGATGCGCTCGACGAGACTCTCCGGCGGCCGGAAGCGGGTGTCGGTCATGGAGAGGGGTCCGAACACCCGGTCGTGGAGGAAGCTGTCGAGCTCTGCTCCGGCCACGCGCTGGACGACCTGGGTCCACAAGATTGCTCCGAGGTCCGAATACGTGTAGGCGGCACCGGGGTCACTCTGCAGGTCCGCTTGGTAGATGTATCGCAGCGCGGCTCCGGCGTCCTCGGTTTCCGAGTACAGCGGTACCCATGCCTCTAATCCGGACGTGTGAGTGAGCAGATGTCTGACGGTGACGTCGCGGCGACCAAACTCGGGTACGTATTCGACCACGGGGCGTTCGACGTCCAGTCGGCCGTCGGCAACTAGCAGCATCGTCGCGGTGGTGAGTCCGATCACCTTGGTCAGGCTCGCAAGGTCGTAGATCGTGTTGGCTTCCACGGCCCGCGGGTCGTCGTCGCCGTACCGGCCCACGGTTGAGAGGTATGCCAGGGCTCCGCGTCGCCCGACGGCCAGCACACCACCGGGAAAAGCGTCTTCGGCCACCTTCTGCCGTAGGAAGCTGGTGATGCTGTCGAGGGCCGAAGGTGAGAGTCCGACGGATTCTGGACGGACGCGCGGCAGGGGGAGTGTAACGTCGGCGGCGTCCGGGCTGCACGCGGCGAGCACGAGGGCGAGGCCGGCCGCTCGCATCATCGCGCCGGTACCAAGATACCGTGCCCTATGGGAAACCGGTCCGAGAGCGTAATGGGGGACTTCCCCGTGATGGCCGCGGTCCCTGCCAGCGCGTTCGCTACGGCACGTTCGTTAGCCGACACGGCATTCCACGCCAGGATGAACGTGCCGGAGTACGACGGGACTTGGCTCATGAGATAAGGGCTGCCGAAGGATACGAGTGCCGTCGGTCGTTCGGCTCCCGTGCGGACGATGAGGTCGGCCAAGGCTTCCGGGAGTGCCACATGGCCTCGGGCCGAGATGGGGCGGACGCTGCTGGCAAAAACCACTCGAGGGTTGGCACGGATCACCGACCGAGCCGAGTCGTACGACATTGGGCCGGACGTCGGATAGATGCGGAACATGGTGATCGTGTCACCGTGTCGAACGAGTTCACGAATGAGGACCGAACCGATCGAATGATTCGTTTCTTCAGCGTAGGTGATGACCGCTGTCCGGGTGCGCTCATCGCGAAATTGGGAAAGAGGACCCTGCTGTACGAGGGTGAGCGCGCGCGCGGCGATGTCGTCGGCTACGTCCTGATGGGCGCGGCGGCCCACGGTTGCCGGGATGCTGTCAAGCGAAACGGTTCGCGTGGCGAACAAGCCTGCTTTCTGTTTCAGGACCAGCATTCTTCGAACCGACCGGTCCAGCCGTTCCGGCGTGATACGACCGGAATCGATTGCCGCGACCATCGCCTGCACCACGTCCCCGAGGTGATTGGGCATGAGGAGCAGATCGCTGCCGGCGAGGAATGCCCGCACGGCGGACTCGCCAGCGCCGAAGCGGTTGATGATCGCTCCCATGGTCAGGGCGTCGGTGACGACCATTCCCTCGAATCCGAGCGAATCCCGGAGCACGCCGGTCATCATGCCGGGTGAGAGCGTGGCAGGCAGCTGATCGTCCGGGTCAAAGCACGTCAGCGCGATGTGTGCGGTCATGACGCTTGTGACGCCGGCCTCGATGGCCGCCCGGAAGGGGACCAGTTCGAGGGAGTCGAGCCTGTCCCAGCACGCGTCCAACACGGGCAATTGGATGTGGGAGTCGGTGCCAGTGTCACCGTGACCCGGAAAGTGCTTGGCCGTCGTGAAGAGGCCGTGGTCCGACGCCCCGCGCACGTACGCCGCCACGAGCTTCGCCACCGCATCGGGCGACTCGCCGAACGACCGTGTGTTGATGATGGGATTTGCCGGATTGTTGTTGACGTCGGAGACGGGTGAAAACGTCCAGTGAATACCGATCGCCCGCGCTTCGAGTGCCGTGATTCTGCCGAGCTGATACGCGTCGAGTTCGCGGCCGGTCGCGCCGAACGCCATCGGCATGGGAAACGCAGTGGCCCCGATCATCCGCATCGCGGCGCCGAACTCGAGATCGGCGGCCACCATCAACGGGAGGCGGGACCGGCGCTGGAGTCGATTCAACTTTGCGGCTGCGTCGAGTGGCGAGCCGGCCGAGATGATGATCCCGCCGACGCCGAATTCCTCCACCCACGCCGCGGCCGTATCGAACGCATCGGTCTCCGTTGCGATGTAGCTGCCGGAGAGCCACGGCATGATGAGCTGTCCGACCTTGGCGCGCACACTGAGTGTTTCCAACAGCGAGTCGACGGTTAGCTTGGGACGTGCCGATACGGCCCGCTCGGCTGGGGGCGATAGCTGGAGTTGCCGTGCCGTTCCGGTAGCTTGGGCGCAGGCCGCGACGGCCAGGACGACAAATGGGGAGGCAAGATGTCTCACGAGGTCAATCTACGATGTTCCGTCCTGTTGGTCATGGGAGCCTGCCTCGTGGCGTGCAACACCTCGCCGCGCGTCAGGCCGGGAATCGAGGTGCTCCTCTCCGACTCGCTGCATCTGCTGGCGGACGCCCGTGTTGGACTGCTCACCAATCAAACCGGCGTCGGACGCGACGGGTCCAGTGACGTCGAACTGCTTCTTGAAGCGGGTGTCGCGCTGACGGCCTTGTTTAGTCCGGAACACGGGTTCCGCGGCGTGCTCGACGATGCAGCCATCGGGCACAGGGTCGACTCGGCCACGGGTCTCCCGATCTACAGCTTGTATGGTGACACGCGATCTCCTACCCCAGAGATGCTCGACCGGATCGACGTGCTGGCCATTGATCTCCAAGATATCGGTGCCCGCACGTATACATACATCTCCACGGTCCTCTTGGCCATGCGCGCGGCGCGCGGCACAGCCACGCGGATCGTGATTCTCGACCGCCCCAATCCCATCGGTGGGATGTTGATCCAGGGCCCCCTCATGACGTCGGAGGACACGTCCTTCGTCGGCGTGCTGCGGATACCGATGCGGCACGGGCTGACGCTGGGAGAACTTGCCTTGTACGGAAACGACGAATTGGGCCTCGGCGCCGATCTCACCGTCGTGCCGGCAGCGGGCTGGCGGCGCGCCGAGTGGTTCGACGACACAGGGCTTCCATGGGTTCGTCCGTCTCCCAGCATGCCCGATCTCGAGAGCGCCACCCACTATCCCGGGCTGGTGCTCTTCGAGGCCACCAACCTCTCGGTAGGGCGGGGCACGCCCATTGCCTTCCAGATCATCGCGGCTCCATGGCTACGCCCGTCGCTAGTGGCGCAATCCTTGACCGCCCACCGGGGTGTCGCCATCTCCGACACCGTGGTGACTCCCGATCAGCCGCCGGACGGGAAGTATGGCGGGGTCGCTCTTCCCGCCCTACGGCTGGTGGTGACCGATCGGGAAGCGTACAACCCCGTTGAGGTGGCCACCGACCTGTTGGCGGCGGTTTACGCGGTCCATGGCGACTCGCTCACGATCCGGGCGTCCCGGTTGAGGCGCCTGGCCGGAAATGATGCGCTCCGTCAAGTGGTCGCGACCGGGGGAGACCTGGGTCAATTGTGGGCGCGCTGGTTGGTTGACGGCGCAACGTTCGCCACCCGACGCAAGCAATTCCTGCTGTACCACTGATAGGACCAGGGCCGCAGTCACGCCAATGCCCGAGCCCGCTTCGACCGCTGCCAGTCGCTCGGCCCCAGAACGCCCTTGGCCCGCCCCGGGTGGTGGGGGTGGCCCCAAGCCATTGGGACCGTTATTGTTAGCAGCCTATTGACGGAAGCCTATGAAACTCATCCCCAGATGGATTCGGCGGCCGTTTGAGGACAGCTTAGGCCCGATCGCTGACCGTTTGATTGTCGCCCAGGTTCACCCGAACACACTTACCACCCTCGGATTTGCAACGCTCGTGGCGTCGTCCGGTGCGTTTGCGATGGGTGCGGTGCGGGCTGCCGGAGCGCTTCTGTTGCTGAGTGGAGTGCTGGACATGCTCGACGGCAAGGTTGCCCGCGCGGGTGGCCGGCTGTCTCGGTTCGGAGCGTTTTACGATTCCACGCTCGACCGGGTGGGAGAGGCCGCCCTGTTTGGGGGAATCACGGTATTCTTCATGCGCGATGGCGTACCGGAACCCTATGCCGTATATGCGGTGATGGCGAGTATGGTCGCCATGTCGGCTGGGTTGATCGTGTCGTATGCCCGGGCTCGGGCCGAAAGCCTGATGCTCGAGTGCAAGGTGGGGGTGGCGCAAAGAGCCGAACGGATTCTGCTCCTCGGCGTCCCGATGATGTTTTTGGGCCCGGGACGTGACGGCATGCTCCTGCTCGGCATCGTGAGCGTGCTGGCGCTCCTTGCCGTCATCACCGTCATCCAGCGTGTGCACCACGTATACAAGCTCACGCGCAGCGCAACACGGGAAAACATGCCGCGCCAAGCAGTAACAGGTTTGGCGGACTCCATGGAGAAAGGACAGAGTGGTGACTGAGGTTGAGCATCGCACGGTTGAACAAGCCGAAGGAAAACTCGGAGTGCTTCTGGTGGGGCTTGGAGCGGTGGCCACCACTTACGTAGCCGGCGTGGAAAACGTTCGACGCGAGCGTGCGAAAGCGGTGGGATCGTTGGTGGAGATGGCCACGATTCGGCTGGGCAAGCGCACGGAGCATCGTAGTCCTCGGATCCGCGAATTCGTCCCTCTGGCCGAGCTGTCCGACCTCGTGTTCGGAGCGTGGGATCCCATTCCAGACGACGCGTACGAGTCATGCAAGGTGTGTGGTGTACTGGACGCCGAACACGTAGAGCCGATAGCGGATTTCTTGCGCAGCCTGCGTCCCATGCCGGCCGTTTTCGATCAGCAGTACGTCAAGCGCCTCCAGGGGACGAACGTCAAATCCGGCAAAACAAAGAGAGATCTGGCCGAGGCCATTCGGGAGGACATCCGGCAATTCAAGAAGGAGCACGGTTGCAGTCGGTTGGTGATGGTGTGGTGTGCTTCCACGGAAGTGTTCATCGCGCCGGGACCGGTCCACGACAACCTTGCCGCATTCGAACAGGCGATGACCGACAATGATCCCACCATTGCGCCGTCGATGCTTTACGCGTGGGCGAGCATCATGGAGGACGTACCGTTTGCCAATGGCGCGCCCAACTTGAGTGTCGACACGCCCGCGCTACTCGCGTTGGCAGAGGATCGGGGCGTGCCCGTGGGCGGCAAGGACTTCAAGACTGGTCAAACGATGATCAAAACGGTTCTGTCGCCCATGTTGAAGGCCAGAATGCTGGGGATAGCCGGGTGGTATTCCACGAACATCCTGGGAAATCGGGACGGCGAAGTGCTGGATGACCCCGAGTCTTTCAAGACCAAGGAAGAATCCAAGCTCGGCGTGCTCGAACATATACTTCAGCCGTCGGTGTATCCCGATCTCTACGGCAACGTGTATCACAAGGTCACAATCAACTACTACCCGCCACGAGGCGACAACAAAGAAGGTTGGGATAACATCGATATCTTCGGATGGCTTGGCTATCCGATGCAGATCAAGGTCGATTTCCTTTGCCGGGATTCGATTCTCGCGGCGCCGCTCGTACACGATCTCGCCTTGTTCTTCGATCTCGCCCAACGGGCCGGGATGTCGGGTATACAGGAATGGCTCTCGTTTTACTTCAAGAGTCCGATGGCGGCTCCGGAGCTGGCGCCGGAGCATGACTTGTTCATCCAGCACGCAAAACTCAAGAACACGCTGCGATGGATCATGGGCGAGGAGCGGATAACCCACCTCGGCGTGGAATACTATCAATACGATCGTGCCTGAAGCGATACGTCTCACCGGGTACGGTCGTCACGTGTTACCGTTGGTTCGATACTCCGTCTTGGCTGAGGCGATCTGAGCGCATGCGTTACTTTCACCGAACCTCCGTTGCGCCAGAGCAGGTGTTGGCGGAGGCGGAGCGATTTTTCGAGGGCCACCTCGAAACGGCTGAGCGGGGCGATAGACTGCGGCGCTTCACCGGCACGTTGGGTGAGGTGAAGATTTCGGTTCGGGCGGAGGGTGGGCACTACGTGCACATCACCGCCGAAACCGACCAGGTTGGTGAAAGCGAAGTGGATAAGATGGCGAAGGGTTTTCTCAGTCGGGTCCACAAGCTAGCCCATCCGTCCCACGAGCTTCGCGGTGCTTACTAGCACTCCCGCGATTCCTCCCGTCGCGCCCACGGCGCCGTCGGGCACGCGCTCCGTCTGACGCTCGGCTCGTTCATCGCAAGCATCCGAACCATGAACATCCGCGGCGTATTGGAGACAAGAGACTAAATCCAATGAGGACCGTATTGGCATTTCCGGTGAGCGCATGACTACCTCGGTGGTTGACCACCCGGCGGTTGCTGCGGGTCTCAGTCGGCAGCAGCTTCTCGAGATCTACTATTACCTGATCTTGACCCGGTCACTCGAGGAGCGTTTGGTCAATCTCTACCGTCAGGGCAAGGTCGTCGGGGGGCTGTATCGTTCGCTGGGCCAGGAAGGGGAAAGCGTGGCCAGCGCGTACGCGCTCGACGCCGGCGATATGCTGTCGCCACTGATCCGCAATCTGGGATCGATGCTGGTAAAGGGTGCGAAGCCTATCGAGGTGCTCCGACAGTACATGGCGAAGGAGACGAGTCCCACCGGCGGACGGGAGATGAACCTGCACTTCAACGATTTCGATCTGGGATATCTAGGCCAAATCTCGCCGTTGGGGGATATGATCCCCGTCATGGCCGGGATATGCCTGAGTTTCAAAATGCGCGGTGAGTCGCGCGTCGGCCTGGTGTACATCGGTGATGGGGGGTGCAGTACTGGTACCTTTCACGAGGGTGTGAATTTCGCTGCGGTCCTGTGCCTGCCCCTCGTGGTGATCGTCGAGCACAACCGGTATGCGTACTCCACTCCAACCGCGCGCCAGTGCCGGACTCAGCGGTTGGCGGACAAGGCGTACGCCTATGGCATTCCGGGCGTGACGGTCGACGGCAATGATGTGCTCGCGGTTTATGAAACCACGAAGGAAGCCGTGGAGCGTGCCCGCGCCGGCGGAGGGGTGACCCTGATCGAGGTGCTCACGTATCGTAGGAAAGGGCACGCCGAACACGACGATCAACGATACCAACCGGATGCCGAGATCGCCGAATGGGCGGAGAACAACGACCCGGTGCGGCGCTATGCGGATCAACTGCTCGAAAACGGGTGGGCTTCTCGCGACGAACTCGACGAAATAGTTGAACGCGTGGACCAGGAGTTGGAACGGATAGTGAACGATTGCGAGAACGACCCGGCGCCGGCCTCGGATGAGAAGGCCCTCGAGCAAGTGACCGCGTTCCCGGCGCAAGCCGACGGGCTGTGGTTCCGGAGGCTCGATGCCTGAAATCACCTACCTGGAGGCACTGCGCCAGGGCATGTTCGAGGAGATGGAGCGCGATGAGTCCGTGTTCATGTTGGGTGAGGACATCGGACGATACGGCGGTGCGTTCAAGGTCACCGACGGCTTTCAGGACCGCTTCGGCGAGGCGCGGGTAATCGACACGCCGATTAGCGAGGCGGCTATCGTGGGGGCCGCTGCCGGCGCCGCCCACATGGGTCTCCGCCCGATTGCCGAGATGCAGTTCATGGATTTCGTCGCGTGCGCATACGACATCCTGACCAACTACGTAGCTACCGCACGGTATCGGGCGGGGCTCTCCACGCCCATCGTGGTGCGCGGACCCTCGGGAGGGTACGTCCGTGGCGGGCCGTTCCACTCGCAGAACCCAGAGGCTGGGTTCTTCCACACACCCGGGCTCAAGCTCGTGTGTCCTGCGACCGCACGGGATGCCAAGGGGCTGATCAAGTCTGCGATCCGCGATGACGATCCAGTGCTGTACTTCGAGCACAAGTTTCTCTATCGGCGGATCAAAGAGGATCTGTCCGATACCGAAGAGATCCTCACGCCGATCGGCAAGGCGCGCATTGCCCGCGAGGGAACCGACCTCTCCATCGTGACGTGGTCGGCCATGGTGTGGAAGGCGCTCGATGCCGCCGAGCAAATCGAGCGGGAGGATGGCGCATCTATCGAAGTGCTGGATTTGCGTACCTTGCTCCCGATGGATGACGAGGCGGTCACCGCTACTGTGCGCAAAACCAACAAGCTGCTCATCGTTCATGAGGACACGAGAACAGGCGGGGTGGCTGGTGAGATCACGGCCCGGATCAACGAAAACGCATTTGAGTGGTTGGACGGGCCGATCATGCGCGTCACGGCTCACGATACGCCTATTCCCTACGCACCCACCCTCGAGGACTACGTTCTGCCGCAAACTGCGGATATCGTCAAGTCGGCTCGCTGGCTGTTAGCGTATTGATAAGGACGGTGTCGGTGTCGGAGGGCGATCGGGTCCCAGAAGGGGGCGCGAGCCGCTATTTTAGGACGGGCGGAAGTTGAAAAAGACCCACCTGGGAGATTCGGGATGGCTCGTGTCGATGTCATAATGCCGCAGATGGGAGAGTCGATCGCGGAAGGAACGGTTTCGCGGTGGCTCAAGAAAGTTGGAGACGAGGTGAAGCGTGACGAGCCGCTCCTCGAAATCTCGACCGACAAAGTGGACGCCGAGGTGCCCTCGCCTGCGGGAGGCATCCTCGCAGAGGTCAAGGTGGCGGAAGGTGAAACCGTCGAAGTGCTGACGGTCGTGGCCGTGCTGGAAACCGACCGGGATGCACCACTACCGGAACCGAGCGCTCCCCTCGAGCCGTCGGAGGTGAGCGGCACCGCAGCGCCCGCTCCCCCCGAGTCGCCTCCGGTCAGTGTGCCTCAACCCGTCACCCCTCCGGCGGTTGTCCCGGCCGCGGCCGCCCCCCAGACGGCCGAAGAACGCCTGCGGCAACGATCCACACCGTTGGTGCGCAAGATCGCCGCCGAGCACGGCGTGGATATCAGCCGGATTGACGGAACCGGATTTGCCGGACGGGTGACCAAGAAGGACATCCTGCAGTTCATCGAGTCAGGAGCGCCGGCGCCTGCGACCACGGCGCCGGGAGCGCCCGCTGCCGTGCCGGCGGCTTCGGAGGGAGTCATCCACCCGACGGTCGAGCCGTGGGAAGGCGATCGGGTAGAGCCGATGAGCCGGATTCGCAAGCTTACCGCGAACCACATGGTGGTCTCTCGCCGCACTTCGGCGCATGTGACCACTTTCTATGAAATCGACTTCACCAACATCGTGCGAATCCGGCAGGCGAAGAAACAAGAGTATGCGGATCGCGGTGCCAAGTTGACCTACATGGCGTTTATCGTGAAAGCCGTTGCGGACAACCTGCGGAAACATCCGATCCTCAACACATCAGTTAGTGGTGACAGCATCATATACCGCAAACCAGTCAACATTGGGCTCGCCGTGGCGTTAGACTGGGGGTTGATCGTGCCAGTGTTGCGTGACGTCGATAGCCTTTCGGTGCTCGGCATCGCCAAGGGCATCGAGGACCTCGCGACGCGTGCGCGATCGAAAAAGCTCAGCCCCGACGAGGTCCAGCACGGCACGTTTACCGTAACCAACCCCGGGGTGTTCGGTTCTTACATTGGCACGCCGATCATCAACCAGCCGCAGGTCGGCATTCTGGGGGTGGGGGCCATCGAAAAGCGACCTAAGGTGATCACGCTCGACGACGGCCAGGACGTGATCGCCATTCGTACGATGTCGATGCTGTCGATTTCCTACGACCATCGGGTGGTGGACGGGGCCGATGCGGACCGGTTTATGGGCGATCTCAAGAAGGATCTCGAGTCCTTCCCCTCAGGTGTGGTCTGATCGTGGCTCGCAGAACCATCGAGATCGAAGGCGAGCGCTGGGACGTGTACCCCTCCGGTCGGGTGACGCAGTACACTAGGGACGAATTCGGTTTGGTGTTCGAGAAAGGCACAGGTAGCGAGAGAGTCCGTCGGGTGACACGGTTTTCCCCTCTGGGCGCGCGACGACCGGACACCGCGCTCGCAGAGCTTTCGCACCGGCAGCTGGTTGCCCTTTTTGAGCAATCCCAGCCGGCCTGGACCAGCCCGGAAACAGATTACGCCCGGAAGACGGTGTGAATCGTGGGGGTGGTGGATCTCCACCTCCATTCGACCGCGTCGGACGGCGAGGTCGCTCCTCGCGACGTCGCGCGCGCTGCCGCGCGAGCCGGTCTCACCACGATCGCGCTGACCGATCACGATACGATTGAAGGGGTTGCCGAGGCCAGAGCCGCAGCGCATGTCCGCGTCATCGCGGGATGTGAATTCGGTGTCGAGGTGTGGTGGGGAGAGCTGCACTTGCTCGGGTACTTTCTTCCAACCCACGACGCCGAATTGGATGGTCTGTTTGCCAAGCAACGGTCTCACCGCCTGGAACGCGCCCGTGAAATACTCAACCGACTGCAGCATTTGGGTGTAGCGGTGTCGGCGGAGCAGGTGCGAGAGCAAGCGGGAGATGCACCAATTGGGCGTCCACATATCGCGCGGGCCATGGTCGAGTCGGGTGAGGTGGGCTCGATAAGCGAAGCGTTTGACCGCTATCTTGCGGATGGCGGACCCGCGTGCGTACCGCGGCCCCTTCCGGGCGTGGAGTCGGTTGTCTCCATCGTACGCCGGTTGGGGGGCGTGACCTCTGCGGCACATCTCAAGAGACGGGGTACGCGCGAGACCCTGCGACGTTTGCAGCAAGCCGGGGTGGATGCCGTCGAAGTGCTGCACCCGGCCCATGATGAGAAAACCGCCTCCCGTCTGCGCGACTGGGCGTCCGAACTCGGAATGCTCAAGACCGGAGGATCTGACTGGCATGGGGACGGATCGAACCCGGGTCGCCGGCCTTTGGGATCGCTATCGGTTCCAACCGAGTGGCTCGACGAGCTGGAAGACTTGCACTCCCGTCGTGTGGGCGCGTGATGGTTTCGCAGTCCGGCGTCACTCCCGCCTGGCATCGGGAACCGGCCGGAAAGATCGGTCGTTGGAAGTGAGAGGAACCTGTCGAGCGGTAACATCGCTCCAACACGGCAGCTGAGGTCAAGGTGACGAACAACGGAACTGAAAAGACGAGCTACGACGTCATCATCGTGGGTGGTGGCCCAGCCGGGTTGTGTGCCGCGATGTACGCGGCCCGCGGCATGATCGATGCCTTGTTGATCGAGCGAGGACTACCGGGGGGGGAACTCCTCAATACCGAATTGATCGAGGATTATCCCGGTTTCGAGAGTATTCTGGGCAGGGATCTGGCCAAAAAGATGACTAGTCACGCCGAGAAGTTCGGCGCGTCGATTGTGACCGATACCGTCGACGCGATCGAGAAGATGGAGGATGGCGAATTCGAGGTCCGCACTCAACTGGGGAAGACGTACCGCAGCGCGGCCGTGATACTCACGGCGGGTGGCACACCGGCCAAGCTGGGTATTCCCGGCGAGTTGGAGTACGCAGGCCGCGGCGTGTCATACTGCGCCGTGTGCGATGGGGCGTTCTTTAAAAACGAGACGATTGCTGTCATCGGAGGTGGGGACGCCGCCGTGGAAGAAGCAAACTACCTCACGCGGTATGGCACCAAGGTCTACCTGATCCATCGTCGGGAAGAATTTCGCGCCTCGGCGCTGTTGCAGGACCGCACGTTCAATAATCCGAAGATCGAGGTCATTCGGAACAAGGTGGTCGAAGAGATCGAGGGTGGTCCGACCGGCGCCACGGGTTTGGTCTTGAAGGACACGAAGACCGGTGAGCGCTCCAACCTCGCTGCCACTGGTGTATTCATCTTCATCGGGTTCTCGCCGAACAGCGGCCTCATCAAGGGGCATTTCGAGCACGATGCCGGCGGATACGTCATCACGGATCGACACATGATGATGTCGATCCGGGGCCTATTTGCTGCGGGCGATCTGCGTGTTCAGCTCACCCGTCAAATCACAACGGCGGTGGGCGACGCCACCACGGCCGCGATCGCCGTTGAAAAGTATCTGGCGGAGCGCACGGCGGAGGCGAAGGCCCCAGTTGGCACCGCCTGAGATCATCTGTCTCACCAACGGTGCCTTCGCCGAGAACGGCTACCTCGTCGCGGATCGCGCCACCGGCGATGTGGTCATCGTCGATCCTGGTGAAGAGGCAGAGTTGTTCTTGCGACGTGTCGAGACCGAAAAGCTCTCGCCACAAGCGATATGGCTCACTCATGCGCACATCGATCACATCGCCGGGGTTGCATACGTGGCCCGCGAGACCGGCGTCGAGATTTTCCTGCATGCCGCCGACCGCCAGTTGTATGACGGCGCCGCGCAGCAGGGCGAGTCGTTGGGGATGACCATTGAGGCGCCGCCGCCGCCCGAGCGCGGGCTCGTGCACGGAGAGTCGGTCACCGTGGGCAGCTGCGCCTTCCAAGTGGTCCACGTTCCAGGTCACAGTCCTGGCAGCGTGGCGTTCATCGGCCACGGTGCCGCGCTCGTGGGTGATGTGCTCTTTGCCGGTTCGGTTGGGCGAGTGGATCTGCCGGGTGGAGATGGCTCAACCCTGTTGCGAAGCATCGAGAGCCATCTGCTGCCCCTGCCCGACGAAACGGTTGTCTATCCGGGTCATGGCCCGTCGACCACGATTGGCCGGGAGCGGGCCAGCAACCCGTTCCTCACGGGTGCCTACCCGCTGGCCTGAACGCCGGTGGTCGCCACGACCGTAGCCGAAACGGGTGGAGGACTCTCATCGGGAGCCGAGCACTTGGCGTGAGACCGTCGTAGCTTGGCAAGAGGAGGGACGAATGTCGCTCCTCGTTATCAGTGCTGGACGTGCCGCAACCGCGCTCCCCGCCATGCATCATGCCGAAGGGGGGATTCGAACCCCCATGGGCTTGCGCCCACTGCGCCCTGAACGCAGCGCGTCTACCAGTTCCACCACTTCGGCGTGTTTTCCAACGAAGAGGCGAAACATAGAGGGCAGACTCACGGGCGGCAACCGTGAGGTTGACCACACGGAAGTTGTTATCTAAGTTGAAGTTAGCCCGTGTCGACCGACCGATCGCCAGCTGCCGGCAAAGAGCAGATACTCGCCCGGAACCCCAAAGCCCGCCATGACTACCACATCATGGAGACGTGGGAGGCCGGGTTAGTTTTGACGGGCTCGGAGGTCAAGTCGGTACGCGCCGGGCGCGCGAGCCTCAAGGGCGCGTTCGGCGTTTTTCGCCACGGCGAACTTTGGCTGGAAGGTATGAGCATTGCACCATACGAGTCCGGGGGGTACGCCAACCACGTACGTGAACGCCCCAGAAAACTACTGCTGCACCGGCGGCAGATTCGACACTTGATCGGCGCTGTTGAGCAACGGGGCCATGCGCTCGTGCCGCTGGACATCCATTTGCAGGGGGGGTACGCCAAGGTGACGCTTGCCCTCGGGAAGGGCAAGAAGGTGCATGACAAGCGTGAGGACTTGAAGCGGCGGGATGCGGAGCGGGAAATCGCTCGGACGATGAGGCGGCGGCGGTGATGGCGCCAAGTCTGCTTCTCGTGTTGGGAATCTTGGCTCCCATGGGTGAGACGCCACGGTCGGCGCCGGAGGCGGTCGTCGTGGCGACTTCGCGCGGCGAGCGAGCAATACCGGTCTTCACCGAGCGGGGTCACCCTGTGTTGCCCGCCGGTGAACTGGCAGGTCTCCTTCCTCTTGTAATGCGAGTCGATGTCACCTGGGCGGACGTGGACTTCGCGGGGCAGACGTTTCGGTTCTTGCTCGATGCCCCACTCTTTCAATTTCAGAATCGCATCATTCCGGTTGTCGGAGGCGCGTACGTTCTCCGCGACACTCTGTACGTGCCCCTCCAATGGCTGGCGGAATATGTGCCACGAGTGTTCAGCGAAGCGTACCGTTACGATCCGCTGGCGGCGCGGTTCGAGGAATTGCGCTTGGCGCCGGTGGCCAGCCGCGTGAGCCAGCCGCCTTCGCCTCAGCCACGCGTGGAAGACGACGTTCCCGAAGCAGCTCGCCGGTTGGGATTGCGGGAGCGCCACAAGGTCGTCGTTGATGCCGGGCATGGCGGCGCGGATCCGGGTACGAGCGGAGGGGGTCTCGTCGAGAAAGACGTCGCGTTGTCGATCGCGAGGTTGTTGCGCGACGAGCTTCTCGGCATGGGCATCGACGTCGTCATGACCCGCAATCGCGACGTGCTGGTGCCATGGAAGGAGCGCGCGCCGAGATGCTCCGAGGATTGCGATCTGTTTGTGAGCGTGCATGTGAACGCCCTGGGCCGGAGCCGAGGCTACCAGAGAATCGGCGGTCTGGAGACCTATTTCTTCGATCATAGGCGGTCGGAGGCGCCGGACCGAATCGAAGCGCGAGAAAATGCATCGCTTCGATATCAAACCGAGATTGAGGATACCGAAAACGATCCGCTGAGTTTCATCCTGCGCGATCTGGAAGAGAACGAATACCTGCGCGAGTCCGCACAGCTTGCCGAACTGGTGCAACAGCACGGCGCCGCCGCACATGCCAACGGTGGGCGCCGGATGGGGCAGCGCAATTTCGTGGTGCTGCGCCTGGCTACCCGTCCTGCCATCCTGGTGGAGACAGGGTACAGCACAAATCCGACAGATGCGCGCTTTCTCCGGTCGGGCAGCGGAAAGAGACGTCTTGCCCGCGGGATTGCCGACGGCATCGTGCAGTACCTGTTGCGGTACGAGACGATGGTCAGGCCGGAACCATGAGGTTGGCGGTCAATCCCTCGACCCTCACCGTCCTAGCCTGCGTATCCCTGGGCTGTGCGTACTACAACGGTCTCTACAATGCCAACCGACTAGCGAACGAGGCTGGCAAGGCCGAGCGTGAAGGGCGAAGAGGGGAGGCGCAATCGCTCTGGACTCGCGCGGCCGTGAAGGCGGAGTCAGTCGCGACCCGATACCCCGACAGCAAGTACTACGATGACGCGCTGTTACTTCAGGGACGCGCCCTGAGCCGGATCGGCGAGTGCCGGGACGCAGTGCGTCCGCTCCACGCTGCGGTGACCGAGAGTGTGGATGGGGAGTTGCGCGTGGAGGCAGCATTGTTGTTGGGCCGATGCCAACTCGAAGTGGGTGAGACCGACACGGCGTGGGCGACACTGTCGGCGCTCGTCGATCACGACGACCCGTCTGTCACCAGCCGGGCCCTGTATTGGCGTGGGCGAGCCGCATTGGCAGCCGGTCGCCCCGCAGCGGCGCTTGACGACCTGAAGCGGACAGCCGAACCGACGGCGCTGTTCGATCGTGCGCTGGCGATGACCGAACTGGGATTCACGCGGGAAGCCGCATCGACGCTCGATACGGCCAGCGCGCTGACCTTTGCTGAGGATCGTTGGGCTCAGGTCCTCGCTAGGCTGGGCGCCGTGGACCTGCAGTCGGCGTCTGCCCTCGTCGAGCGACTACTGGCGCGCAACGACTTGACT